>JADGRJ010000206.1 GCA_017881025.1 Rhizobacter sp. | reverse complement strand
GGGAAATGTTTCCGTTGCATCATACGAGGCGAGAGGCCGGCCGCATCCGCTCCGGCCCGCTCGCAGCAACGCGATCTTCCATGACTCCCCGTTCCCGTGGACCGATGGCCGAAGCGAGACGGCGCTCGTGGCGCAGCGCCGTCGCCGCGGCGCTCGCCTGCGCGCTGACCCTCGCCGGCCCGGGCTCGTGGAGCGCCGCCGGCGCGCAGAGCAAGCTGCCCGCGCTCGGCGACACCGACTCGGCCGACTTCACCGTCGGCACCGAGAGGAAGCTCGGCGACGAGATCATGCGCGAGATCCACGTCGATCCCGACTACATCGACGACCCGCTCCTGCTCGAATACCTCGAGACCGTCTGGCGGCCGCTCGTCGCCGCGTCGCGCTCGCTCGGCAACATCACCGCCGACATCGACCAGCGCTTCGCGTGGGAGCCGTTCCTGGTCCGCGATCCGAGCGTCAACGCGTTCGCCCTGCCGGGCGGCTTCGTCGGCGTCCACCTCGGCCTGATCGCGATCACGGCGACGCGCGACGAGCTCGCGTCGGTGCTCGCCCACGAGATGTCGCACGTCTCGCAGCGCCACATCGCGCGCAGCATCTCGGGCGATTCGAAGCGCTCGCTGGTCGGCCTGGCGGCGCTCGTCCTCGGCCTGATCGCGGCGTCGCGCAGCCGCAGCCCCGACGCGATGAGCGCGGTCGTCGCCGGCACGCAGGCGGGGACGCTCCAGGGCCAGCTCAACTTCTCGCGCGAGGTCGAGCGCGAGGCCGACCGGGTCGGCTTCCAGGTCATGACCTCGGCGGGCTTCGCGCCCGGCGGCATGGCGGCGATGTTCGAGAAGATGGACGCGTCGATGCGGCTGAACGACTTCGGCGGCTTTCCGTACCTGCGCACCCACCCGCTCACGGTCGAGCGAATCGGCGAGGCGCGCGCGCGTGCCGGCATCGGCACCGCGGCGCCGCGCGTCAGCGTCCTCGAGCACACGGTCGCGCAGGCGCGCGCCCGCGTCCTCATGGACCCGCGCGTCGACGCGCTGCGCCGCTGGCAATCGCGCGATGCCGACCGCGAGGGCAATGCCGCCGACAAGCTGCGCGCGCTCTCGGAGAGCGCGCTCGCCTCGAGCCTGTTGCGCGACTGGGCGCGTGCCGACACGGCGTTCGCCGGCGCGCTGGCGATCGTTCGCGCCAGCCCCAACAGCAGCGCGCGCGCCGAGCGCGCAGTCGTGTTGATGCAGGCACAGTCGCAGCTCGATCGCGGCGCGCCGGCGCAGGCCGCCGAGACGATGAAGGCGTACGCCACCGACGGCTCGCGGCCGAGCCTCTTGCTCGACGCCCAGATCGCGCTGATCGCCACGCCGACGATCACGCCCGAGAGCACCGCCCTGAAGGCGAACGCCTCGGCGTTGCAGACCTGGGTCGCGGTGCACCCCGACGATTCGCTCGCCTGGAGCGCCCTCGGCCAGACCTGGGGCCGCCTCGGCGTGCCCCTGCGCTCGATCCGCGCCGAGGCCGAGGCGCGCTACGCGCTCGGCGATCTGCTCGGCGCGGTCGATCGGCTGCGCGCCGGCCAGCGCCTGGCGCGCGGCGGCGGCCCGGTCGATTTCATCGACGCCTCGGTGCTCGATTCGCGCCTGCGCGCGATCGAGGTGCAGAGGAAGCAGATCCTCGCCGACCAGCACGCGACGCGCTGACGGCGCCCTCACGTTTCGTCCGCGGCGCGCGCCGCGGTGCTCGCAATTCCTTCGCACAAAGCGCACGCCCGCTTCGCGGCGCGCGCACAGGCAACTCTTAGACTCGCGCCACACATCGGGGGGCGTGATGAAGGGACTCATCGGGGCGCTGGCGTTCGCCGTCTTCGCGTTGGCGGCCGGCACGGCATCTGCGGTCTCGATCGTCGCCATGACGCCGCAGGGCGAGGTCGCGCAAGTGCGCCAGGTGACGGTGAAGTTCTCGGAGGCGGTGGTCGCGTTCGGCGACCCGCGCCTCGCCGATCCGGTCGCGATCGCTTGCCTGGGCGGCGTTCCCGTCGGCAGTGGCCGCTGGGCCAACGACCGCGTCTGGCTGTACGACTTTCGCGAGCCGCTCGGCCCGGGCGCGAGCTGCGTGGCGACGGTTCGCGCCGACTGGAAGCCGGCGCCGAAGGCCGGCGCCGCGAGCGCTGCCGCTGCCGGCGCGAGCGCGCCGGCGCTGACGGGGGCGACGCGCTTCGCGTTCTCGACCGGCGGCCCGGCGGTCGTCTCGATGCAACCCGGCGGCGGCGGCGAGATCGAGGAGGATCAGCACTTCCTGCTGCGCCTGAACGGGCCGGCGGTCGACGCGAGCGTCCTCGCCAACGCATGGTGCGAGGTCGAGGGCATCGGCGAGCGCCTCGCGCTCAGGATCGTCGGCGGCGACGTTCGCGCGCAGATCCTGAAGGCGCGCCGCATCGACAAGGCGCAGGCCGAGCGGACCTTGATCTCGCGCTGCGAGCGACCCCTGCCGAACGGCGCGGCGATGCGTCTGGTCTGGGGCAAGGGAATCGCCGCGGCGAGCAACCCGAAGGTCGTCAGCACGATCGAGCAGCGCTTCCGCTACACCGTGCGCGCCGCCTTCACCGCCGAGTTCACGTGCGAGCGCGAGCGCGCCAACGCGCCGTGCCTGCCGATCCGGCCGATGAGCGTTCGTTTCACCGCGCCGGTCGCGCGCGACCTCGCCGCTCAGGTGCGCCTGCGCCCCGCCGCCGGCGAGCCGCTGGCGCCGGTGTTCGACAAGGACGAGAAGGCGACCGAGGTCAGCGAGATCGCGTTCCCGAAGCCGCTCGCCGAGAACGCCGCGTTCGCCGTCGAGATGCCGGCGACGATCAAGGACAACGCCGGCCGGCCGCTCGCCAACGCGTCGGCCTTCCCGCTCAAGGTGCAGACCGGCAGCGCGCCGCCGATCGCCAAGTTCGCAGCGGCGCCGTTCGGCATCGTCGAGCGCAACGCCGACGCGATGCTGCCGGTGACGCTGCGCCACGTCCAGGGCGACCTGCGCGCGCCGAGCGCGGGCGCGAGCCAGTCGACCGCGGGCGCGAGCCCACCGGCCGGGAGCGCCGGCTCGGTCCGCGTCAAGCGCCTGCAGAGCGATGCCGACATCCTCGCCTGGTACGCGCGCCTGCAGAAGTACCACGAGACGCAGATGACCGCGAAGGAGCTCGGCCTGCCCGAACGCGACTGGTACACGGTCGAGGAAGAGAAGAACGCCAAGGGCCGCATCGTCAAGCGGCGGGTCGAGAAGAACGTCGGCACGCGCGAGGTCTCGCTGCTCGCCAAAGAGCCGGGCGCGGCGCGGCTCGAGCTGCCGCAGCTCGCCGGCGGCGACCCGCGCCCGTTCGAGGTCGTCGGCATCCCGCTCGCAGCGCCGGGCTATCACGTCGTCGAGATCGAGTCGCTGCGCCTCGGCCAGTCGCTGCTCGACAAGCGCGCGCCGATGTTCGTCCGCACCGGCGTCCTCGTCACCAACCTCGGCGTCCACTTCAAGCTCGGCCGCGAGAACAGCGTCGTCTGGGTGACGACGCTCGACCGCGGCAAGCCGGTCGAAGGCGCCGAGGTCGTCGTCAACGACTGCAACGGCAAGCCGCTCTGGAACGGACGGAGCGACGCCAGGGGGCTCGCCATCGTCGCGCGCGCGCTCGAGCCGAACCCCGAGCACTGCGTCGCCGACAGCGGCTACTTCGTGAGCGCGCGCAGCGCCGATGCGAAGGGCGGCGCGACCGACGTCGCCTTCGTCTTCAGCAGCTGGCAGAAGGGGATCGAGTCGTGGCGTTTCAACGTGCCGACAGGGCGCGGCGCCGAGCCCGATCTGCGTGTCTCGACGGTCTTCGACCGGACGCTCTTTCGCGCCGGCGAGACGGTGTCGATGAAGCACTTCGTCCGCGTCGAGACCTCGCGCGGCCTCGCGCCCGTGAAGGCCGACCGGCTGCCGACGCGGGTCAAGATCGTCCACCAGGGCAGCGGCCAGGAGATCGTCGTGCCGCTCGCCTGGAACGGCGCCGGCCGCAGCGCGCTCACGATCTGGAACATCCCGCCCGCGGCCAAGCTCGGCGTCTACGAGGTCGTGCTCGAGCGTGAGCCGATCCCCGGCGGCGCGACCGCGAGCGCCAACGAGGACAGTGGCCGCGAACGCACCTGGACGAGCGGCAACTTCCGCGTCGAGGAGTTCCGCCTGCCGCTCGTCGATGCGCGCGTCAGCGGTCCGAAGACGCCGCAGGTCGCGGCGACGAGCGTCGCCGTCGACGTGCAGATGAGCTACTTCTCGGGCGGCGCGATGGCGTCGGCGCCGCTGCGCGCATCGGCGCTGCTGAAGACTCGCTCGCCCGCCTTTCCCGGCTACGACGAGTTCAGCTTCGAGCCGCCGCGCGATCCGAAGCAGCCCGAACAAGAGGCCCCGGAGAGCGAGGAGAGCGAGCGCGACGCGGGCGGCCGCGACGGCAAGCTGATCGCCGACAAGGTCGCGCTGACGACCGACCGCAACGGCGTCGCGACGTTCGCGCTGAAGGACCTGCCGAAGGCGACTCGTCCATCGCTGATCGATGCCGAGGTGACATTCAACGACCCGAACGGCGAGACCCAGACCGCGGCGACCCGCATCGACCTCTGGCCGAGCGCGCTCGTCCTCGGCGTCAAGGCGGGCAGCTGGGCGAGCAACCGCGGCAGCGCGAAGTTCAGCGTCGTCGCCCTCGACACGCAGGGCAGGCCGATCAAGGGCCAGAGCATCGTCGTCCGCGGCCGCGTCAGCCAGGTCATCACGACGAGGAAGCGCCTGGTCGGCGGCTTCTACGCCTACGACAACCGCACCGACGTCAAGGAGCTCGGCAACCTCTGCTCGGGATCGACCGACGATCGCGGCCTGCTCGGCTGCGAGGCGAGCCTCGACAGCGCCGGCCAGGTCGAGCTGATCGCCCAGGGCGCCGATGGGCAGGGCCACGCGGCCGAGGCGGCGGCGAGCGTCTGGATCACCAAGCAGGGCGAGCTCTGGTTCGCCCAGGACAACGACGACCGCATCGACGTGCTGCCCGAGAAGAAGCGCTACGAGCCGGGCGAGACGGCGCGCCTGCAGGTGCGCATGCCGTTCCGCGAGGCGACCGCGCTGGTCGCGGTCGAGCGCGAAGGGGTGATCGCGACCCAGGTCGTGACGCTGCGCGGCGACGACCCGACGGTCGAGCTGAAGATCGAGCCGAGCTGGGGGCCGAACGTCTACGTCAGCGTCCTCGCGCTGCGCGGGCGGATCCGCGAGACGCCGTGGTACTCGTTCTTCACCTGGGGCTGGAAGGAGCCGCTCTCGTGGTGGCAGAGCTTTCGCTACGACGGCAAGGACTACCAGGCGCCGACGGCGATGATCGACCTCGCCAAGCCGGCGTTCAAGCTCGGCGTCGCCGCGATCAAGGTCGGCCTCGCCGCGCACGAGCTGCAGGTCAGCGTCACGGCCGACAAGGCGCAGTACCTGATCCGCGAGAAGGCGATCGCCAAGGTGCGCGTGACGCAGGGCGGCAAGCCGCTCGCCGGCGTCGAGGTCGCGTTCGCGGCCGTCGACGAAGGATTACTCGCGCTGCGCGCCAACGCGTCGTGGCAGCTGCTCGACGCGATGATGAAGGAGCGCGCCTGGGGCGTCGAGACGAGCACCGCGCAGAGCGAGATCATCGGCCGGCGCCACTACGGCCGAAAGGCGGTCGCGGCGGGCGGCGGCGGCGGACGGGGCGCGACGCGAGAGCTGTTCGACACGCTCCTGGTCTGGAAGCCGGGCGTCGTTCTCGACGCCAACGGCGAGGCGACGATCGAGGTGCCGCTCAACGACTCGTTGACGAGCTTTCGCCTGGTCGCGATCGCAGATCAGGCCGATGCCGACGTGCAGCGATTCGGGACCGGCAGCACGACCATCCGCGTCACCCAGGACCTGCAGGTCCTCGCCGGATTGCCGCCGCTGGTGCGCGAGGGCGACCGCTTCGCGGCGATGCTGACGCTGCGCAACACGACGACGCGCGAGATGAAGGTGCGCGCCAGCCTGCAGGGAACGGCCAACCTGCCGGGCGTCACCGCCGGCGAGATCGCGCGCCAGCCGATCGCGCTGCCGGCGCGGGACGTCGTCGTCGGCGCCGGCAAGGCGCTCGAGGTCGTCTGGCCGGTCGACGTGCCGGCCGACGCGTTCAGCATCACGTGGGAAGCGGCGGCCGAAGAGGCCGCAGCGAAGGACCGCGTCAAGGTGACGCAGCTCGTCGCCGCGGCGGTCCCGGTGCGCGTGCTCCAGGCGACGATCGCCCAGCTCGACGGCACGTTCTCCCTGCCGGTCGCCGTGCCCGCCGACGCGCTCCCCGAGACCGGCGTCAAGCGCGGCGGCCTGTACGTCGCGGTTCAGCCGAAGCTCACCGGCGCGCTGCCCGGGATTCGCCGCTATTTCGAGACCTATCCGTTCATCTGCCTCGAGCAGAAGACGTCGAAGTCGGTCGGCCTGAAGGACGCGGCGCTCTGGGCCGGCGTCGCCAACGCGCTCGCGACCTACCTCGACAGCGACGGCCTGGCGAGCTATTTCCCGCCGCCCGCCGACGACGCCCCGCACGGCAGCGATCGCCTCACCGCGTACGTGCTCGCGGCGACCCACGAGGCCGGCTTCGCGCTGCCGCCGGCGGCGCGCGACGCCATGCTCGGCGGGCTGACGGCATTCGTCGAAGGGCGCATCGAGAGGAAGCTCTGGTCGCCGCGCGCCGACCTCGATGTTCGCAAGCTCGCCGCGATCGAGGCACTGTCGCGCTACGGCCGGGCCCAGGCGAAGATGCTCGGTTCGATCAACGTCGCGCCGAACACCTGGCCGACGGCGGCGCTGATCGACTGGCTCAACATCCTGCGGCGCGTCGACGGCATCCCCGATCGCGCGCGCCGCCTCGACGAGGTGCAGCAAATCCTGCGCGCCCGCCTCACCTACGCCGGGACGACGCTCAAGTTCAGCACCGAGGACAGCGACTTCTGGTGGTGGCTGATGGACAGTGCCGATGCCAACGCGGCGCGCCTGATCCTCGCCGTGCTCGACGACCCGGCGTGGAAGGACGAGCTGCCGCGCATGGTCGTCGGCAGCCTCGCGCGCCAGCGCGGCGGCGCCTGGCTGACGACGACGGCCAACCTCTGGGGATCGCTCGCGCTCGACAAGTTCTCGGCGAAATTCGAGGCGACGCCGGTCGCCGGACGGACGTCGGCGTCGCTGTCGCCGCC
>JADGRJ010000005.1 GCA_017881025.1 Rhizobacter sp. | reverse complement strand
CACCGTGCACGGCGCGAAGGGACTCGAGGCCGACACGGTCTTCGTGATGGACACGGAGCCGGAGCGCACCAACCCGCCGATGACGACGCTGCTCGTCGAGTGGCCGGTCGAGGCCGAGCGGCCGACGCGATGCGCCTTCGTCCACAACGAGAACCGCTGCCCGCACTCGCTGCACGCCGCGCTCGACGAGGATCTGCGGGCACGCGAGCGCGAGGAGCTGAACGGGCTCTACGTCGCGATGTCGCGCGCGAAGCGGCGCCTCGTCTTCAGCGCCACTGAGCCCTACTTGGCGCCGATCGGTCCGACGTGGTGGAGCCGCGTCGGCGCAGCGTGTCCGGCTTCGCCGCAGCGGCAAGCCGAGCTGCTCTTCGACCTGCCCACCGCCGTCGCCGCAGCGGCGGCGCCGCGCGAGGACATCGTCATCGCGACGCTGCCGCCGTGGCACGCGTCCTCGATCGGAGCCGGCGCCCGGCCCATGGAGGCGCCGGCGGCGAGCGCGCGCATCGGCCGGGCTGTCCACCGCGCGCTCGAATGGATCGTGGCCGACGCGGGGATCGATCGCCACGAAGCCGCTGACGCCGCGGCGCGAGAGTTCGGCGTCGCGGCCGGGCCGGTGCGGAACGTCGTGGCCACCATCGTCGACCATTCCGAAGGCGCCCGCTTCTTCCGCGGCTCGCAGATCCGCTGGCGCGGCAACGAGGTGTCGCTGAGCGACGGCGGCGACGTGCTGCGCATCGACCGCCTCGTTCTGGTCGACGAGGGCGACGGGCCGGTCTGGTGGGTGCTCGACTACAAGCTCAGCCATGCGCCCGACGAGCTGGACGCCTACCGGGCCCAATTGCTGCGCTACCGCGCGGCGGTCGCGCGCGCCCAGCCCGGCGAGGCGGTTCGCTGTGCCTTCATCACCGGCGACGGACGGGTGGTCGAGCTGGCCTGAAGGTGCAGCGCTTCACGGCAAGAAACCTCACTTTCCGGGGCTTGATCGCGCCATCGCCGGGGGCTCCGGTAGGCTCCAATCAGGCCAACTCCGTCCCGCGCATGCCGTCCGCCGCCGCTCCTCTTCTTCGCTCCTCGTCGCCGCCGCGCGCCTTCGGCAGCTTTGCCCTGGGTCGCCTGCTCGCGAAGAGCGAGCTGACGATGGTCTGGCTCGCGACCGACACGCGCACCGGCGCGGAGACGATGCTGACGATGCCGCGCGTGCCGCCGTCCGGCGCCTCGAGCATCGGCAACTGGCTCCTGACGGCGCGCCGCGCGGCGCGCCTCGATCACCCCAACATCGCCAAGGTCGCGGAGTGCGGCGTGCACGAGCATTGGCCGTACGTCGCCGTCGATCGTCGCGCCGGCGTGACGCTCGAGGAGTGGCTGGCGCAGCATCCGCCGCCGTCGGTCGACGAGGCCGCCGGCTGGGTCGGCGGCGTCCTGCGCGGCCTCGCGTTCGGCCACGACGCGGGCATCGCCCACCTCGACCTGCAGCTTCACGGCATCCTCGTCAACGAGCGCGGCCAGGCGAGCGTGATGGCGCTCGCCGCCGCTGTGCCCGAGCCGGGCGAAAGCGGCGCCCCGGCGCCGCGCGGGCGGGACGGCCGCGACGCGCCGCTCGAGCCTGCGAGCCTGCGTGCGCAACGCGCCGCCGCCGAGCGCGACGTCCTCGCCTGCGGCATCGTCCTCCATCGACTGCTCGCCGGCGTTCCCGTGCTGGACAGCGCGGACGTCTCGTTGGCCATCGAGCGGATGGCGCCGCGCGGGCGCGAGATCGTCCGCTTGCCGTGGACGACGCCGCAGCCGATCGCCGAGCCGCTGCGCGCGATCGCCAATCGCAGCACGTCGGCCCAGGTGCGCCTGCGCTATCGCAACGCGCGCACCTTCCTCGGCGCGCTCACCGGCTGGCTCGAGGCGACGGCGGAAGACGAAGGCGGCCCGGTCGCGCTGCTCCTCGATCGCCTGCGCAGCGTCGGCCACCTGCCGGCGCTGCCCGGACTGGCGACTCGCGTGCAGCGGATCACGTCGATCGCGAGCCAGCGCACCGACGAGATCGCACGCCACCTGCTGCCCGACATGGCGTTGTCGTTCGAGCTGCTGAAGACGTACAGCTCGGCGCGCGTGCAGGGAACGCAGATCGCCGGCAACGGCCCGGTGCTCACCTTGCGCCGCGTCGTCGCGCTGGTCGGCGTCGACGGCGTGCGCGAGGCGGCGAACAGCCTGCGCGTCTGGCCCGGCCCGCTCGACGAGGACAGCGCGCGCGCGTTGCGCGAGACGATCGACCGCGTCCGCCTCGCCGGACACGTCGCGCAGTCGCTCCGTCCGGCAGGCTACGACGGCGAGGCGGTCTACCTCGTCGCGGTGCTGCAGAACCTCGGCCGGCTCCTCCTGCGCTACCACTTCGCCGACGAGGCCGAGCAGATCCGCCAGTTGACTCAGCCGTTCGTCGTCCCTCGCGGCGAGGGCGAAGGCGCCGTCGCCGAGCAGCCCGGACTCGACGAAGACGCGGCGGCATATGCCGTCCTCGGCGTCGACATCGAGGCCTTCGGCAACGCCGCCTCGCGCCAATGGGGCCTCGGCGACGACATCCTGCACATGATCCGGCGCCTGCCGGCGGACGTGACGGTGCGCAAGCCCGACACCGACGACGACCTGCTGCGCATCGTCGCCAGCGCCGCCAACGAGGCGGTCGACGCGCTCGAGCTGCCGGCAGCGAAGGTGTCGGCGGCTCTCAACGAGGTCGTGGTCCGCTACACCCGTACCTTGCAGCTGACGACGCGCATCCTTCACGATGCGATCAGCGATGCCAGGACCGCGCTGAAGAGCGATGGCGCGGCGACCTCGGCGAGCCGCGCCGATGCCGACGAGGGCCAGGGCGAGGACGAGCAGGACGCTGGCAGCGAAGCGGCGCCGGCCGCAGCGCCTGCGAACCCGTCGCTAGATCGCCAGCAGCACGGCTGAGCTGGCCGCGACGGCCATCACCAGGGCGAGCATCAGCAGCCTGCCGACGACGGTCGAGTGGCGCGAGCCTGCATCGGTCGGCCGATCGGAAAGGAACGAAGCGGAGTCGACGAAAGGGGATCTCATGGCGGTCTCTGCGGGTCTGCGGAAGCGACTCTAGGGACGTGCGCCGCGAGCGTGAATCCATCCGACGAGGGATGCGCGAATGGCATCCCCTCCGACACCGGCGGCGCCGGCGTGATGTCATCCTCGACGCCTTGCCGGCAGCGAAGGATTCCCATGGCCCGACCCGACGAAGAGCGCTACAGCGACCTCCTGCGCCACCTCGCGGCTCCCTCGACGATCGATCCCGACGGGCTGGTCGAATCGCTGCGCGAGGTCGAGCGCCTGCACTCGATGGGCCACGTCACGTCGGCTCAGCTCAATGCGGCGCGCGACGCCTACGCCGCGACGGTGGCGCGCGAGCCGCGCCAGGGCGCGCCGCGGTCGCCCGAAACCCGCGCCGACGAGCGCGAGTGACGGCGGCGTCAGCGGCGCACTGCGCGCGCTTCGACGAACAGCGGCACGGCGTGCTTCGCGCGCACGTGGCGGTGCGCGGCAGCGCCCCGGCTCGGCCGGCGCGCGAGGTGCGTGCCGCCGGAAAGAGGCGGCACGTTGGGGGGCACGTAGTGGCCGTCGCGCGTCCGGTGCGCCGGGACGAAGACGTCGCCCGGCGCGGCACGCAGGTCGGGCGCGAACACCAGAACGAGCGCGCAGAGGGCGAGGAGCTGGCGGGCGTTTCTCATCGCGGAGGGTGAAAGGTGACGAGCCTGACCCCGGCACTGGTCGCAACGGTTAGGGCTGCTTCGTTCCCGACCTGACCCGTTTGGCCGCGCTCCCATGCGGGGAGGCCCGTCGCGGTCGATTCTAGGCGGCCTGCGGATGTCGCCGGCGTGAACTAAAGGCGAACGCCGAGCTCGTCGCCGCCGTATTCGAGGTCGAGCGGCTCGATCACGAGCCGGCGCGGGCCGGCCTCGACGCTGCCGGCGACCCAGGCGTCGACGCCGGCCTTGCGCGCCACCGCCGCGGCGCGCTCGGCATCTTCGGCCGGAACGAAGACGGCGAAGCCGGCGCCCATGTTGAAGGTGCCGTACGCCGTGCGCGCGTCGAGCCTGGCCTCATTCTGGATGAAGGCGAGCACCGCCGGGACGTCGGGCAGCTGGCGGATGCGGTACGTGAGCTCCGCCGGGTGGCGCATGAGCTTGCGCCAGCCGTGGCCGGTGATGTTGACGGCGTAGCGGACGCGGATGCCGGCGCGATAGAGCGCCTCGGTGATCGGCGGATAGAGGACCGTCGGCTCGAGCAGCGCCGCGCCGAACGACGTCGGCACCGCGCTTTCGGTGAGCGGCGTGAGGTAGCCGCGCGGCAGCCGCTCGGCGAGCTGGCGCGCCAGGCTGAGGCCGTTGGCGTGGATGCCGCTCGAGGCGAGCAGGACGATCGCGTCGCCCGGCGCGAGGTGGTCGCCGAGCGACAGGCGCGTCTTCGGGCTGACGATGCCGGTGCACGCCGCGGCGAGGTCGATGCGGCCGCCCTCGACGATGCCCGCCAGTGCCGGCGTCTCGCCGCCGCCCCACGAGATGCCGCACTGGTCGCAGGCGCGCTTCCAGCCGGCGACGAGCGCTTCCGCGCGCTCGGCGTCGTTGAACCAGTCGGAGCCGCCGGCCGCCCAGTACGCCTGGACGACGAGCGGCGTCGCGCCGACGGTGACCAGGTCGTTGACCGCCATAGCGATCGTGTCCTGGGCGATGCCGGCGTAGGCGCTCTTGCCGGTGAGCGCGGCCATCGCGTCGGCGACGAGCGCCTTCGAGCCGAGGCACTCGACGATGCTCGCGAGGTAGAAAGGGCCGACGTCGACCACATACGCCGATTCGCCGCGCGACGACGCGACCTCGCTGAAGCCGTGCCGGTCGAGGTGGGCGCCCGTGGCCAGCGCGGCGCGCTGGGCATCGAGCTTGAGCGGGTCGATGCGCGCGTAGTCGACGCCCGAGGCGCCGTAGCTGAGCGCGCCGGCCGGATGCGCAGCGGGTGAGTTCGAGGCGGCCACGGTGACGCGGATTATCCCGCAGCGGCAGGTGCGGCAAGGGGCGGCCCGTAGAATCGTTCGCATGTCGTCCACCGTGCTCGCGCGCAAGTACAGACCGCGCAATTTCGAGACGCTGGTGGGGCAGGCGCACGTCGTCCAGGCGCTCGCCAACGCGCTCACGCAGCAGCGCCTCCACCACGCCTATCTCTTCACCGGGACGCGCGGCGTCGGCAAGACGACGATCGCGCGCATCCTCGCGAAATCGCTCAACTGCACCGGCCCCGACGGCAGCGGCGGCATCACGGCGCAGCCCTGCGGCGTCTGCGCCGCCTGCCGCGACATCGACGCCGGCCGCTTCATCGACTACGTCGAGCTCGACGCCGCCTCGAACCGCGGCGTCGAGGAGATCACGCGGCTGCTCGACCAGGCGGTCTACAAGCCGGTCGTCGGCCGCTTCAAGGTCTACCTGATCGACGAAGTGCACATGCTGTCGGCGCACGCGTTCAACGCGATGCTGAAGACGCTCGAGGAGCCGCCCGACTACCTGAAGTTCATTCTCGCGACGACCGATCCGCAGAAGGTGCCGGCGACCGTGCTGTCGCGCTGCCTGCAGTTCAACCTGCGGCCGATGGCGGCGGCGACGATCGTGAGCCACCTGGCGACGATCCTCGCCACCGAGGACGTCGCCGCTGAACCCGGCGCGCTGAAGCTGATCGCGCGCGCGGCGCGCGGCTCGATGCGCGACGCCCAGTCGCTCGCCGACCAGGCGATCGCTTACGGCAGCGGCCGGGTCGAGGAGGCCGCGGTGCGGCAGATGCTCGGCGCCGTCGATCGCAGCCACGCGGCGCGCTGCATCGAGGCCGCGGCGGCGCGCGACGGCGCGGCGCTGATCGCCGCCGTCGACGGCCTGCGCGAGCTCGGCCTGTCCGCTGCCGGCGCGCTCGAGGAGATGGCGGCGCTGCTGCAGGAGATGGCGATCGTGCAGGCTGTGCCGGGCGCGCTTCCCGACGACGATCCCGACAGCGAGGTCGCGCGCCGCCTCGCCGCGCTGCTGCCCGCCGACGAGACGCAGCTGCTCTACAGCATGGTCCTCGCCGGCCGCGCCGAGATCGCCCTGGCGCCCGACGAGTACAGCGGCCTGGTGATGGTGCTGCTGCGGATGCTGGCGTTCGCGCCCGCCGACGAGCGCGCGGCGCCGAGCACGCCGCCGACACTGGCCGCGGCGCCGGCGGGCGCGGCGCGGGCCAAGAGCGCGTCGCCGGCGCGCAGCGACGAGGCGGTGGCGACGCCGGCCGCAGCGAATGCCGGCGTCGAGCGGGTGGCCGCGGCGCCGGCATCGAAGGCCGCGCCAGCGCCGGCGATGTCCGCGGTCGACGCCACAACCACGTCGATCGACGGCGCGCCCGCCGCCGACCTCTGGACCGCGCTTGTGCAGCGCCTCGCCGCGTCGGGCGCGATCGCGGCGATGGTGCGCGAGCTGGCGATGCAGGCCGAGTGCGTCCGCATCGTCGACAGCGCGGCGGCGCGACTCTGGCAGCTGCGCGTCGAGCGCGAAAACCTGCGCGCGCCGGCGCTGCGCGAGCGCTTGCAGGCCGCGGTATCGAACGCCGAGGGCCGTGCGACCCGGCTCGAGATCGAAGCGGGCGCGGTAGCCGACACGCCCGCGACGCGCGACGGGGCCGAGCGCGACCGGCGCCAGGCCGAGGCCGAGCGCGTGATCCAGGACGATCCGCTCGTCAAGGCGCTGATGGCGCAGTACAAGACGGCGCGCATCGTCCCCGGCTCGGTCAAGCCACCCCCGGGCCCGACACCCTGACGCTCGCTGCCGACGGCATGCGCGCGACACGATCAAAGGAGCAGACGACATGATGAAGGGTCAATTGGCCGGCCTGATGAAGCAGGCGCAGGCGATGCAGGACAACCTGAAGAAGGCGCAGGACGAGCTCGCGACGATCGAGGTCGAGGGCCAGTCGGGCGCGGGCCTCGTCAAGGTGACGATGACGTGCAAGCACGACGTCAAGCGCATCGCCATCGATCCGAGCCTGCTCGGCGAGGACAAGGACATGCTCGAGGACCTCGTCGCCGCCGCCTTCAACGACGGCGTGCGGCGCGCCGAGGAAGTGAGCCAGGAGAAGATGGGCAAGCTCACTGCCGGAATGCCTCTGCCTCCCGGCATGAAGCTGCCGTTTTAGTGCCCGCTGGCGCCTCACTTCGTTCGCTGCCCCCCGGGGGGGCGCGCGGCCGCCTTGGGGCGGCCCGGCGTCGGCCGCGGTCACGCTTTCGTGGCCGCTGAACCGTCGCTCGAAGGCCTCGTCGAGGCGCTGCGCCGTCTTCCCGGCGTCGGCGTCAAGTCGGCGCAGCGGATGGCGTGGCACCTGCTGCAGCACGACCGCGACGGTGCGCGCCGGATCGCCGAGGCGCTGCAGAGCGCGGTCCTTCGCATTCGCCATTGCGAGCGCTGCCACACTTTCACCGAGGCCGAGGTGTGCAGCATCTGCCGCGACCCGTCGCGCGACGTGCGCCAGCTCGCCGTCGTCGAGACGCCGGCCGACCAGGCCGCGCTCGAGCGCACCGGTAGCTATCGCGGCCTCTACTTCGTGCTGATGGGCCGGCTCAGCCCGCTCGACGGCATCGGCCCGACCGAGATCGGCGCGCGCCAGCTGCTCGATCGCGCCAGCGACGGCCAGGTCGAGGAAGTGATCATCGCCACCAACTTCACCGCCGAGGGCGAGGCGACCGCGCACGTTCTCGCCGAGGCGCTCGGCTCGCGCGGCATCCGCGTCACGCGGCTCGCGCGCGGCGTGCCGATCGGCAGCGAGCTCGAGTACGTCGACCTCGGCACGATCGCGCACGCCTTCATCGATCGCCGCTGAACGGCGTCGCGCGCTGCGCTCCAGGCGCCGTCAATTCCTGGCGACGACGTGCTTGTGCGAGGGCGCGCCGCGCGCCGGCTTGCCCGACTTCGAGCCGCCGCTCGCCGCCACGCGCGTCCGGTGGGTGCCGCGGGCGCTCGCGGTCCGGGTCGAGGCGGCAGGGGCCGCGCCCTTGCGCGCCTTGCCCGCGACATAGACGACGACCCCCTGTCCTGGCGCGAACTTCGCGCCTGTGCCGACGTTGTTCCACTGTGCGACCTGCGCGACGCTGACGCGGTAGCGTCTGGCGATCGACTCGACGCTGTCGCGCCGGCCGGCGCGCAGCGCGACCTTGCGCAACGGCGGCGCGTCGGGGGCGAGCATCATCGTCGCGTTGTCGGCGACCGTGCTCGAGACGTCGGCGATCATGGCGTTGCGGCGCGGCACGAGCAACGTCGATCCCGACTTGATCACCATCCGCGCGGGAATGCGGTTGACCTCGCGGAATTCGTCTTCGGCCATGCCGACGGCGTGCGCCGCTTCCGCGGACTTCATCGTCTTCGGCGCGATCCACGTCGTCCAGCTCGTCAGCGGCCCGCGGTGCTGCGGCAGCTCGCGGACGAACCGATTCGCGTTGTCGTAGGGGAGCAGGATCTGCGGTGTCCCGGCGGCGAGGATCACCGGCCGGTTCATCTGCGGATTCAGGTTCTGGAACTCGTCGCTCGTCATGCCGGCGAGACGGATCGCGAGAACGACGTCGATGTCGTGCTCGATCGGCACGCTCAGGAAATACGGGTGGTTGTAGAGCTCCGGCAGCTGCAGGTTGAAGCTCGCCGGTCGGCCGACGATGTTCTTCACCGCCTGCAGCTTCGGCACGTAGCCTTGTGTCTCCGCCGGCATGCGCAGGCTCATGTAGTCGGTGCCCAGGCCGGCGCGCTGGTTCTTGGCGATCGCCCGCTGCACGCTGCCTTCGCCCCAGTTGTAGGCGGCGAGCGCGAGATGCCAGTCGCCGAACATGCCATGCAGCTTCTGCAGGTAGTCGAGCGCGGCGCGCGTCGACGCGAGGACGTCGCGGCGGTCGTCCCGAAAGACGTTCTGCTTGAGCTCGAAGTCGCGGCCGGTCGACGGGATGAACTGCCACATGCCCGAGGCACGCGCCACCGACATCGCCTGCGGGTTGTACGCGCTCTCGATGAACGGCAGCAGCGCCAGCTCGGTCGGCATGCCGCGCTTCTCGAGCTCTTCGACGATGTAGAACAAATAGCGGCCGCCGCGCTCGGTCATTCGCGCGACGTAGTCAGGCCGCGAGGCGTACCAGCGCTCGCGGTCGCGGACGAGATCGCTGTCGAGGTCGGGCATCGCGAAGCCGCGGCGAACGCGCTGCCAGAGGTCGACGCGGGCGGCGCGGTCGTCGAGGTCGAGGCGGACTTCGGGGCGGAGCGGGTCGACTGGCACCGGCGCAGCGACCTGCTCGTCGGCTTGCGATGCCGCGGCGGCGACGGGCGAGGAGGCAGGCGCGCCGGACTGGGCGGGATCGCTCGCGACCGGCACCGGCACCGCGACGGCCACCGGCGCCTCGGGGGCCAGGACCGCGGTCGTCGGTGGCACCGACACGCACCCCGCGAGAAGAAGAATCGGCAATGCGAGCCAGTGGAGGGTTCGCGCCGCCGCCCGGGGCTGCGTATCGGGTCGTGTCGTCATCGGAATTCGTTCTTCCAGGTTCGCAGGGCGGCCAGCACGTCGCTGCCGCTGTTGCTGGTGGCGCCGTGCGCACGCGCGGCAGCGATCACTGCGGGTTCGCCGCAGCGAAGGAACGGGTTGATGCGACGCTCGCGGCCGATCGTCGAGGGCAGGGTCGGCTTCCCGGCGGCACGCAGCGACTGACAGTGTTCTTGGTAGCGAGCGATGTCCTCGTTGGCCGGTTCGACCGCTTGCGCGAAGCGCAGGTTGGAAAGCGTGTACTCGTGGCCGCAGCAGACTCGCGTCGCATCGGGCAACTGCGCCAGCTTGCCGAGCGAGCTGTACATCTGCGCCGCGGTGCCTTCGAAGAGCTTGCCGCAGCCGGCCGAAAACATCGTATCGCCGCAGAAGACGATCGGCTCGCCGGCGTCGGCGCGGTTGAAGTAAGCGATGTGACCGGCGGTATGCGCGGGGACGTCGAGCACCTCGAAGTCGAGCCCGAGCGCCTCGGCGCTGTCGCCTTCCTCGCGACCGATGCTCGGCTCGGGAACGCGCTCGTGCGCCGGCCCGTACACCGGCCCCTTCAGGCGCGGCCGCAAGGCGTCGACGCCGCCGACGTGATCGGCGTGGTAGTGCGTCATTAGAATCGCCGCCAATTCGAGGCGCCGGGCATCGAGCGCTTCGGCCACCGGCCCCGGCTCGCCCGGATCGACGACGATCGCATGGGCGCCATCGTCGATCATCCAGATGTAGTTGTCGGCGAACGCGGGCAGGGCAATCAGGTTCATGACGGAAGGCGCGATCATACAGTTGCCCCAGTGGCTGCAGTCCCCCGCGGGGCAGTACCTGCTCGCGTGGGAACAGCGCCATCTCGACCACGCGGTGGCCGATCTGTTCGGCTTCCATGCGCTGCAACTCGGCCTACCGGAACTCGATGCGCTGCGCGCCAACCGGATGCCGCATCGCTGGCTCGCCGTCGAGTCCGCGCACGATGGTGAGGTTGCTTCCCGTGAGCCCGCAGAAGGTCCCGTGGCGGCAGGCGACTCTCGCGCCGACGCCAAGAGTGCGCGCGTCCTCGTCGTGCCGCCGCCGTCGCTGCGTTGCCACTTCGATGCCTTGCCGTTCGATGCGGCCAGTCTCGATCTCGTCGTCCTGCCGCATGCGCTCGAGCTTGCGCGCGACCCGCACCTCGCGCTGCGCGAGGTCGAGCGCGTCCTCGTTCCCGAGGGCCGCGTCATCATCGTCGGCTTCAATCCGGCGAGCCTGTGGGGAACGCGCCAACGGCTCGGTCGGTTGCGCCGGCGCCTCTCGCGAACCCCGGGCGAGTTGTTTCTGCCGCATGCCGGCGAGTTCGTCGGTTACCGGCGCCTGCGCGACTGGTTGCGCCTGCTCAGCTTCGAGGTCGAGGCCGGCCGCTTCGGCTGCTACATCCCGCCGCTCACCTCGGCGCGCTGGCTGGCGCGCTTCGCGTGGATGGAACGCGCCGGCGAGCACTGGTGGCCGGTGTTCGGCGCTCTCTACTACATCGTCGCCGTCAAGCGGGTGCGCGGCATGCGCCTGGTCGGCCTCATCCGCAAGGACGCGCGCGTCAAGGCAACCGCCGCGCCCGCGCCGGTCGCGGTGACGCCGCACGCGAGCCGGGTGTCGGCCGAGAGCGACGAGCCGGCGGGGATGATCGGGCGATGAAATGGATCGCCTACACCGACGGCGCCTGCGCGCCCACCAATCCCGGCCCGGCCGGATGGGGTGCCGTTCTCATCGACCCCGAGGGCGGCGGCGAGTCCGATCACTTCGGCTACATCGGCCTCGGCACCAACCAGATCGCCGAGCTGACGGCGGCGATCGAAGGACTGAGCCTGATTCCTGCCGGCGCCGAGGTCGAGCTCGTCTCCGACAGCCAGTATGTCCTCAAGGGCCTGACCGAATGGCGCGCTTCGTGGGAGCGCAAGGGGTTTCGAAACTCGAAGAACGAGCCGGTCGCCAACCTGGCGCTGTGGAAGCGACTCTTCGCCGCTGCCGACGAGCGACGCGTCAGCGTGCGCTGGGTGCGCGGCCACAACGGCGACCGTTGCAACGAGAAGGCCGACGCCCTCGCCAACAAGGCGCTGGCGCTGAAGACGCGAAGCGACGCCTGACGGCGCCGCCCCACGGGCCCTAAGGCAGGCTGCGCTCGACCTCGAGCAGCTGGAAGCGCGCGAGGGCGAGGTTCGTGCGGTGCTTCTCGAGCAGCGCGACGAGCACCAGGTCGGCATGACGCTGCAGGGCGCGGATCAGCACGTGGCGCGAGCCGGCGGTCGTGATCACCTCGTCGATCGGATCGCTCAGCCCCATGGTGAGCGCCGCGTCGCGATGAGCACCGAGCACCTGCGCGCACGATGCCGCGGCCAGCTCCATGTCGAGCGACTGCGGATCGCGCGTCTCGTGGGCGAGAACGAGGCCGCTGGCCGCATCGACGAGGGCACAGCCGAGCAGGCCGTCGAGCTTGAGCAGGCTCGAGAGGGCCTGGCGGCCGCGGGCGGCGTCGAGGAGCGGGCGCGCCGCGGTCGCCGTCGCCGCGGCGTCGCTGTCGATGCTGCCAAGCGTCGTCTTGGCGCCTGCGTCTGCGCCGCCGTCGAGCTCGCCGACCTTGATCGGGAAGTCGCTCGTGCCGAGCATCGGCGAGACCGCCGACGGATCCCAGCCGGGCTGCAGCTTGGCCTCGTTCCAGACGTTGAGCATCGCGTTCCAGACCGACGACGCGCCGGTCATCGGCTCGCTGACGATGTGAACGTGGAGCCGTTCCGGCCAGACGATCGCTTCGACCTTGGCGTTGATCCAGTTCGCGTTCGGCGGCAGCTGGAACAGCAGGTGCGGGCAGCGCCACGTCGGCAGGCTGGTCGCGAGCTTGAGCGAGGTCAGCAACGCGTCGATCGCGTGCGGCTGCATCGGGCCGATGATGACCGCGGTCATCTGGCTGCGCTCCATCAGTGCGACCGGGATCTCGGCGTTCTCGGGGCCCGGCGCGCGGACGTCGGCGTGGAAGATGCGCAGCGTGTCTTCCTGGCGGCGAACGAGCATCGTCCGCTCGATCATCGCGATCGTGCGCAGCGTCGATTGCTCGCGCAGATGAAGCTTCTCGATCGGCCGGCCGCCGGCATCGGAGAGCGCCTTGACGACCGACGACGCCCACACGCCGACCGGGTCGAGCAGCGTGATCATCGAGGTCGCCGTCTCGAGGTCGGCGCGGGTCGCCGCGAAATGCTCGCGGATCGCCTGCGCCGGCGAGCCGGTGACGACCAGATCGCTGACGTGGCGGTCGATGATCTGGCCGCGATCGTTGACCTCGGTCGCGATGCTTTCCATGATCGCCGTGGCGGCGAAGTCCTGGCTGCCCGCGACGACTTCGGTGTCTTCGAAGTCAGACGACTTGGCCTTCGCGTCGCGCGACGCCCTCAAGTCTCCGAAGAGCGATGTCAGCATGGCTGCTCCTGGTGCCGGGCAAGACCGTTCCGGCCCGATCCACAGCGAGCAGTCTAGGCGGAGCGAGACCGTACGTTCTGTTACACCGACACGCGGCACGGGCGAGCCGATGGCCGGCCGCCATCGCCTGGGGCTAGATTCGCCTGACCCGGCCGCTGCCGGCGATCGACACCTGCGGCGTCGCCGCGCCGCTGTGATAGACGTCGCCGCTGCCGGCGATCGAGGCCCGCAGCGCCGTCTCGGCGCGGACCCTCGTGTCGCCGCTACCGGCGACGCTGACGGCGACGTCGTCGGCGACCAGGCGCTCGGCGTCGCAGCGACCGCTGCCGGCGATGCTGACCGACATCTTGCGGGCACGGCCGTCGGCGCGGAAGGCGCCGCTGCCGCCGATCGCGACGGCGAGGTTGCCGGCGTCGAGATCGGCCAGATCGATCGATCCCGAGCCGCCGATCGCGGCATCGAGCTTGGGCGCCTTCATCGACTTGGCGCTGATCCGGCCCGAGCCGCCGACGCCCAGCGCCTCGAGGCGAACGTAGTCGATCGTCACGACGACCGGCGTGCGCGGCTCGACGCGAGTGTCCCGCGCCAGGTCGATCTGCAGGGTGCGATCGTTGCCGAAGCCGCGCAGCTTCGTCTCGATGAGCGGCAGGAGGTTGTCGTCGGCGACGATCTCGATCGCCTCGCGGCTGGCGGGGCGCAGGACGACGGCGAACGGTGCGCCCAGGGCGACGCCGACGAACGCGCCGACCTCGCGGCGCTGCGTCGTCGCGACGCCCGATCCCTTCACCGTCGTCTCGGCGGCACGGGCCAGGCGTGCGGCGGGCAGGAGGCCGAGGCCGGCGAAAGCAAGAAGAGATCGGCGCGCGAGGCTCATGGTGTCTTCCCGGAGTCTGATGGCGGGCATCTTGCGCGAGAGGTCGCCGCCGGGCGAGCGACGAGCGACGAGCTGCTGCCTCGGTGGCGTGTCCTGTCGTAGCGAGCGATGAACGGCGCGGCCGGTACGCTCGAAGTTGCCGACGTGCGCCCTATCGACCTGCGCTCGCGCGCAGAAACCGGCTCGGCGGCGCGCCGACCGAGCGGCGCACCATCGCGGCGAAGGCGCTCGGGCTGGCGTAGCCGAGCTCGGCGGCGATGCTCGCCATCGGCAGCTTGCGCGCCGCCAGCGGCACCGCGCGGGCGAGCAGCACCTGCTGGCGCCACTGGACGAACGAGGTGCCGAGCTCGCTGCGGAAGAGCCGCGTCAGGGTGCGCGTGCTCGCGCCCGCGTCGGCCGCCCAGGCGCCCAACGTCGCGTGACGCGACGGCGCCTCGATCACCGCCTCGCAGAGACGGCGCAGCCTCTTTTCCTGTGGCAGGTCGATGCCGAGACGGACCGGCGCGGCGCGCCGCAGCTCGTCGAAGAGGAGGGCCGCGAGGCGCCGCTCGCGAGCGAGCGTCTCGCGCGCGGGCGCCGCGCCGGCGGCGTCGGGCGTGGCGTCGAGCTGCAGCGCCAGGGCGAGGAGCAGGCTCGACACCTCGAGGACACGGCACTGGCGCCAGCCCGCCGATTCGGCAACCGAGCGTGCCGGCCCGCAGCGCGAGCGCGCCTGGTGCATGTAGAGGGTGAGCAGCTCGGCATCCTCGATCACCGTGACGGCGTGCTCGACGCCGGGCGGAATCCAGACCGCGCGCGACGGCGGCACGATGTAGCTGCCGTGCGGCGCGGTGACGCGGATCACGCCGGTCGCCGAGAGCGCGACCTGGCCCCAGGGATGCGCGTGCGGCACGACGCGCGTGTCGGCGCGCAGACGCTGCAGCTTCGCGCGCAGCGGCCGCGCGGCCGTCGGCGTGTAGAGGTGCGGCGTGAGCGGGCTGATCGTGGCGGCGCGGGGCGAGGCAGGCTTCATTGGCGCGATCTCGACAGAACTTGACGCCCTGTCGCTAACGAGACGGAGCCGTCGAGTCTACGATAGGGTTCCGCTTCGCGCCCCGTTACCGCCCGAGCTTCGTGAGCACGACTGCCTCCACTTCCCCCGCGCCCTCGGCGCGCGGCGATGCCACCGTCATGGGCCTTGTCGGGCTGGTGCACTGCATCAGCCACTTCAGCCAGCTGCTCCTGCCGCCGCTCTTCCCGTGGCTGAAGGACGCGTTCCATGTCGGCTACGCCGAGCTCGGCTTCCTGCTCACCATGTTCTTCGTCGTCTCGTGCTCGGTCCAGGCGGTCTCGGGCTTCGTCGTCGACCGGTTCGGGCCGCGGCCGATCCTCTTCGGCGGCATCGCGCTGCTCGCCGCCGCGGCGTTCGGCTTCGCCGCGAGCACGAGCTACGCGATGCTGGCGTTCTTCGCCGTCGTCGCCGGCATCGGCAACGGCGTCTTCCATCCGGTCGACTACACCCTGCTCAACCGCAAGGTCCACGTGTCGCGCCTCGGCCATGCCTTCAGCGTGCACGGCATCACCGGCAGCCTCGGCTGGGCGCTCGCGCCGGCGCTGCTGGTGTCGATCACGCTCGTTTCGACATGGCGCGTCGCGCTTGCCTCGGCCGGCGTGCTGGTGCTGGTCGTCCTCGTCGTCCTGATCGTCTACCGCTCGCACCTGACGGTCGACATGACGAGCGCGGCCGCGCCCAAGGCTGCGAAGGCGCGTGGCGGCGCTGCCGCGCACAGCCTCGGCTTCCTCGCCATCCCGGCCGTGTGGATGTGCTTCGGCTTCTTCTTCCTGTACGCCGTCGTCATCAGCGGCGTGCAGGCGTTCGCGCCGGAAGCGGCGCGGCTGCTGCACGCGGTGCCGACGCGCTGGGCGGCGATGTGCCTGACCTTCTACATGGTCGCGAGCGCGGGCGGCATGGTGATCGGCGGCTTCCTCGCTGTCGATCCGTCGCGCTGCGAGAAGATCGTCGCGGCCGGCTTCACGATCGCCGCCGCGATCGCCCTGACGATCGGCTTCGCGCCGCTCGCGCCGATGGCGGTGCCGGCCCTCTTCGCGGTGATGGGCCTGGCCGCCGGAATCGCCGGGCCGTCGCGCGACCTCATCGTCAAGCGCGCCGCGCCCGAGAACGCGACCGGCCGCGTCTACGGCGTCGTCTACTCGGGGCTCGACATCGGCCAGGCGTTCGCGCCGCTCGTCTTCGGGCCGCTCATGGACATGCAGCGCCCGCAGGACGTCTGGCTCGGCATCGCGATCGTCCAGGCGCTGCTGATCACGACCGCGGTCAACGTGCATCGGGCGCGGCGCACGGCGCTCGCGCCCGCCACTGCCTAAAGCGCGCGGGTCAGACCGCGCTGCGGTGTCGCTCGATGCAGGTCGCGACGACCTCGTCGGCGGGGCGCTTCCACCAGTTCTCGCTCGAGAAGATCTCGACCTCGCTGTAGCCGCCGAAGCCGGCCGCCTCGAGCCAGGCGCGAATGCGCGCGATCTCGATCACGCCGTCGCCCATCATGCCGCGGTCGTTGAGGAGGTCTTTGGTCGGAACGAGCCAGTCGCAGACGTGGAAAGCGTGCAGGCGCGCTCGGCCGGCGCGCGCGATCTGCGCCTCGAGCTTGGGATCCCACCAGACGTGGTAGACGTCGACGGCGACGCCGAGGCCGGCGAGCGCGGGCGACGGTGCGCCGGCGCCGACGGCCGGCAAGGGGTCGAGCGCCTCGCAGAGATCGAGCGCCTGCTCGATCGTGTTGACGCAGGCGCGGTCGGCGGCGTACATCGGATGCAGCGGCTCGATCGCGAGCGGCATGGCGACGCTCCGCGCGTACTCGAGCGTGGCGGCGATGCCGTCGCGGACGTCGCGGCGCGCGGCGAACAGGTCCTTCGACTTCGGCGTTCCGGCGAGCGCACCGGGCAGGCCGCCGACGACGAGGACGAGGCACGCCGCGTCGAGCGACTTCGCCTCGTCGACGGCGCGCCGGTTGTCGTCGAGCGCGGCCGCGCGGCCGGCCACGTCCATCGCCGGAAACATGCCGCCGCGGCAGTAGCCCGACAGCGCCAGGCCATGCTCGCGCACGAGCGCGGCGGTGCGCTCGAGGCCGATCGCGTGGACCTGGTCGCGCCACGGCGAGATGGCGCGGATGCCGTGTCGCGCGCACGCCTCGACGATGCGGTCGAGCGTGCCGGCGCCGCGCAGCGTCGCGGTGTTGATCGAGAGCCAGCGGTGATCGCCGGAGAAGTCGCGCACGGCTAGGGTCTGGCTCAGCCGTCGATGCCGTGCAGCGCGAGCAGGTGACGCATTCGCACGACGGCGAGCTCGGGCCGCTCGAGCAGGCCGGCGCCGTCGGCGAGGCGGAAGATGCCGGCGAAGTGGGCGAGCGAGCGCGCGCTCTGCTGGCCGCCGACCATCGCGAAGTGCGACTGGTGGCCGTTCAGCCAGGCGAGGAAGACGATGCCCGTCTTGTAGAAGCGCGTCGGCGCCTGGAAGATGTGGCGCGAGAGCGGCACCGTCGGTGCGAGGATCGCGTGGAAGCGGTCGACGTCGCCGGCCGCCAGGGCGGCGAGCGAAGCGCTCGCTGCCGGCGCGATCGCGTCGAAGATGCCGAGCAGGGCGTCGCTGTGCCGCTGGTTCGTCGCGTTGCCGACACCGTCGCCGGCGATCAGCTCGGCGTAGTTGAAGTCGTCGCCGGTGTACATGCGGACGCCTTCGGGCAGGCGCCGCCGCATCGCGATCTCCTTGTCCATGTCGAGAAGCGAGATCTTGATGCCGTCGACCTTGCCCGGGTTGGCGGCGATGACGCCGAGCGCCGTCGCCATCGCCGTGTCGACGTCGCCGCTGCCCCAGTAGCCGGCCAGGGCCGGATCGAACATGTCGCCGAGCCAGTGCAGGATCACCGGCTGCTTCGACTGCATCAGGATGCGGTCGTAGACGCGCTCGTAGTCGGCGGCTCCCGTCGCCACCCGCGCCAGGGCGCGGCTCGCCATGACGATGAGCTTGCCGCCGAGCGACTCGATCGCCTCCATCTGCTCTTCGTAGGCGCGGATGACGTCGTCGACCGTGGTCGATGCATCGAAGGCGAGATGGTCGGTGCCGCAGCCGGAGGCGACCAGCGCGCCGGGATGGTCGCGCGCCGCGTCGAGCGAGCGCCGGATCAGCTCGAGCGAGGTCGGCCAGTCGAGTCCCATGCCGCGCTGCGCCGTGTCCATCGCCTCGGCGACGCCGAGGCCGAGCGACCAGAGGCGCTGCCGGTACGCGATCGTCGCGTCCCAGTCGAGCGCGGCCGTGATCCACGGATCGGTCGCGGCGAACGGGTCGGCGACGACGTGCGCTGCCGAGTAGGCGATCCGCGTGAACGGCTGCGCCGGCGTCGTCGCAGTGAACAGCGGCGCGCCGCGCAAGGCGTAGGCCTCGAGGCGACGCTCGTCCGCCGGCAGGCGGATCGAGAGCGACGACACGCTGCTCATGGCCGCCTCACAGCGCGAGCGCCGGGACGTCGATCCAGCGCCGCTCCTTCCAGCTCGCGAGCGCGGCTTCGACGAGCTGGACGCCCTTGGCGCCTTCCTCGAGCGTCCACTTGTACGGCGCCGCGTCGACGACGTGGCGGATGAAGTGCTCCCACTGGATCTTGAAGCCGTTGTCGTAGACCGTCGTGTCGGGGATCTCCTGCCACTGGTCGAGGAAGTTCATCGTCTGCTTGACGTCGGGGTTCCACACCGGCCGCGGCGTCGCCACGCGCGACTGGGCGCGGCAGTCGGAGAGGCCGGCGACGGCCGAGCCGTCGGTGCCGTCGACGTGGAAGGTGACGAGGTCGTCGCGACGAACGCGAGTCGCCCACGACATGTTGATCTGGGCGATCACGGGCTCGCCCTGGTGGCCCTTCAGCTGCACGGTCGCGTAGGCGGCGTCGTCGGCGGTCGCGGGGTAGGGCTTGCCGTCCTCGTCCCAGCGCTTGGGGATGTGGGTGGCGCCGAGGCACGACACCGACTGCACCTCGCCGAACAGGTTGTCGAGCACGTAGCGCCAGTGGCACATCATGTCGAGGATCATGCCGCCGCCGTCTTCGCTGCGGTAGTTCCACGAGGGCCGCTGGATCGGCTGCAGGTCGCCCTCGAACACCCAGTAGCCGAACTCGAGGCGCAGCGAGAGCATCCGGCCGAAGAAGCCGGAGCGGCGCAGCATGTCGAGCTTTCTCAGACCCGGCAGGAAGAGCTTGTCCTGCACCGCGCCGTGCTTGAGCCCCGACGCCTGCGCCAGGCGCGCGATCTTGACCGCTTCGTTGAGGTTGGTCGCGATCGGCTTCTCGCAGTAGACGTGCTTGCCGGCGCCGAGCGCCTTGGCGAGCAGCGTCGGCCGCATCTTCGTCGTGCCGGCGTCGAAGAAGATCGTGTCGTCCTTGTTCGCGAGCGCGGCGTCGAGGTCGGTGCCCCAGCGGGCGATTCCGTTCGCCTTGGCGAGCGCCTCGATCTTCTCGGCGTTGCGGCCGATCAGGATCGGCTCGGGCATCGCCCTGTCGCCGTTGGCGAGCGTCACGCCGCCCTCGGCGCGGATCGCGCAGATCGAGCGGATGAGGTGCTGGTTCATCCCCATCCGGCCGGTGACGCCGTGCATGATGAGGCCGAGTCGTCGAGTCGCCATGAGCTTGCTTCCTGGATGCGTGAGGGGGAGGTCAGGCGAGCGACTCGCGAACGCCGCGCAGATAGCCGGCGGCGAACGCCGCCGCGCCCGGGCCGTCGGGGACGTAGTCGAAAGGCTCGACGCTGACCGTCCTGTCGTAGCCATTGCGTTTCAAGGCCGCGAAGATCGGCGCGAACTTCATCTCGCCCTGGCCGGGCCCGCGCCGGTTCGGGTCGTTGACCTGGACGTGCGCGATCAGGCCGGTCGGCAGCCAGGCGTCGATGAGCTCGGCCACCGACTGCGTCTCGGTCGAACCCGCGGCGCTGCAGTCGATCATCGTCCTGAGCGCCGGGCTGCCGACCGCTCGAACGATCTCGGCGGCTTCGGCGACGGTGTTGATCAGCGCGGTCTCGCCGCGACCGAGCGGCTCGATGCAGTACGTCACGTCGTGTGCCGCAGCGACTCGCGCCGCGTCGGCGAGGAACTCGACGAGGCGCGCGTGCGCCGTCGCGTGCGTCTCGCCGGGGGCGATCTGGCGCTGCTTCGGCGAGCCATGGACGAGGACCGTGCCGCCGAGCTCGGCGCACAGGCCGATCAGGCGCGTCACGAACTCGAGCGTTCGCTTGCGCACGGCCGCGTCGGGGGTGGTCAGCGACAGCCCGGACGGTCTGACGAGCAGCCAGTGCAAGCCCGTGACCACCAGGCCCGTCGATTCGACGACGCCGCGCAGTCGTTTCGCCTCGTTCGCGTCGATCCGGTCGGGCGCTTCATCGAGCGTGAACGGCGCGATCTCGAGGCCGTCGTAGCCGAGCCGGGCGGCGAGCTCGCACTGGTCCTCGAGCGGCATCGTGCCGAGCACCTCGTTGCAGAGGGCGATCTTCATGCCGCGTCCTCCCCGCCCTTGCGGCCGAGCGCGGAACGGAACACCCGGCCGGTGCCGCCGGTGACTCGACCCACCGTCGACTTGAACGCGGGCACGTAGAGCAGGATCGCGAAGATCGTCACCACGGCGAAGGCGAGCGAGATCGGTCGCGTGAAGAACGGCGCGAGGCTGCCGTCGGAGAGGACCAGGCCGCGGCGCAGGCTCTTGTCGAGCAGCGGGCCGAGGACGAGGCCGAGGACGAACGGCGCCATCTGGTAGCCGCGCCGGCGCAGGAAGAACGCGCCGACGCCGATGACGAGCATCGCGTACACGTCGAACAGGCGCGACGCGGTCGCGAACGCGCCGACGGTGCAGAGCAGGAAGATGATCGGCATCAGCACTGTGCGCCTGATCTTCAGGATGACGAGCAGCGGCTTCACCAGGAAGAGGCCGAAGATGAGGATCGTCACCGTCGCCAGCGACGTCATCGCCACCACCTCGTAGACGAAGTGCGGGTGCGAGATCATCATCATCGGCCCGGGCTGGATGCCGTGGATGATCATCGCCGCCATCAGCACCGCCGACGGCGCCGAGCCCGGGATGCCGAGCGCGAGGCACGGGATGATGTGGCCGGGGATCGACGCCATGTCGCCGGTCTCGGCGGCCATCAGGCCGTCGATCGAGCCCTTGCCGAAGAGATGCTTCTCCTTGCTCGTCGCCTTCGCCGCGGCGTACGACATCCACGCGCCCGAGTCCTCGCCGACGCCGGGCAGGAGGCCCGTGAGGACGCCGATCACGCCGGAGCGGATGACGGTGCGCCAGTACTGCGCCACCTCGCGAAAGCGCGGCAGCACCGAGTCCTTGACCTCGACGAACTTCTTCTCGACCGGGTCGGCGAGCGCGGTCAGCACCTCGGCCAGGCCGAAGGCGCCGACCAGCGCCGGGATCAGGGCGATGCCGCCGGCGAGCTGGTCCCAGCCGAAGGTGAAGCGGTCGTAGGCGTAGAGGCCTTCCTGGCCCATCTGCGCGACGAGGAGGCCGAGGGCGCCCATCAGCCAGCCCTTGATCGGGTCGTCGCCGACGATCGATCCCGACAGGGCGACGCCGAACAACGCCAGCCAGAAGAACTCGAAGGCGCCGAAGGCGAGCGCGACCTCGGCGAGCGACGGTGTGAACGCCGCCAGGCAGAGCACGCCGAAGAGCGTGCCGGTGAACGCGCCCGACGTGGCGATGCCGATCGCGCGGCCCGCCTCGCCGCGCTGCGCGAGAGCGTAGCCGTCGGCGCACGACGCCGCGTTCGCCGCCGTGCCGGGAATGTTGAGCAGGATCGCGGTGCGCGAGCCGCCGTACAGCGCACCGACGTACGAGCAGATGAGGACGAGGATCGCGTTGTTCGCCGGCAGCTTGATCGTGATCGTCGTCAGCAGCGCGATGACGAGCGTCGCCGACAGCCCCGGCAGGATGCCGACGATGATGCCGAGCAGCGCGCCGCCGAGGCCGAGCGCGATCGACGTCGGGTTCATGAACCCGAGCCAGGCGTTGCCGAAGTCGGCGAGTCCCGCGAACATGGTGACCTCGGTCCGTCGGGTCAGGGGAGACGGACCAGGAACGCGTCCTGGAACACCCCCGTGATGATCCAGCCCGAGGCGAGGCCGATCGCGAGCGCGACCGCGGTCTCGCGCAGCGTCAGCCCGCGCCCTTCGGCAGCTCGCTGCGGCGCTTGCAGCAGGACGATCGACGCCGTCACGTAGATCGTCGCGCCGGCCCAGAACGGCAGCCCGTGGCCGAGAAGGACGACGGTGTACGCGACGATCAGGCCGACGACGAGGGCGAGGCGGCGCAGCGCGACGCCGCTCATCGCCAGCCGCGGCCCGCCGACGAAGCGGCCGCCGCGCCGCCAGCTGCGCAGCGCCATCAGCGCGCCGAGCAGGATCGTGACGATGCCGAGCAGGCCGGGCAGGAGGCCGGGCACGGTGTACGGGTTGATGTGCTGCGCCTCGAGCCGGTCCATGCGCAGCGAGAGCGCGAGCACGGCGACGCCGAACACCGTCCAGGCCAGGCCGCCGCGCAGCTCGCTCGCGGCAACGGCGCGCGCCTCCTCGGGCGGAAGGTCCGCGTAGACGACGTCGCCGCTCATCGACATTGGCGTGCTCCGGCGACGTCGGTTCAGGGCTTCGGGATGCCGACGGTGTCCGGAGACACCTTCGCCTTGCCGCCGTTGAAGAGCAGCCAGGCGTTGGCCTGGATCGCCGGGAACACCGCCTTCTGCGCGGCCTCGCCCGACGACGGCGCGAACAGGGCGCCGCGGCTCGTCGCGTACTTCTTGATCGCTTCGCTCTTGCTGATGGTCTCGACCCAGGCCTTCTCGATCGTCTTGACGATGTCGTCGGGAACGCCCTTCGGGATGAAGATGCCGAAGTAGTTGGCCGGCGCCGTGAAGCCGGGCAGCGTCTGCGACAGCGGCGGGATCGTGCCGTAGCCCTCGAGCTCGAGCGGCCGGTCGCTCACCGTCGCGAGCGGGCGCAGCCGCTTGCCGCGGATCATGTCGGCCTGCTCGACGGCGAGCTGCGTCGTCACCTCGGCCTCGCCGGCGACGGTGGCGACGACCGCCGGGTTGCCGCCGTCGTAGGTGACGTGACGATAGGTCACGCCGGTCGCCTTGGCGATCAGCTCCATCGCGTTGTGCCCGGCCGACGTGACGCCCGCCGTCGCCACCGGGATCGCGTTCGGCTTGGCCTTCATCGCGTCGAACAGCTGCTTCGGGTTCTGGTACGGCGTCGCGGGATTGACGCCGATCACCTGGATGTTGGCGACGGTGAGGAAGAGGTTCCAGTCCTTGATGCTCGCGTTCAGCGAGCCGAGCGTCTGGTAGGGGCCGAGGTCCTGCGCCGCGCCTGCCGTCCAGGTGTAGCCGTCGCGCGCTGCGTCGAACGCGCTCTTGGTGCCGATCGAGCCCGAGGCGCCGGGCTGGTTGACGATGACGATCGTCTGGCCGAGCGTCTTTTCGAGCTCGGCGGCGGTGACGCGCGTAATCTGGTCGGTCGAGCCGCCGGCTGCCCACGGCACGATCAGGTTGATCGGGCGGGTCGGCTTCCAGTTCTGGGCGAGCGCGCCGCTGCTCGCGACGGCGAGGATCGCGGCGAGGGCGACGCGGCGGCTGGGGCGAAGGCTTTTCATCGTTGTCTCCTGAGAGCGTTGTCGGGGGAAAGTCGAATCGTCGCGCGGCGCGGCCCGGCTGCCACCGCCGCCGGCGCGGTGACGTAGCCGAGGATCACGGCGCACATGTGCTCGAGTCGCTCGGCGTGCGCCGCCGGCGTCATCAGCTCGTGGCCGAAGATCGCCGCCAGCGTGTGGTTGTTCGAGAGGTAGAAGTAGGCGAGGCCGGCGATCGAGATGTAGAGCTGCATCGCGTCGATCCCGGCGCGCAGCTCGCCGCTCTTCTCGCCGCGAACGAGGACGTCGGCGAGCACCTCGATCAGCGGCGAGTTCATCTGGCGGATGCGGCGCGAGCGCTTCAGGTGGCCGGCGCGGTGCATGTTCTCGCTGTTGAGGAGGGCGAGGAACTCGGGATGGGCGAGGTAGTAGTGCCAGGTGAAGGCGACCAGGCTCCTGATCGCCTCGAGCGGATCGCTCGCCTCGAGGTGCAGCTCGCGCTCGGCGGCGCGGATGTCGGCGTAGGTCTGCTCGAGAACGGCGAGGAAGAGCTCGTCCTTGCCGGCGAAGTAGTAGTAGATGAGCTTCTTGTTGACGCCGCTGCGTTCGGCGATCGCCTCCATGCGGGCGCCGCCGAAGCCGTGCCCGGCGAACTCGGCCATCGCCGCGCGCAGGATCTCCTCGCGGCTGCGATCGGCATCGCGAGAGCGGAATTCGACGACGGCGGGGGAGCGGGAGGCCACGTCGGGATAATTCACCAAACGGTGAATTAAGGGCATTCGGGCGAACCCTGATCGAACGCAGCGGCGAACGACGCGACGCAGGCCCCGTATCCTCTCGGGATCGCCGCCGCCTCGCCGTCATGACGCCAACCCCCACCGCCCGCCCCGCCGGCCATGCCCTTGTCGAGGCGCTGATCGCCCAGGGTGCCGCCACCGTCTTCGGCGTTCCCGGCGAGAGCTTCCTCGCCGCGCTCGACGGCTTCTACGAGCACCGCCAGCGCATCCGTTTCGTCGCCTGCCGCCACGAGGGCGGCGCGAGCTACATGGCCGAAGCGCAAGGCAAGCTGACCGGTCGGCCGGGACTCTGCTTCGTGACGCGCGGGCCGGGCGCGAGCAACGCGGCCATCGGCGTCCACACCGCGTTCCAGGATTCGACGCCGATGATCCTCTTCATCGGCCAGGTCGCGAGCAGCCAGCGCGATCGCGAGGCGTTCCAGGAGGTCGACTACCGGCAGATGCTCGGCCCGGGGACGCTCGGCTTCGCCAAGTGGGTTGGCGAGGTGCACGACGCCGATCGCCTGCCGGAATACGTCGGCCGCGCCTTTCACGTCGCGATGCAGGGGCGGCCGGGACCGGTCGTCCTCGTCCTGCCGGAAGACATGCTGGCGACGCCGACTTCCGCGGCGGTGCTCGATCGAATCGAGCCCGCGCTCGCGGCGCCCGCGCCCGAAGCGCTCGCGTGCCTGCGCGAGTTGCTCGTCGCCGCCGAGCGTCCCTTCGTCATCGCCGGGGGCAGCGGCTGGACCGCGACCGCGTGCGAGGCGCTCGAACGCTTCGCCGAGCGCTGGCAGCTGCCGGTCGGCTGCGCGTTCCGATTCCAGGACGTGTTCGACAACCGACACCCGAACTACGCCGGCGACGTCGGCATCGGCATCAATCCCAAGCTCGCGGCGCGCATCAGCGAGGCAGACCTGATCGTCGCCATCGGCCCGCGCCTCGGCGAGATGACGACCGGCGGCTACGAGCTGCTCGTGCCGCCGAAGCCGCGCCAGCGGCTCGTCCACGTCCACGCCGGCGCCGAGGAACTCGGCCGCGTCTACGCCGCCGACCTGGCGATCAATTCGTCGATGGCGTGCGCCGCGCCGGCGCTCGCGACGCTCGAAGCGCCGGCAACGATCCGCTGGTCGGCCTGGACGGCGGCGGCGCACGCTGATTACGAGGCCAACCTCGTGCCGACGCCGGTCGCGCCGCTCGACATGGCCGAAGTCGTGCGGGCGATCGATCGCTGCGTCCCCGTCGACACGATCTTCACCAACGGCGCCGGCAACTTCGCCGGCTGGCTGAGCCGATTCCACCGCTTCGTCGGCCTGCGCCACGCTGGCCGCACGCATCTCGCGCCGACTTCCGGGGCGATGGGCTACGGCGTTCCGGCGGCGGTCGCGGCGGCGCTGCTCGAACCGGAGCGCACCGTCGTCAACCTCGCCGGCGACGGCGACTTCTTGATGACCGGCCAGGAGCTCGCGACCGCGGTCGCGCATGGCGCGGGCCAGGGCGCGGGCAAGCTCGTCAGCATCGTCGTCGACAACGGCAGCTACGGCACGATCCGCATGCACCAGGAGCGCGAGTACCCGGGCCGGGTCTCGGGATCGGACCTCGGCAACCCCGACTTCGCCGCGCTCGCGCGCGCCTACGGCTGGTGGGCGAGCGTGCGCGTCGACACGACTGCCGCGTTCGAGCCGGCGCTGCGCGCGGCGCTCGCGGCCGGCCGGCCGGCGCTGATCCACCTCAAGCTCGACGCCGACGTGATCACGAGCCGGACGACGCTCGCGGCAATCCGGCGCAAGGCCGAAGCGCGCCTCGCGGACGATCGCGCCTCCTCGACGTCGGTCACGCCATGACGACCACGCCCGCCGCCGCGTTCTCGACCTGCGACCTCTGCGATGCCCACAAGGGCGACGTCGGCACGACCTTCTTCGTCCTGCCGCCGGTCTTTCGCGACTATGGCGGCGTCGAGGCGTTCGCCGGCGACGTCGCGACCGTCAAGTGCTTCGAGGACAACTCGCTCGTCAAGGCCGCGCTCGACGAACCGGGCCGCGGCCGCGTCCTCGTCGTCGACGGCGGCGCGTCGCTGCGCCGCGCGCTCGTCGGCGGCAACATCGCCGCGGCGGCGGCCAAGCACGGCTGGGCCGGCGTCGTCGTCGACGGCGCGGTGCGCGATGCCGCCGAGCTCGAGGCGACGCTCGTCGGCATCCGGGCGCTGGCGCTGGTCCCGATCCCGACCGAGAAGCGCCAGCAGGGCGAGCGCGACGTCGCGGTCCAGGTGCAGGGCGTCTGGATCCGCCCGGGCGACCGTCTCTACGCCGACCGTGACGGCATCGTCGTCCTCAGGGCGTGACGACTTCCAGCAGGCGGTCGAGGCCACCGTCGTCGATCGCGACCATCGCGGCCTCGCGCACCTTCGGCTTGGCGTGATACGCGACCGAGAGACCGGCCGCGGCCATCATCGGCAGGTCGTTCGCGCCGTCGCCGACGGCGATCGATCGCGACGGTGAGATCGCCAGCGCGGCGCAGGTCACGAGCAGCATCTTCCGTTTCTCGGCGCCGTCGCAGATGTCGCCCCAGGACTGGTAGACCAGCCTCCCGGTGAGCGCGCCGTCCGCGATCTCGAGGACGTTGCTGCGCGTGAAGTCGAAGCCGAGCCGGTCGCGGACGCGGTCGGTGAAAAAGGTGAAGCCGCCCGAGACGAGGAGCGTCTTCAGGCCTGACGCCTTGCACGCCGCGACGAGCCGCTCGGCGCCCGGGTTGAAGCGCAGCCGCTCGTCGTAGACGCGCTGCAGCGCCGCGGCAGGAACGCCCTTCAGGAGCGCGACGCGGCGGCGCAGGCTTTCCTTGTAGTCGGCGATCTCGCCGCGCATCGCCGCTTCGGTGATCGCCGCGACCTCGGCCTTCTTGCCGGCGACGTCGGCGATCTCGTCGACGCATTCGATCGCGATCAGCGTCGAGTCCATGTCGAACGCGATCAGGCGGAAGTCGGCGAGGCGAAGCGGCGGCGCGAAGCCGCGCACGACGAGCCCGGGCGCGACGGCGTCGCTCACGCCGCTTCCAGCATTCGCGGCGCGCCGAGCGAGCGCAGCACGTCGCGGACGAGCTGGACGCGGTCGCGCACCTCGGCGGCGGGCCGCTCGATGCGCAGCTTCTCGTTGCCGGCGAGCTTGATGTGGCGGTTGTTCTGCACCAGCTCGATGATGCGGCTCGCCTCGATCGGCGGGTTCGGCGCGAAAGTGATCGTCGTCACGGTGTCGCCGGCGTCGATCCTCGCCACGCCGTACGCCTTGGCGAGGACGCGCAGGCGGTGCACGTCGAAGAGCGCCTGCGCCTGCGGCGGCAGCTTGCCGAAGCGGTCGGTGATCTCCTCGAGCAGAGCGTCGATCTGCTCGGCCTTGTTCGCGCTGGCGAGACGCTTGTAGAGCGACAAGCGGATGTGGACGTCGCCGCAGTACGCGTCGGGCAGGAGCGCGGGCGAATGCAGGTTGATCTCGGTGACGGCCGAGAGCGGCGCCAGCAGGTCGGGCTCGCGACCGTTCTTCAGCGACCGCACCGCCTCGGCGAGCATGTCGTTGTAGAGCTGGAAGCCGACTTCCATCATGTTGCCGCTCTGGTTGTCGCCGAGCACCTCGCCGGCGCCGCGGATCTCGAGGTCGTGCATCGCCAGGTAGAAGCCCGAGCCGAGCTCTTCCATCTGCTGGATCGCCTCGAGCCGCTGCGCTGCCGCCTTCGACAGGCCCTCGATGTCGGGGACCAGGAGGTAGGCGTAGGCCTGGTGGTGCGAGCGGCCGACGCGACCGCGCAGCTGATGCAATTGCGCCAGCCCGAACTTGTCGGCGCGGCTGATGACGATCGTGTTGGCGCTCGGCACGTCGATTCCGGTCTCGATGATCGTCGAGCAGAGCAGGACGTTGTGGCGCTGGGCGACGAAGTCGCGCATCACGCGCTCGAGCTCGCGCTCGGGCATCTGGCCGTGGGCGACGGCGATCCGCGCCTCGGGGACGAGCGCCTGCAGCGTTTCGCGCCGGTGCTCGATCGTCTGCACGTCGTTGTGGAGGAAGTAGACCTGGCCGCCGCGCTTGAGCTCGCGCAGGACGGCTTCCCTGATCGTGCTCGACCCCTCGCTGCGAACGAAGGTCTTGATCGCCAGGCGCCTCTCGGGCGCGGTCGCGATCACCGACAGGTCGCGCAATCCCTCGAGCGCCATGCCCAGCGTGCGCGGGATCGGCGTCGCCGTCAGCGTCAGCACGTCGACCTCGGCGCGCAGCGCCTTCATCTGCTCCTTGTGGCGCACGCCGAAGCGGTGCTCCTCGTCGATCACGAGCAGGCCGAGCCGCTTGAACTTGACGTCGGCCGAGAGCAGCTTGTGCGTGCCGACGACGATGTCGACCGTGCCGTCGGCGAGCCCTTCGAGCGCCGCCTTGACTTCCTTCGGCGAGCGAAAGCGCGACAGCTCGGCGACCTTGATCGGCCACTTGCCGAAGCGGTCGGTGATGTTCTGGTGGTGCTGCTCGGCGAGCAGCGTCGTCGGCGCCAGGATCGCGACCTGCTTGCCGCCGTTGACGGCGACGAAGGCGGCGCGCAGGGCGACCTCGGTCTTGCCGAAGCCGACGTCGCCGCAGACGAGGCGGTCCATCGGCCGCGGCGAGACCATGTCCTGGATGACGGCGTGGATCGCGGCGTGCTGGTCGGGCGTCTCGTCGAAGCCGAAGCTCGCCGCGAACGCCTCGTAGTCGTGCGGCTGGAAGCGGAACGCGAAGCCCTCGCGCGCGGCGCGGCGCGCGTAGAGGTTCAGGAGCTCGGCGGCGGTGTCGCGAACCTGTTCGGCGGCCTTCCTGCGCGCCTTGTCCCATTGCCCCGAGCCGAGCTTGTGCAGCGGCGCTTCCTCGGCGCTGACGCCGGTGTAGCGCGCGATCAGGTGCAGCTGCGCGACCGGCACGTAGAGCGTCGCCTTGTCGGCGTACTCGAGCTGGAGGAACTCGCCGGCTTCGCTCTCGTCGCCGCCGAGGGCGATCGTCGTCAGGCCGAGGTAGCGGCCGATGCCGTGGTTGACGTGGACGACCGGATCGCCGACCTTGAGCTCGGAGAGGTCCTTGATCAGGGCGTTGACGTCGCTCGTCTGTTCCTGGCGGCGACGCCGGCGCGCGCCCGGCGCCATCGCGAACAGCTCGGTCTCGGTGACGAACTCGATCGTTTGCGCGTCGTCCGCGCCGCCGCCTTCGCGTCGCGCGGCGAAGCCTTGCGCCAACGGCGCGACGGCGATCGCGAAGCGCTCATCGCCCGACTCGAACTCGGCGAGCGTCGCGACGCTCGGCGGGTCGATGCGGCTGTCGCGCAGCAGCTCGAGCAGGCTCTCGCGCCGGCCCTCGCTCTCGGCGACGATGAGGACGCGATGCGGCGTCGCCGCGACATGGCTCTGCAAACGCTTCAGCGGCTCGGGCGCGCCGCGGTCGACGCTGAGGTCGGGCAGGGCGCTCGCCCACGGGCGGTCCTCTTCGCTCTTGCCGCGCAGCGAGAGCTGCGCGTGCTCGCCGCATGCCGTGAAGAACTCCTCCGGCTTGAGGAACAGCGCTTCCGGTGGCAGGATCGGCCGCTCGCGGTCGTGCTGGAAGAAGCGATGGCGCTCGCGCGTGTCGGCCCAGAAGCGCTGCAGCGCCTCGTCGATCTCGCCGTGCAGGACGAGCGTCGCCTCGGCGCCGAGGTAGTCGAAGACGGTCGCGGTCGCGTCGAAGAAGAGCGGCAGGTAGAACTCGATCCCGGCGGTAGCGATGCCGGCGCCGATGTCCTTGTAGAGGCGGACCTTGGTCGGGTCGCCCTCGAAGCGCTCGCGCCAGCGCGCCCGGAAGGCGTTGCGCGACGGCTCGTCCATCGGGAACTCGCGGCCGGGCAGCAGACGCACCTCGGGCACCGGATAGAGGCTTCGCTGCGTGTCGGGATCGAAGGTGCGGATCGAATCGATCTCGTCGCCGAACAGGTCGACGCGGTACGGCACCGCCGAGCCCATCGGGAACAGATCGATCAGGCCGCCGCGCACCGCGTACTCGCCGGGCGAGACGACCTGGCTCACGTGGGTGTAGCCGGCGAGGGTGAGCTGTGCCTTCAGCGCGGCTTCGTCGAGGCGCTGCTTGGTCGTGAAGTGGAAGGTGTAGCCGGCCATGAACGCCGGCGGCGCGAGGCGGACCAGCGCCGTCGTCGCCGGCATCAGGACCACGTCGACGTCGCCGCGGCGGATTCGCCAGAGCGTCGCCAGCCGCTCCGAGATCAGGTCCTCGTGCGGCGAGAAGGTGTCGTAGGGCAGCGTCTCCCAGTCGGGGAAGACGGCGACTCGCAAGGTGGGCGCGAAGAACGGGATCTCGTCGGCCAGCCGCTGCGCGTCAGCGGGCTCGGCAGTGAAGATCGCGACGACCTTGGCGCGGGCGCGCTCCTTCTCGGCGAAGCGGGCGAGCAGCTGGGCGTCGGCCGAACCGGGCGGGCGGGGCAGCGCGAAGCGCTTGCCGGGGGCGATGTCGGGGAGAAGCATGAAGGCGGCAGACGCGTGCCGCGCGAGAGGAAAGCGGCGATTTTAGGTGGCGCGACGCGGTGGCGTGGAGCCGCGGCTTTATCCTTCGCCCCGCCGCGATCGATCCCGCGCCGATGCCGACCCCGCCTTCCTCCCGCCGCCGCCTGTACGCGCTCGTCCCTTGCGCGGGCAGCGGCGTCCGCGCCGGTGGGGCGGTCGCGAAGCAGTATGTCGAGGTCGCCGGCCGGCCTCTCATCGCCCACACGCTGGCGGCGCTCGTGGCGGTGAAACGGCTGAGCCGGATCCTCGTCGTCGTCGCACCCGAGGATCAGCACTACGAAAGCCTGACCGCACTCCCGTCGGATCCGCGCATTTCGCTCGCACGCTGTGGCGGCACGACGCGCGCCGCGACCGTGGCCGGCGGCCTGGCCAAGCTTGCCGGGCTCGGCGCGGCGCCGAACGACTGGGTTCTGGTCCACGACGCCGCACGCTGCCTGATTCGCGCCGAATGGATCGAGGCGCTCGTCGACGCCTGCCGCGGCGACGGCATCGGCGGCCTGCTCGCCCTGCCCGTCGCCGACACGCTCAAGCGCGCCGAAGGCGATCGCGCCGTCGCGACGCTGTCGCGCGAGGACGTCTGGCAGGCGCAGACGCCGCAGATGTTCAGGTTCGGCGTTCTCGCCGACGCGCTGGCGCGAAGCCCCGATGCGACCGACGAGGCCTCGGCGATCGAGGCGATCGGCCTGCGGCCCAAGCTCGTCGCGGGCTCGGCCGAGAACATCAAGGTCACGCACCCGGGCGATTTCGCCATCGCCGAGGCGTTGCTCGCCCGGCGCGCCGCCGCATGAAGCCGCGCGGCCCGCTCTGGCGCGTCGGCGAAGGCTGGGACACGCACGCGCTCGTCGAAGGGAGGAAGCTCATCCTCGGCGGCGTCGAGATCGCGCACACCCACGGCCTCGCCGGCCACTCCGACGCCGATGCGCTCTGCCACGCGATCACCGACGCCCTCTTCGGCGCCGCCGCGCTCGGCGACATCGGCCACCATTTCCCCGAGACCGACATGCAATACCGCGGCGCCGACTCGCTGGCGCTGCTCTCGGAAGCGACGCGGCGCGTCCGCGGCGCCGGCTGGCAGATCGGCAACGTCGACGCGACGGTGATCGCGCAGGCGCCGCGCCTCGCGCCGCACATCGCCGCGATGCGTCAGCGCGTCGCCGGCGCGCTCGGCGTCGCCATCGATCAAGTGAGCATCAAGGCGAAGACGGCCGAGAAGATGGGGCCGGTCGGCCACGGCGAGGCGATGGAAGCTCGCGCCGTGTGCCTGATCTTCAAGAACTGAGTGCGCGCCAGCGGCGCGCGCCCCTCCCTCACGGAGGGAGGGGTTGGGGAGGGAGCAATCCTGCCAGGTTGAAGAGGGCATGAGCGGCGCAGCCGCTCATGCCCTCTTCAACCGGATGTGAGCGAGCAGGCCGCCCTCGGTCGCATTGGCGAGCTCGAATGCGCCGCCCATCCGCTGCAGCGCCTTCTCGACGATCGCCAGGCCGAGCCCGGCGCCGGTGGCGGCGGTGCGCGCCGCGTCGCCGCGGAAGAACGGCGTCGTCAGCTGGTCGATCTTCTTCGGGTCGACACCCTGGCCGTGGTCGCGCACGGTGATGATCACCCACGGTCCGGTGCGCGCGAAGCTGACGACGACCCGCGCGATCCCGGTCTCGGTCGATCTTCCGTAGCGGCGCGCGTTCTCGAACAGGTTCTGCAGGACGCGACCGAGCTCGACGTCGTCGGCGAGGACGCGCGTGTCGGGCGCGACCTTCGACTGGATGCGGATCTGGCTGGTGTCGCGGAACGCCGCCGCCTCGCGCGCGACGACCGTCGCGACGTCGACCGACACGAGCTTCACCTCGCCCGGCCGCGCATAGTCCATGAACTTGTCGATGATCGCGTCGAGCTGGTCGATGTCCATCGCCATGTTGCTCTTGGCCTCTTCGTCCTGCACGCTCATCTCGGCCTCGAGGCGCAGGCGCGAGAGCGGCGTGCGCAGGTCGTGCGAGATGCCGGCGAGCATGACGGCGCGGTCCTGCTCGACCTTGGCGAGCTCGCGCGCCATCCGGTTGAAGCCCATGTTGACCTGGCGGATCTCGCTCGTCATCGTCGTCTCGTCGAGGCGCGAGTCGTACTCGCCCTCGCGGATCCGGCTGGCGGCGAACGACAAGTCCTTGAGCGGCCGGTTGATGAGCCGCGCGATTCCGGCGGAGCCGAGCACGGTGGCGAGCAGCGCGATGCTGACCCAAAGGATGATCGTGCTCGTCGACATCGGCCCGACGCGCGTCGGGTCGACCTTCAGCCAGAACGAATCGCGCGCGATCGAAAAGCCCACCCACAGGCCCGGCGTCCCGTTCATCGAGCTGGCGACGATCGTGTCGGGGCCGAGCTGGTCGCGCAGCTCGCGCTCGATGACGCGCTGGAAGCGGTCGGGCTCGTACGGCTCCCACTTGTCGGTCGGCTCGCGCGGCGTCAGCTTGACCGAATCGAGCGTCGACACGCTCTTGATGATGGCGATCCGGTTGATGCCGTCGGTGCCGAGCAGGGCGGCGCGGGCGATGTTGACGAGGCTGGCGATCTGCTGCGCCGCCTGCACCGCGCGCGGCTCGAACTCGAGGGCGCGAAAGGTCTGGACCCACGCGAAGACGCCGCTCGCCAGCAGCAGCGCGAGCAGGAAGAACGTGCGCCAGAACAGGCTGAGGGCGACGAACTTCTTCGCCAGCCGCGGCGTCTGCGGCGGCCTCAGCCGCTCGGAGAGCGGCGTCGAGGAGGGCCGCTTGATGGTTCGGGTCGCCACCGGCCGATTGTTGCCCTATGCGGCGCCGTCCGGCACGAACACGTAGCCGACCCCCCAGACCGTCTGGATATAGCGCGGCTGGGTCGGGTCCGGCTCGATCATCTTGCGCAGGCGCGAGATCTGCACGTCGAGGCTGCGGTCGAAGGGCTCGAACTCGCGGCCGCGCGCGAGCTGCGCGAGCTTGTCGCGCGAGAGCGGCTGGCGCGGATGGCGCACGAGCGCCTTCAGCATCGAGAACTCGCCGGTCGTCAGCGCGATCTGCTCGCCGTCCTTGGTCAGCCGGCGCAGGGCGAGATCGAAGACGAACGGGCCGAAGGTGACGGTCTGCGCATCGAGGGCCGGCGCGCCGGGCGCTTCCATCGCCGGGCGGCGGCGCAGCACGGCGTGGATTCGTGCGAGCAGCTCGCGCGGGTTGAACGGCTTCGGCAGGTAGTCGTCGGCACCGACCTCGAGGCCGACGATGCGATCGACGTCCTCGACCTTGGCGGTGAGCATGATGATCGGCGTCACGTCGTTCGCGGCCCGCAGGCGCCGGCAAATCGAGAGGCCATCTTCGCCGGGCAGCATCAGGTCGAGGACGATGAGGTGAACCGTCTCGCGCGTGAGCAGCCGGTTGAGCGCCTTCGCATCCTCCGCCAGCAGCACCTCGAAGCCTTCCTGCGTCAGGTAGCGGCGCAGCAGGTCGCGAATGCGGGCATCATCGTCGACGACGACGATCCGATCCGGGCGGGCGTTGGCGGCTGTGTTCATCGATTCCCCATTTGTAACAATCGCGATTCTGCGCGGCTTTGCGGGCGATTCCGGGGCCTGCTGACGAGCTGTTACAAGTCATCTCGGCGATGTCGAGCAATCCATCATGAAGTCCATCGTTCGAGCGGCAGCGACCGCGTCTTTTGTCGTCGCCGCGAGCCTCGCGAACGTCGCGCGCGCCGACACGCCGGCACCGCAAGGCGTGCTCGGACTCACCGCGAACGCGAGCGTCGAGGTCGTCAAGGACCTGCTCGCCGTCACCTTGTCGACGAGCCGCGAAGGCAACGACGCGAACGCGGTGCAGGCGCAGCTCAAGCAGGCGCTCGACGCCGCGCTCGCCGAAGCGAAGAAGGCGGCGCGGCCGGGGCAGGTCGAGGTGCAGACCGGCAACTTCTCGCTCTATCCGCGCTACGCCAACGTGTCGAGCTCGGGTCGCGCCGCGATCACGGGCTGGCAGGGCAATGCCGAGCTGATCGTCGAAGGCCGCGACATGGCGGCGATCGGCCAGCTCACCGGCCGGATCACGACGATGACGATCGCCCGCGTCTCCTACCGGCTCTCGCGCGAGGCGAGCCAGCGTGTCGAGGCCGACATCGCCGCCGAGGCGATCGCCGCCTTTCGCGCCAAGGCGACGAGCTACGCCAAGCTGTTCGGCTACGGCGGCTACGCGGTGCGCGAGGTGTCGGTCGCGACCAGCGAGCCGCAGCCACTGCCAGTACGCTATGCGGCGCAGGCCGCGCCCGCCAGCTCGGCCGACGCCTTGTCGGTCGAGCCGGGCAAGGCGCTCGTCACGGCGACCGTCAACGGCACGATCCAGATGAAATGACCGACCCCATGAACGAACCTCGACTGCGCCATGTGCAATGCCTCGACGGCCGCGGCCTGCACCGAATGGCGTACTGGCTGTGGGAGCGCGAGAACGGCGCGACCGACCGCGTCCTCGTCTGCGCCCACGGCCTGTCGCGCCAGGGCCGCGACTTCGACACGCTCGCGCGGGCGATGCGCGACGGCTGGCGCGTCGTCTGCCCCGACGTCGTCGGCCGCGGCGAATCGGACCGCCTCGCCGACCCGTCGGCGTACCAGATCACGACCTACGCCGCCGACATGGTGACGCTGCTCGCCCGCCTCGACGCGAAGACCGTGCATTGGTTCGGCACGTCGATGGGCGGCCTGATCGGCATCGGCCTCGCCGCGCTGCCGAATTCGCCGATCTCGCGGCTTGTCCTCAACGACGTCGGCCCGGCGATCGACCCGGTCGGCATCGCCCGCATCGCCGCCTACATCGGCCTGCCGCTCACCTGGGCGAGCGAGGATGAAGCGGCCGATTACCTGCTGACGATCTCGAAGGGATTCGGCCCGCACAGCCGCGAGCAGTGGCTGGCGCTGACGCGGCCGATGCTGCGCCGCGACGGCGATCGCTATCGACTGCACTACGACCCGGCGATCGGCGTCCCCTTGCGAGCCATGACGGTGGCGGCCGCCGGTGCCGGCGAGGCGGCGCTCTGGGCCGCCTACGACGCGATCCGCTGCCCGACGCTCGTCCTGCGCGGCGCCGACTCCGACGTGCTCGCCCCGGCGACCGCCGCGGCAATGGCAGCGCGGGGCCCGAAGGCGCGCGTGCACGAGTTCGCCGGCGTCGGCCACGCGCCGATGATCGTCGCCGCCGACCAGGTCGAGGTGGTGCGGGAGTTCCTGGACGCAGGCGCATAGAGGCCGTACCGTGAAGACTGCCGCGGCGGCCGTCGACACGACGGCCCCCATCGTTCGTCTCCTCGATCCGCACGACGCCGCACCGGGCGGCGCCGACGAGGTGACGCGGGCGCGCGCGTTCACTGCGCCGCTCGTCATCGGCCGCGAGCTGCCGACCGGCGAGGGCGTCCTCGCCCACGCCGACGGCGTCGCCGGGGTCCTGGCCGCGATCGGCGCGGCGCCGCCGTTCTGTGCCGCGGCCTATCTCGTCCACGCCGCCGACGAGCTCGGCGAGCCCGACGCGGTGCTGACGCCGCTTTTCGGCGCGTCGCAGACGGCGCTCGTCGCCCACGCGAGGAAGCTCGGCGCATTGCAGCGCGCGGCGCAAGGCGCGCGGCTCGAGGGCGCAGGGCGCGCGTTGCAGGTCGAGCGCGTCCGCAAGATGCTGCTCGCGTTCTCGCGCGACCTGCGCGTCGTCCTGCTCAGGCTCGCCTCGCGCCTGCAGACGCTGCGCTTCTTCGCGGCGAGCAAGCGGCCGTGCCCGCCCGACCTCGCCGCCGAGGCGATGCAGGTGTTCGCGCCGCTCGCCAACCGGCTCGGCATCTGGCAGATCAAGTGGGAGCTCGAGGACCTCGCCTTCCGCTTCCTCGATCCCGTGTCGTACCGGAGCATCGCGGCGAGCCTCGACGAGACCCGCGCCGATCGCGAGGCGCGCGTCGCGGCGATGCGCGCCAGCCTCGCCGCCGACCTCGCCGCGCACGGCCTCTCAGTCGAGGTGCAGGGGCGGCCGAAGCATCTCTACAGCATCTGGAAGAAGATGCGCAGGAAGCATCTCGGCTTCGCCGAGGTGCTCGACGTCATCGCGCTGCGCGTCATCGCCAGGGACGTCGCCGCCTGCTACGCCGTGCTCGGGCGCGTGCACGAGCGCTATCGCGCGATCGCCGGCGAGCTCGACGACTACATCGCGCGGCCGAAGGCGAACGCCTACCGGTCGCTGCACACCGTCGTCGAAGGCGACGACGGCGGCGCGGTCGAGATCCAGATCCGCACCGCCGAGATGCACGAGCACGCCGAGTACGGCGTCTCGGCGCACTGGGCGTACAAGGAAGCCGACGTGGCCAACGCCGCGGTCAGCGCCGGCGGATCGTTCGAGGCGAAGGTCGCGCAGGCCCGCCTCGTCGTCCTGCGCCAGCTGCTCGCATGGGAGCGCGACCTCGCCGGCGACGACGGCGCGGAAGAGGGTGCGCCGGCGCAGGATCGAGCCGCTCCCGAGGCGGCCGCGCGGGCCGCCTTCGACGATCGCATCTACGTCTTCACGCCGCAGGCCACGGTCGTCGAGCTCACCGCCGGGGCGACGCCGATCGACTTCGCCTACGCCGTCCACACCGACCTCGGCCATCGCTGCCGCGGCGCCAAGGTCGACGGCGCGATCGTTCCGCTGAACACGCCGCTGCAGAGCGGCCAGATGGTCGAGGTCACCGCCGCCAAGGCCGGCGGGCCGTCGCTCGACTGGCTCAACCCCGAGCTCGGCTACCTGCAGAGCGCGCGCTCGAAGGCCAAGGTTCGCTCGTGGTTCAACGCGCAGGCGCAGGCGGCGACGATCGCGCGCGGCCGCGAGGCGGTCGAAAAGCTCCTGCAGCGCGAGGGGCGGACCGCGCTCAAGCACGCCGAGCTGGCGACGCGGCTCGGCTTTCGCAGCGCCGACGCGCTGTTCGAGGTCGTCGGCAAGGACGAGCTCTCGCTGAAGAGCATCGAGGCGCTGCTGCGCCCGGCGCCGGCGCCGAAGAGCGATGCCGACGACATCGCCTTCAGGCCGTCGCGCTCGCCGGCGGGTGGCGGCGTTCTCGTCGTCGGCGTAGGCTCGCTGCTGACGACGCTGGCGCGCTGCTGCCGGCCGGCGCCGCCCGACGCGATCGCCGGCTACGTCACGCGCGGCAAGGGCGTCGCCGTCCATCGCGTCGGCTGCAGCAACCTTCGCGAGCTCGTCGGCCGCTCGGCCGAGCGCGTCATCGACGTCGCCTGGGGCAGCGTCGACGCGGCGCATCCCGTTCTCTATCCGGTCGACGTCAGCGTCGAGGCGAGCGACCGCGCCGGCCTGCTCCGCGACGTCTCCGAGGTGCTCGCCAAGGAGAAGATCAACGTCACCGGCGTCCGCTCGCAGTCGGTTCGCGACGGTGGCGGCGGGACGGCGTTCATGACCTTCACGGTCGAGGTCGCCGACGCCGGCAAGCTCGCCGCTGCGCTCGCGCTCGTGCGCCGCGTCCCCGGCGTTCGCTCGGCGCGGCGGCGCTGAGTTCGGGCGACGTTTTCAGCGAACCGGGATCGGCGTCGCCCGATCGACCGGCACCGCGGTGACGCTGTTCTGCGGCGAGCCTTCGATGACGCGGTCCGAGTAAGTCAGGTAGACGAGCGTGTTGCGCTTGCGGTCGACCATGCGGACGACGCGCAGGCGCTTGAAGACGAGCGAGATGCGCTCGTTGAACATCTCCTCGCGCAGCTCGATCGGCTTGCCGGAGAACGAGATCGGGCCGACCTGGCGGCAGGCGATCGATGCTTCCGACTTGTCCTCGGCGAGGCCGAGCGCGCCGCTGATGCCGCCGGTCTTGGCGCGCGACACGTAGCACGTGATGCCGCTCACCTTCGGATCGTCGTAGGCGTCGACGACGATCTTGTGGTCCGGGCCGATGAGCTTGAAGACGGTGTCGACTTCGCCGATCGGCTCGGCGACGGCGAGGCCGGCAACGGAGAGCAGGGCGATCGGGATCAGGGTGGCGAAGGGTTTCATGGCGAGGGTGCCGGACGGCGAGCGAACAGGATGAGGCGAAGCCTACCCGCACGCGCCGGCGATCGCCGAGGCGCTGCTATAGTTCGGCCCTTCGCAGGCGCGTAGCTCAGCTGGTTAGAGCACCACCTTGACATGGTGGGGGTCGTTGGTTCGAGTCCAATCGCGCCTACCAGAATTGCGAGGAAATCAAGGACCTGGCAGAAGTGCCCGGTCCTTTTCTTCTTTGTGCCATCCCGGCTGCAGGTCGGAAGCAGCCCTCGTTCGCTCTTCGCCAAAGGCAGCTCAACCCTAAACATCATGAAGCACGCACACCCTGAAGGGCACGACGCTTCAACGAGTCCACTGCAGGGGGATCAGGACGCTGGGGTGGCACCGTCCCTCAAGGACCCTGTCTGCGGAATGACCGTCACGGAGCAGTCACCTCATTCGCAGGTGCATGGCGGCAGAACCGTGTACTTCTGCGGCGCCGGCTGCAAGGCCAAGTTCGTCGCGGAACCATCGAAGTACCTGGATCGGATGCAAGCAGGTGCGCCGCCTGTCGGGGCCGCCGAAGCGGCGCCGGGAACGATCTACACCTGCCCCATGCACCCCGAAGTCCGTCAGGACCATCCCGGCGCGTGCCCGAAGTGCGGCATGGCGCTCGAGCCGGAAATGCCGAGCCTCGAAGACGGCGAGAGCGCGGAGCTGATCGACTTCAGGCGCCGCTTCTGGTGGACGTTGCCGCTCACGGTCGCCGTGACCCTGCTCGCCATGGTCGGCCATCGGCTCGAGCTCTTCGCCCCTGCGACCCGGAGCTGGATCGAGCTGGCGCTGTCCGCGCCCATTGTTCTGTGGGCCGGCTGGCCCTTCTTCGTCCGTGGCGTCCAGTCCGTGGTCAACCGGAGCCCCAACATGTGGACCTTGATCGGGCTGGGGACGGGGGCGGCCTTCTCGTACAGCGTCGTGGCGACGGTCGCCCCCGGCGCGTTTCCGAGCTCGTTCGTCTCGATGGGACGCGTCTCGGTCTATTTCGAAGCGGCCGCGGTGATCATCTCGCTCACGCTTCTCGGCCAGATCCTCGAGCTCAAGGCCCGGTCACGGACGTCGGCAGCGATCAAGTCGCTGCTCGGCCTGGCGCCGAAGACAGCGCGTCGCATCAAACCCGATGCAAGCGAGGAAGACATTCCCTTGAGCCACGTGCACGTCGGCGATTCACTGCGGATCCGGCCCGGCGAGCAAGTGCCGGTCGACGGTGCCGTTCTCGAGGGCAGCAGCGCCGTCGACGAATCGATGCTGACCGGGGAGCCGATGCCGGTGACGAAGCGTCCGGGCGACAAGCTCATCGGCGCGACCATGAACACCAGCGGCGCCTTGGTCATGCGTTCCGAGAAGGTCGGCTCGCAGACCGTCCTGGCGCAGATCGTCCAGATGGTGGCCCAGGCGCAGCGCAGCCGGGCGCCGATGCAACGCATGGCAGACCGGGTGGCGGGCTACTTCGTCGTCACGGTGGTCGGCATCGCGTTGCTGACCCTTCTCGCCTGGGGCTTCTGGGGCCCCGAACCGCGCTGGGTCTACGGGCTCGTCAACGCCGTGGCGGTCCTCATCATCGCCTGTCCCTGCGCGCTGGGCCTGGCGACGCCGATGTCGATCATGGTCGCGACAGGGAAGGCTGCCACGAAAGGAATCCTGTTCCGCGATGCGGCGGCGATCGAGAACTTCCGCAAGGTCGATACGCTGATCGTCGACAAGACCGGAACGCTCACCGAAGGCAAGCCGTCCTTCAACCGGGCGCTTGCGAGCGAGGGCTTCAGCGAAGACGAAGTCCTGCGACTGGCAGCGAGCCTGGATCAAGGCAGCGAGCATCCTCTGGCTGAAGCGATCGTTCGCGCCGCCCGAGAGCGCGGCCTCGTACTCGAACGGCCTGAATCGTTCGAGTCGCGGAGCGGGATCGGCGTCAGTGGCCGGCTCGGCGGTCGTCTCATCCTCCTCGGCAACACGACGCTCATGCGCGACGCCGGTGTGCCGTTCGAGTCGATGATGGACGCGGCCGAACGCCTTCGCGCCGAGGGCGCGAGCATCGTGCATCTGGCGGTCGACGGCCGCCTGGCCGGCCTTCTTTCGGTCTCCGATCCGATCAAGGCGACTACCGCAGAAGCGCTGGGCTCGCTCCGGCAAACGGGAATGCGCGTCGTGATGGCCACGGGTGACGGGAAGACCACCGCCGAAGCCGTCGCGACCCGGCTCGGCATCGACGAAGTCCACGGCGAGGTCAAGCCGGCGGACAAGCTGGCGCTCGTCACCCGCCTTCAGTCGGAAGGACGCGTCGTTGCCATGGCGGGCGACGGCATCAACGACGCGCCTGCGCTGGCCAAAGCCGATGTCGGCGTGGCGATGGGGACGGGCACCGACGTCGCGATGAACAGCGCGCAGGTGACCCTCGTCAAAGGCGATCTCCGCGGGATCGCCCAGGCACGGCAGATCTCGCTCGACACGATCGCCAACATGAAGCAGAACCTCGGCTTCGCCTTCGTCTACAACGCCCTGGGCATCCCGATCGCGGCCGGATTGCTCTATCCGCTCACCGGGTGGCTGCTGTCGCCGATGATCGCCGCGCTCGCCATGAGCTTGAGCTCCGCGTCCGTGATCACGAACGCACTTCGCTTGAGCCGAGACAGGCCGAAGAGCCGGCCAGGCCACGTCACGGCGACGCTGCCGGCGACCGGCCGCTGAAGGCGCGGATCGCGGCCTTGCGAAGCTCGCTGAACCAGAGGACGGCGCTGCCCATCGCGACGCAGACGATCCATTGCCGCGCGTCCAGCGGCACGGTGCCGAAGGCAACGTTCAGGATGTCGACGTTGACCACGGCGATCTGCAGCAGCAGCGACAAGGCGATGGCTCCCCACAGCCACGGGTTCACGAACGGGCGGTGGAACGCGCTCGTCGTTTCCGACCGGGCATTGAAGCAGTTGAAGAGCTGGGCCAGGACGAGCACCGTGAAGCCCGCGGTGCGTGCATTCGCCAGGTCGCGCTCGCCTTCGATCAGACCCCCCGGCAGGTACATGTCGATGGTCAGCAAGGTCGCGATCGCCATCACCAGGCCGAGCTCGAGCACGCCCTTCCACATCCGGGTGTCGATGGCCCGATCGCCGGGCCTTCGCGGCCGGCGCGCCATGACGTCGTCGGTCTCGGGGTCGACGCCCATCGCCAGGGCGGGGCCGGAGTCGGTGATCAGGTTGATCCAGAGGATCTGCGTCGCCAGCAGCGGCAGGACCAGCTCCTGGCCGGACGTCGAGAGCCCGAGCAGGCCAGCGCCGACAACCCCGAGGAAGACCGTCAGCACCTCGCCCATGTTCGACGACAGCAGGTAGCGCAGGAACTTGCGGATGTTGTCGAAGATGGCGCGACCCTCGCGGACCGCTTCGACGATGGTCGCGAAGTTGTCGTCGGCGAGGATCATCTTGGCCGCCTCCTTGGCCACCTCGGTGCCGGTGATGCCCATGGCGATGCCGATGTCGGCGGCCTTGAGCGCCGGCGCGTCGTTGACGCCGTCGCCCGTCATCGCCACCACGTTGCCGTCGGCCTGCAGCGCGGCGACGATTCGTAGCTTGTGCGCCGGGGCGACCCTGGCGTAGACCGAGTTGCGGCGCACGCTCTCGGCGAAGGCGGCGGCATCGAGCCGGTCGAGGTCGGCGCCGCTCAGCGCCGCGCTGCCTGCCTCGGCGATGCCGAGATCGGCCGCGATCCGCGCCGCCGTGCGCGGATGGTCGCCGGTGATCATCATGACCCGGATGCCGGCGCGGCGCGCCTCGCGAATGGCGACGCCGGCCTCCTCGCGCGGCGGGTCGATGATGCCGACGGTGCCGACGAAGACGAGGTCGTGCTCGAGCTCGTGCGCGGGCCGCGAAAGCTCGTCGGCCGCGAGCGGCCGGTAGGCGACGGCGAGCGTGCGCAGGGCGGCGTCCGAGAGCCGTTCCACATCCGCCAGCGCCCTGGCGCGCGCGACGTCGTCGAGGGGGACGACCTCCATGCCGACGCGAAGCCTCGAGCATCGCTCGAGCAACACGTCCGGTGCGCCCTTGGTGATGACGACCAGCGCATCGCCCTGCTCGTGGTCGCGCTCGATCGAGGACATCATCTTGCGGTCGGAGCTGAACGGGATCTCGGCGACCCGCTCGAAGCGCCGCGCACGCCGATCGCTGGTGCCGAGCTTGCGCTCGGCGACGAGGAAGGCGGCTTCGGTCGGGTCGCCCTGGATTTCCCAGGCGCCATCGCCGCGCTGCCGCAAGTCGGCATTGCTCGCCAGGCTGCCACCGCTGAGAACGACGATGTGCTCCGCGTGCACCGGGCCCGACACGAGGGCGCTGCCCTCGTGCTCGACGCGCCCTTCGGGGGCGTAGCCGATGCCGCTGATGCGGGTCTCGCCGGAGGCCGTGACGACGCGTTCGATCGTCATCTCGGAACGGGTCAGCGTGCCGGTCTTGTCGGAGCAGATCACCGAAGCCGATCCGAGCGTCTCCACCGAGGAAAGCTTCTTGACGATGGCATGGCGGCGCGCCATCCGCTGCACGCCGAGCGCCAGCACCACGGACAGGATCGCGGGCAGGCCTTCCGGAACCGCGGCCACCGCCAGCGAGACGCCGAAGAGAAGAACGGTGATGAAGGCCGACGGGGTGCGGACGTCGGCGACGACAACGATGGTCGCGACGACGACGAGGGAGATGACGACGACGGCGATGCCCAGCATCCGGCCGATCTGCGCGATTTCCTTCTGCAGCGGCGTCGGTGCCTCGGCGGTCGACTCCAGCATCGCGGCGATGGCGCCGACCTCGGTCCGCATCGCCGTCGCCGTGACGATGGCCCGCCCGGTCCCCTGGGCCACGGCCGTTCCCTTGAAGACCATGTCGAGGCGGTCGCCGAGCGCCGCGCCGGCGGGCACTGCGGCACAGTCCTTCAGAACGGCTTCGCTTTCGCCGGTCAGCGACGCTTCCTGGACGCGCAGGTCCGCTGTGCGAAACAGCCGCGCATCGGCGCCGACGGCGTCGCCTTCGTCGAGGACGAGAATATCGCCGCGAACCAGCTCCGTGCTCGGGATGCGCAGCACCTTGCCGTCACGCAGCACCGACGAGGTCACGGCAGTCATCCGCGCCAGCGCTGCGACCGCGTTCTCCGCCTTGGCTTCCTGGACGAAGCCGAGGACGGCATTCAGGATCACGACCAGCGCGATGACGATCGCATCGACCGGCCCGCCGTGCCGGCCTTCCACGACCCACGCCGCGAGGGCGATCCCGACCGCGCCCAGCAACAGGTAGACGAGCGGATCGTCGAGCTGCGCCAGCAGGCGTCGCCACGCCGGCCGCGGCGGCGTCGAAGGGAGCTCGTTGGCTCCCTCGGCGACGAGCCGGCGCGTTGCTTCGGCGCTGGTCAACCCCTGCTCGAGGTCGGTGCCGAGGTCGACGGCGACCGCCGCTGGGGCATCGAGGATCGCGGGGTTCGGCGAAGGGGAATGCATGGGTCGGTCGAGGCGACGAGGTGCAGCGGCAGGACCGCCCGTCAATGCTGATAGTCTGGCAGCCTCGATCCACTTGCGGCGCTCGGCCCTCGCGGTTGCCGCCTCTTCGCGTTGGCACCTGTCGTCCACATCGCCGTCCTCGACGACGAAGCAGAGATCACCCGGCTGATCGCGAACTACCTGCAGGGCCAGGGCTTTCGCGTCTCGCAGACGCACGACGGTCGCGCCCTGCTGCGCCTGATGGCCGAGGACCCGCCGCAGCTGGTGCTGCTCGACCTCGGCCTGCCCGGCGAGGACGGCTTCTCGATCGCGCGCCAGCTGCGCGAGCACTGGCGCTGCGGCCTGGTCATCGTCACCGGCCGCGGCGACGCGATCGACAAGGTGGTCGGGCTCGAGATCGGCGCCGACGACTACGTGACCAAGCCCTTCGATCTGCGCGAGCTGCTCGCCCGCATCAAGGCGGTGCTGCGGCGCACGCTGGCCGCACCCGCGATCGGTGCCGGCGCGCCGCGGCCGAAGCATCGATTCGCCGACTGGGAGCTCGACGTCGCGGCGCGTCGCCTGCTCGACCCCGAGCGGCGCGAAGTCGCGCTGACGAGCGGCGAGTTCGATCTCCTCGCGACCTTCGTCGAGCACGCGGGGCGCGTTCTCTCGCGCGACTTCCTCCTCGAGCACACGCGTGGCCGCGAGGCGGCGCCGTTCGACCGGACGATCGACGTCCAGGTCGGGCGCCTGCGCAAGAAGCTCGAGAAGGACAGCGACGATCCGCAGATCATCAAGTCGGTTCGGGGCGCCGGCTATGTCTTCGTGCCGCCGGTGACGTCTGGGTGATGGGCCGGCGATGACGGCGCCGGCGCTTCCCGCCGCGCAGGGCGCAGCCCTGGACGAGGGCGGTGTCTATCGCACTTTGTTCGCCGCGTATCCGGACGCGCTCGTCGTCGCCGACGGGGCCGGTACGATCGTCTTGGCCAATCCTTCGGCCGCCGCGCTGCTCGGCTACCCGGTCGACGAGCTGGTCGGGATGCAGGTCGACGAGCTCGTGCCCGACAGCACCCGGCCGCGCCATGCCGAATACCGGAGCGCCTTCGGTCGCAACCCGCAGGCCCGGCCGATGGGCAAGCAGACCGAGCTCGTCGCCAAGCGCAAGGACGGCAGCGAGGTCGTCGTCGAGATCGCCCTCAGCCCGCTGCACGACCATGGCAACGCGCTGGTGGTCGCCGCGATTCGCGACATCGGCGCCTATCCGCGCATGAAGCAGGCCCTGCAGCGCGCTCGCTACAGCGAGTGGCTGGCGCAGATCGGCCGACTCGCGGTCGACACGCGCGACCCGCAGGTGCTGCTGGACCAGGTCCCGCGGGTCGCCGCCGAAGCGCTCGACCTCGAAGTGGCGATGGTCTACCTGCTGCTGCCGAACGCGCTCGAGCTGCGCATCGCCAGCATGGCCGGCGCCATGCCCGGCGAGGCGGTCGGCGACCGGATCGCCAATCGGCTCGACACGTCGCTCGGCTTCGTCCTGTCGCAGGGTCGCTCGATCATCGTTCGCGACTACGCGCTCGAAACGCGCTTCACCGTCCCCAGGGCCTATCTCGATGCCGGCCTGACGAGCGCGCTCGCCGTGCCGCTCTCCGACCGCGGCCGAACGATCGGCGTCGTCGTCGTCCGCTCGCACGCGAGCCGGTTCTTCGGCGACGACGAAGTGCGCTTCCTCGAGTCGCTCGTCAACCTGCTGGCGACCAGCCTGCAGCGCGTCCAGTCGGAAGAAGCGCTCGGCCACGCACAGCGGCTGGAAAGCGTCGGCCAGCTGACCGGCGGCATCGCCCACGACTTCAACAACCTGCTCACCGTGATCCAGGGCAATCTGCAGGTCCTTGGCGACCTGCCGCTGCTCGCCAGCGACGGCCAGGCGCGCGAGCTCGTCGAGGCGGCCGGCCGCGCCTCGCGCCGCGGTGCCGAGCTGACCGGCAAGCTGCTCGCGTTCGCGCGCCGGCAGGTGCTGCAGCCGGTCGCGGTCGACGCCGTCGACATGCTGAAATCGCTCGCCGACCTGCTGCGCCGCACGCTCGACCAGCGCATCCGCATCGACGTCGATGTGCCCGGGCATCCTCTCGACGTGCTCGTCGACCCGAGCCAGCTCGAGTCGGCGCTGCTCAACATCGCGATCAACGCCCGCGACGCGATGCCCGGCGGCGGCACGTTGCGCTTTCACGCCGAGCGCTGCGCGGCGTTGCCCGGCAAGGTCGGCGTCCAGATCGACGCCGCCGACGCCAGTGCCGGCTTCATCGTCATCGCCATCACCGACACCGGCAGCGGCATGTCGGCGGAGGTCAGGGAGCGCGCCTTCGAACCGTTCTTCACCACCAAGGAGCCGGGACGGGGCACCGGTCTCGGGCTGAGCACGGTCTACGGATTCGTGAAGCAGTCGAAGGGCGCCCTGACCCTCGACAGCACGCCCGGCCTGGGGACGACGGTGACGCTGTACGTTCCGCCGCCGCGGGAGACGGCGGTGAGCGCGATCCCGGCGACGGCGAGCCGGTCGATCCGGCCGGGCCTCGCGGTGCTGCTCGTCGAAGACGACGCCGAGGTCCGGGCGGTGATGCGCCGCTTTCTCGAGGCATTCCGGTGCATCGTCAGCGAAGCGCCCAGCGCGGAGCAGGCCTTGCTCGCGATCGCCGCGGCGCCTCGCTTCGATCTCCTCGTCACCGACATCGCCCTCGGCGCCGGCATGCGCGGCACCGAGCTGGCGGCGCGGGTGCAGGAGCAGCTCCCGGACATCGCGATCGTGCTCATGTCGGGCTATTCGGCCGAGCTGCTCGAGGCCGACAGCGGCTCGCCGCCGGCCTGGGAGCTGTTGCGCAAGCCCTGCTCGCGCGAGGAGCTGGGCGCGGCGATCGCGCGTGTCTGCCGCGCCGACTCCGCGACCTAGCCTACTGCAGCGTCGTCACCGGCACCAGGCAGCGCTGGACGAAGCTCGACAGCGCGCCGACGTCGGGAATGCGGATTTCGCGCCGGCCTTTCTCGGCGAAGCGGATGACCTGATCGCGCGCCAGCTTCGAGAGGGCGCGGCTCACCGTCTCGAGGGTCATGCCGAGGTAGTTGCCGATCTCGGCGCGCGTCATGCGCAGCATGATCTGGTCCGAGCGCAGGCCGCTTCGGGCGAGCGAGTCGGCCCAGTAGCGCAGGAACTCGGCGACGCGCGCGTCGGCGGGAAGCGTGCAGAGCGACATCAGCGACTCGCGATCGCGGCCGATCTGGCGGCTCATCGCCTCGTGCAGCACGTCGAGCAGTGCCGGGCAGTCGCGGCATGCGGCCAGCAACTCGTCGTATCGGATCATCCAGACCTCGCCGGTGTCCATCGCGACGGCGTCGCACGAATAGGTGCCTCGGGCGATGCCGTCGAAGCCGAGCCAGTCGCCGCGGAACTTGATGCTCACGACCTGCTCGCGGCCGTCGGCGGTCAGGTTGACCATCTTGAAGAAGCCCGCGTTGAGGACGTAGAGGGTGCTGAAGCGCTCGCCGGCACCGTACACCACGTCGCCGGCGTGGACCAGGCGCCGCCGCGGCGCCAGCCGGTCCTGCAGCAGCTTGAGCGTGTCGGCGACATGCCGGCTCGCGCGCAGATCGGCATGCTCGTCGACAGGAGTCGAGTTCGCCAGGCATGAAGCGATGACGGGGCCGGGCGGGCGAGAGGAAACGGGGGCGGTGGTGAGCATGTCGATCCTTTGAAGGTGCCGGGGCTGGGTGGGCATGGATCGGATGCTAGGAAGCGAGAGCGACCGCCATGACAACGGCGCGCATCGCTCCGTAGCGGTATGTAAACAGACGGTGTCGGCTCGGTCGCAAGCGGTATCGGTCGTGGTCCGGGTTGACGCGCATCAAGGAGTGCGTACCGGGCCTCACTACGCTTGCCTTTCCGGCGCTTGGATCGCCCAAACACCATGCTGGCTCCGCCGCAACCTTGCCCTTCGCTCGCGCCGCAGTCGGCGGCCACTGCCGACGCGGTGCTGGCCAGCGCGAGCCTGTTGCAACGGGCCGAGCCGGGGTCGGACACGCACAGCTTGTTGCGCGGCAAGAACCTCGGGCTCGTCTGCGTCTCAGAAGACGACGCCGACGCGACCCTCTTCCGCGGCGCGGCCTTGGCCCTGGGTGCCAGCGTCTCGCACATCCGACCCGATCTTTCGGCGCCGGGCGGCACCGCCGGCACGGGGCTCCTGCGCACGGCGCGCGTTCTCGGCCGCCTCTACGACGCCATCGAATGCCAGGGCCTGGCGTCCGCGCTGGTCCTTCAGCTCGGCCGCGAGGCCGGCGTGCCGGTGTTCGACGGGCTCGCCTGCGCCGGTCACCCGACCGCGCAACTCGCGCAGCGGCTCGTCGGCGCCGACTCGGTCGATAGGAAAAGGGAGCTGATCCTTCAGGCCGTGCTGCTGTTCGAGCTCAGGTGAGCGCCTGCGCCGGCCCCGATGCCGTTGGCCTGAACCCCACCAAAGAACGATCATGAAACGCTTCGTCCACGACTGCCTGACTCCGTTGCTGGCGCTGGCGTGTGCTGCCACGGTCTTTCTTGCCGCTGCGCTGGAGTCGCCCGAGGCCGCGCGAGCGGCCGCCGCGCCCGAACGGGCGGCACGCTGAAGCGCGCCGAAACACCGACGGAGACCCAAATGCATCCGACCCTGCGAATCATCCGCGACGAGCACAGCTCGCTTTCAGCCGTTCTGCGCTCGATCGGCCTGCTGCTCTCCGAGAGCCGCCGCCATGGCGTGGTCCCCGACTTCCTGGTCCTGCGCGCCATGCTCTTCTACATCGACGAGTTTCCCGAGAAGGTGCATCACACCAAGGAGACCGCGCTGCTGTTTCCCAAGATCCGCGCGCGCAGTACCGAGGCCGAGGCCGTCATCGAGCGGCTCGACGGCGACCACGCGCGAAGCCATCGTGCCGTTCTCGATCTGCAGCACGACCTGCTCGCGCTCGAGATGATGAGCGACGCGCCGGACGCGCCGGCCCGGCGCGTCCGCTTCGAGGACGAGATGCACGCCTACATCG
>JADGRJ010000205.1 GCA_017881025.1 Rhizobacter sp. | reverse complement strand
GTGCATGCCCTCTCCCTCCTTATTGCGCCGCTGTGTTGATATAGCGACTCATCTCGATGTTCAAAAGGACATTGACCGGAAAACCCCAGAGCCTCAAAAACAAAGCAGCCTAACCACCCGCCGGGGCGGAGACTGAGTCGTCCAATGGTTGAACCCTTGCACCCTTGATCAGCAGCCAGAGAATAGTCAAGAGTTCCCCAACACCGAAAATCATCAGCTTATGAACAATGCGCTCGTAAGCTGGGAAGAGCAAAGATGCCACATTAATGGCCAGATCAGCGAAACAAGCGATTATCAGGAAGACGCCAAGAATTCGCGGAATGAACCCCGATCGAAATACCAGAAGCCCGAACGGGAGGAGCCAGAAACCCCACAGCGCGATAATGGCATTTATTCCGTAGCCACGTAAGATTAGAGATCCCATTGCCAGGGCATCCAGCTGATGTTTGTCGAATACCGACCAGAAATCAGCCCCGTTCAACAGTACGAGCGGAGCGATCCCACCGAGCATATTGGCAAACGCCATCGGGACTTGAACGAGAACCAGTGCCACCATCAGTCTAGCCAGTCTCTTGTCCACTTCTTTGAACAATTGATAAAGAACCAGTACCAGGAAGACGAAGAGGATCTGTGCCGCTAGATCGCTTATTACACAGAGCCGGTAAAACAGCTGAGAAGACGCAATCTTGTCAGCCGTGGCCGCGGCATCGCCGCGCACTATGAAAGCTGAAGGGATGTTCAGACTAAAGGTGGAGGCCACTCCCATTAGCAGATACAGCAGTCCTGCGATTCTTGCAGTCTTTTTGGTTGGATTCATGTCAGCTCTCCCTTCCCACTGTCGCTAACCTATTAGGCGATCCTATTGCAGGAAAACCACCGGCGCCTGCCAGAACGCCGCCTTGTGCCCATCCGGGTCTAATACGCTGATTTGACAGTCGTACCGGCCCGGCGGCAGCTCCGTCAGCGGCACCCGGAACTCCATCGGGATCGATTTCAGACGTCCGGGCGCCTGACTGCCAGACGTCTGAATTGGCCGCGTCTCAGATACCTTCTCGCCCTCCCGGTAGAACGTCACATACGCCACCAGCGGCCGCGCCGGCGCGTCGTCGTGCTGGTACGCCTGAAGGTAAACGTACATGTCGTTCTTGCGGCTGAAGACGCGCGTCACGCTGGGGATGATCTTCTGCCCGTTGCGGACCAGCGGGTTTGATGTCTCCGTTTTGTTTTTCAACGCGTTGTAGAGCGCGTCCTTCAGGTCGATGCGCTGGCTGCTGAGCACGACCGAGCTGATCGGCACGTTCTTGTCGATCTTGTTGAGGTTGGGGACGGTGAACGTGGTCTGGAATGTGCCGATACGTCCAGTTTCGTCGTCGCGCGCCAGGAGCTTGATGGTGTACTGCCCGGGCAGCAGCGTGAAGCCGGCGTCGTACACGATCGGCCGCCGCGCGAGCTCCTGCGCCGTGGCGTCCGTGAGCTTGGCCCTGACCTTGTCGCGCACGTTGGTGATCGTCGAGCCGAACGAGTCCTTGATCTCGCCAATGAAGTCGATGCTGGTACGCTCGGCGCCGCCGCGCTTGGCGAGCGCCAGCTCGCGGCCGGGAATTTTGACGACGAGCGGCACGAAGTACTCGGCGCGGTTGATCTGGAAGTAGTCGATCTCCATCGCGATGGTCAGCTCAGTGATCGGGTCGGGAAGCATGAGCGCGTCTTCGAGCTGGCGCTCCTTGTCGGCGGAGGTGAACTTGGCGAAGATTTTGCCTGCGAAATATCCCTGGCGGTAATCGAGCTTGGCCTCGGCGTCGTTGAGCGCGACCTTGATACGACGGAACTTTCCATCCTGTGCCTTGTTCGAGGCGTAGTAGCCGATCACGTAGTAGCTCGACACGGACTGCTCGGCCTGGACGATGCCGCGCTCGAGGTCGTTGGTATCCAGCAGCGCCTTGCCGCCGGTGTCGGCGGCAAGCGAGTAGAGCGTGTCCTGCGAGCGCTGGAAGTTGGTGGTCAGCGACGTCATGGCGACGCCCGAGTACATCGCAGCGCTGCCCGGCGAGCCCTGCGTCGCGTCGCCTAGCGGCGGCAGTGCCACTAGCCCACGCGCGTCTATCGGCCAGAACGCGACGCCGGCGCGGATCGCCGCATTGACCGTCGCGCGCAACTGCGCCTGATTGTTTAGGCCGTTCAGCCTCAGCCCGGAAGCGAAATAGACCAGCGCCTTCTTCTCGCTGAGCTGCGCGAGCATCTGCGCGGCGGTCTGGAGCGCGGAGAGCTGGCGGTCGGTGTTGAAGATGTTGAACTCGCTGTCGTCCTGCCCGAAGGCGGCGCCGGGGTCGGCAGCCTCGTCAGTGGATCGGCCGAAGCCCTGACCTTCGCCGACAATCAGCGTCTGCACGATGCTCATCAGGCGGTTGCGGTCGGCAGTGAAGTCCTCGAGCACCTCGACTGATCCGCCGGAGTAGCGCAGGATGGCGACCATATCCTGCGCCGTCATCTGGGTGCGGATGAACTTCAGCGCGGCGCTGAGGGCTCGGACCTGGTCGGACTCCGGCATGGCGGTCATGTCGAAGTACAGGGCGAGCAGGCGGCGGTCCTTATAGCGCGTGTCGCCGGGCGTTCCGCCGGAGATGCGCGTGCGTCCGAGCTTGTCGTAGACGCGGGCGTGCTCGGACTCGGTCAAAGGCGCGGGCGGCGCGACGTCGGAGAGGCGCTGGTATTCGAAGATCTTGATTGCCTGCGGCACGACGTCTTCGGTGATGGTGAAGTCCTTTGCGGTGAGGCCTTCGATCGGCTTGCCCGACTTGTCGGTGACGGCGACGGTTTCTACCACGAGCAGTGCACCCGACTTGAAAATGGGCGTGGAGTCGGCGCCGCTCTGCGGCCTGTTTTCGCCGATGTGCTGCGCGGCGGCGGCGAGGGAGTAGAGGACGAGAGCCATGAACGCGCGTCGCATCAGTTAGAACCTCATTCGTAGCGTGGTTTGCAGCATCCGCATGGCATTGGCGGCGGCCGGCACTCCGAACTGCGGGCTGGCGATGTTGGTGTTCCAGTTGCGATAAGAGACGCGGTTGAGCGCGTTGTTGGCGTCCACGCGAAGGTCGAGGCTGTAGCGGCCCTTCAGCTTGAAGGTGCGCGCCAGCGACGCGCTGAACATGAACTGGCTGGGGCCGGGGATAGAGCCGCGCCTAGCGTCGCCGAAGCGTCCGGCGGCGGGAGGAGTGAACGCCGCTGGATTCAGGAAGAGTCCCGCGGGCGCGGCGGTGATGTCGGCGCCGGTGTAGTCAGGACGCAGGCTGCCGGCGAACGCGGTGCCGGGTACAGGGACGAGGTAAAGCGGCGTCTGCGGCGTGCCGCTGGCGGCGGAGAGCTGCGTCGAGACGGTCCAGTCGCTAAAGAGCGCACCGGTCTTGCCTGTCATCAGCCCACCGCCGCCGAGTCCCATGCCAGTGGTGTACTGCATCTGCGCGGAGAGGACGTGGCGCTGATCGAAGCTGGAGAGCCCGCGCTCGGCACGCAGGTTGCGCCAGTCCTGCGCGATGGCGAGGCTCGGGATTCCTGGCGGAGTCGAGGACGACGAGTTCGCAGCCGGATTCTGATTGCCGCCGCCGGGGCCGCCGAGCGCAGCCGCGTCGTCGGTGGACTTGGAAAACGTGTACGTCAGCGATCCGGCAAGGCCGCTGCGCAGGCGACGACGCAACTGCAACTGTGCGGCTTCGCGCGTCGAGTTGCCGCCCGACGAGAGGTAAACGAAGCCGAGCGGGCACGCCGGGCATGGATTCGCCGCGCCGACGGGGAAGGTGTTGGGCAGCGATGCCTGCACGGCGTGCGTACCCTTGATGCCGGAATAGGTGGCGGTCATCTGGAATGCCGCAGGCAGGTTCTGCTGGACGGAAAGGTTCCAGTTCTGCGCGTTCCCAACGCGGAACTTGGGATCGATCGCGTAAGTGTTCTTCGACAGCGACGTCGGCGCGGTGAAGCCTCCGGCCATTGTCAAGGCATTGGCGGCGGTGCCTTGCAGACTGAGGGTACGCGAGAGCGGTGGCTGCTGCGCCATGGCAAGCGCGATCGTCTGGTAGACGGAAGTGTCTTCGTAGATGCCATAGCCGGCGCGCACGACCATCGAGTGTCCGGCGAACGGATGCCACGCGATGCCGATGCGCGGCTGGACGCCGAGCTTGTCGGGCCGCACGAGGGAGTCGGGATACTGCTTGCCGGTGATCGCGCCCGCGGGACTCGAGGCGACGACGGGCGCGGCGGCGGTGAAGCCGGGTGCGATGTCGAGGTTCACGAGCCGGTCGTGCAGCTCGGTGAAGGGCGCTGCGTACCCCCAGCGAAGGCCCACGTTGAGGGTCAGCGAGGAGCGCAAACGGAAGTCGTCGGCGAAGTACGCGTCGTAAAGCGACTGGCGGAAGTATTTGTCGGGATTGCCGAAGGCGATGGACAGCGCGGTCGGCGTGCCGAGGAGGAAGTCCGCGAAGTCGGAACCGGTCGCGGCGCCGGTGAAGGTGAATGAGCCGCGCGGGTCCTGCTGCGACAGGTAGTTGAATTCGCGGCGGCGGAAGTCACCGCCGAAGGCCATGTTGTGCTTGCCGCGAAGCCAACTCATCGAGTACGCGAGGCCGTTGGTCTGGTTGCGGTTGAACGAGCTCTGCTGGTCGGAGAGCGAGGCGATACCGCTGGTAAAGGTCAGCGCAGGCGGTCCCCAGTTGCGCGGATCCTGATCGTTGCCGGCGATGCCGGCGTCGGCGGAGACATTCTGCCGGCCGGCGAAGAACGGCGTGACGTGCTCGGCGTAGCGGCTGAACTGGTATCCGGCGTTCAGGAACCAGTTGTTGTTGATGCGATGCGTCCAGTTGAGATCCGCGTTGAAGCCGAGCGCGCTGGAGGTGTCGACGAAGCCGAACAGGTTTGGACTCGACGCGCGCGTGCTCTGGAAGTTGAAGCTGCCGAATACCCGGTTGTTGCGTCCGATGTTCTTGGAAAGACGCGTTTGCAGCGCGTCCTGGTGCGTTGGCGTCAGGATCGGCACCTGGAAGTTGTAGCGCGAGTTGCCGCTGACATTGGGCAGCGGATAGAGCGCGAGCAGAGCCTTCGCCTGCGGGCTAATCGACGACGCGGGAATCGCGTTTCCGGCGAAAGGCCTGCCGGTGGCGGGATTCACGATGGGCGAATCGAATACGCCGCCGCGCTGCGTCAGGGTCGGAACGAGCGCGGATTGCGTGACGGCGTTGCTGTTGCGTGTCCACTGGTAGCCGACGAAGAAGTTGGCGGGAAAGCCGGTGGTGTGCGGAATCTTGACGGGGCCGCCAAAATAAGCGAAGCCAGTGAGCAAGTTGTAATCGGACTTGGGCGCGAGTTGGCCGGCGAGCGAGTAAGGCCGGGCGTCAAGCGCGGAGTTGTCAGCGATGAACCCGAAGCTGCCGCTATAGGCGTTGCGCATGCCGAAGCGGTTGTTGCCGAACGCGGCAGGTCGCGCGAACGGCGAGTCGGCGCTGTTGTTGCTGCTGCCGTTGATGAGCAGGCCGTCGGCGGCACGCTGTGCCATGTCGTCGTCGGAATTCTTCTGCTGTTCCTCGGCCGGACGCGGCGGCTGCGGCGCATTAGCCGGCTTGGGCGCAGTTTCGACAGGAACGGTAGTGGCGATGAGCGGTTGGGAAGAGGAAGAACCGACGTCGACCTTCATTTGCTGTGCGTTCATCTGCTGCAAAGGAAGCATCTGGAGCTCGAAAGCTGCCGGTTGCGCGTTCGCCGCCACGGCGACCTGCTGCTTTGCGATCTCGAAGCCGGACATGCCGACTTCGAGCTCCCAGGTTCCGTCGGCGAGATCGGGGAAGGAGTAGATTCCGGCGACATCGGAGACGGCGACGACCTTCTTCGAGCCCTGCGACGCGGTGACGGTGGCGCCGGGAACCGGCATACCGTTGAAGGTGACGCGTCCGTGGTGCTCCGCCGCGTGCGCCGTCGCAAGGAGGCAAGCGACGGCGCAGAGGCGAAGCCAGGAGGAGAACAGACCGGGAATCCGACGTTTAGTCATGGGGCCTCGTCAGTTCTCGGTCGGCGTCTTCTCGACATGCTCGATGGTAAGGACGTCAACGGCCGACTTGCGCGGTTCGAGCTTGAGGCCGTAGTGCTGCAAGGCTTCGGCGATCGATTCGGCAGGCGGAGTATCGGCGGCGTCGCCCGGATGATCGGCGGCGGGAGGCGGCATGCGGCGCTGGATGCCGCGCATGGTCTCGGGCATGAACGTAAGCTCGAACTCATATTGCCCGTCGATGCCTGTCGCGTCCTGGATGGGACGCTCGGTGAAGCGGGAGAGCGCCTCGGCGAGCTGCGCGATCGTAGCCGACGGAGCATTGAACGTCATGCCGTTGGCAGCCATCGACATCATCATCGCGCCGCCGCGGCGGACCGGCCCGCTGGGACGCAGGGCCGGAGGGCTGGATCCTCCGATTGGTGTTGACACGGTCACGCCGTAAGCGGACGGGTTCGCGCCGCCGTCCGTCGGCGCGTTCGTTTGAACTTCAGCGGCCTTCAGCTTCGGGCCGTTCTTGCCGACGACCATGGCGTAAACCGGCCGCTCCTGCGAATCCTTGTGCAAGATGAGTTTGAAGCGCTCGGCGAGCAGCGCCTGGAGCATCTCGGGGACGTTGTCCTCAGTCGCGCCGGCGGGAAACTTGGCGCTGATGTCGAAGCGCGTGGTGCCCATCCAGTCGGGACCCTCGATCTGGAAGTCTTTGACCTTGTAGGCGACGCGGATCATCTCTCTGATCGAGACGTTCGTGTAGCGCAGCATGCCGCCGTCGGTCTGCATGCCGATGCGGGTCTGATTCATCGGCTGCGGGGGGGCGGGTTTGATGGATGCGACTTCGAAGGCGAGCTTGTCGCCGGCCTGCGCGAAGGCAGCCACGGCCGACAGAACGAGGAGAGCGCAAAGCAGTCTGGATTTCATGCGCGGGAGTATGGCTTAGCGCGGACGTTCGGTGCGCAAATTCTGTGTAAGAAATGTAAAGGCAGCCACAAGCGGCAAGCAGCAAGGCGCCAAGCTAAAGCTTGCTGCATATTGCTAGATCGCCAGCTTGTAGCCGGAGCCCTTAACGGTGAGGAAGAAGCGAGGGTAGCGGGAGTCGGCCTCGAGTTTCTTGCGGAGGCCGGAGATGTGGACGTCAACGGTGCGGCTGAGGGTTTCGCCGCTGAGGCTCCAGACTTTTTCGAGAAGCTCTTCGCGGGAGACGATTGTGCCTCGATGATCGATCAGGTATTCGAGCAGGCGGAACTCGACGGGCGAGAGCGTCACCGGCTTCCCGTCGCGCGTGACCTCGTGCTTGCGAAAGTCAACCCGAACGTTGC
>JADGRJ010000204.1 GCA_017881025.1 Rhizobacter sp. | reverse complement strand
TCCCTCGCCGCCGCCGGCAGCTGCCTCGCCGGCAGCGCCGCCGCCGCTGGTCGCGGTGCCGTTCGCCGACGCGGTCGCGCGCGCGGCCGAGCGGCTGCTGCAGGACGCGCAGGCGAGCCTCGGCAGCGGCCCGCGCGAGCTCGTCATCGATCCGCTGATCGACGCCAGCACCGGCCAGCAGACCAACGGCACGGTGCAGATGGGCGCCCAGCTCGCCGGCCTGATCACGCGCCGCGTGCCGACCTGGAACGTGCAGCCGCTGACGCGCGCCGCGCTCGCCAACCGGCCGCTGCTCCTGATCGGCACGCTGACCGCGATCAACACCAAGAACGCCAAGGACGAGAACGCCGACGCGTTTCGCGTCTGCCTCGCGCTCACCGACCTGAAGACCGGCAAGCTCGTCGCCAAGCGCGCCGACCGGGCCCAGCTCGCGACCGTCGACGCCGAGCCGACGTCGCTCTTCCGAGACAGCCCGACGTGGGCGCTCGACAGCACCGTGCAGGGCTACATCAAGACCTGCCAGGGCAGCGCCGCCGGCGATCCGATCGCGCCCGGCTACCTGCAGCGGCTGCCGGTTGCGGCGGTGATCAACGAGGCGATGATCGCCTTCGCCGACAACAAGCCGGCGGACGCCTATCGCCTCTACCACGAAGCGCGCACTGTCGCCGATGCCGACGACCTGCGCGTCCTGAACGGCCTCTACACGACGAGCTGGAAGACCGGCCGCAAGAAGGAGGCGGCCGAGACCTTCGGCAAGATCGTCGGCATCGGCCTCGACGCCAAGAAGCTGCCGATCAAGATGTTCTTCAACCCCGGCACGACGACGCTGCTCCAGTCGGCCGACCTGCAGGCGCAGTACGCGGTCTGGCTGCACGAGGTGGCGACGCAGGTCGGCGCGCGCGAGAACTGCCTGCGCGTCGTCGGCCACACCAGCCGCACCGGCGACGCCGCCGCCAACGAGGTGCTGTCGCAGAAGCGCGCCGCGGTCATCAAGTCGAGCCTCGAACGGCAGAACCGGAAGATCGCGACGCGGATCGGCGCCGACGGCGTCGGCTCGCGCGAGATCATCGTCGGCCTCGGCACCGACGACCTGCGCGACGCCCTCGATCGCCGCGTCGAGTTCCGCACCGTCGACTGCCGCTGAGGCGCGATCGGAGCGGGCCGTCGCGCCGGGCGGCCAGCGTGGCGCCGCCGTCGCCGCCTTGACCGCGGCGCCGCTGTTGGCGGCGCAGGCGCGGATGGGTCGTGATGCAGGTGGCGGAAGCCGCAGACGCGGCGGCCAATCGGGTGCGGCATTCGGGTAAGGTGCGGCCCCATGCGCTTCGTCTTGCCGGCGCCCCGCACGGCGCGACTCGGATGGGCACTCGCCGTCGCTGCCGTGCTCTGCGGTTGCGCCTCCGGGCCTTCGCGCCAGGCGACGCGCGCGACGCCGGCTGAGACCCGCGCGCTGCCTCGCGATGCCGACGGACCCGGCGCCAATCCGCCCGCGGACCTGGGGAGCCGCCCCGATGCCGAGCCGCGGGTCGAGCCGATCCGTCCCGGCGGCGCCAACAAGCCTTACCAGGCGCTCGGCCGCTCCTTTGTGCCGGCGACGCGCGACGTGCCGTTCAGCGAGCGCGGCCTCGCCTCGTGGTACGGCCGCAAGTTCCACGGCCGCAGGACGGCGAGCGGCGAGGTCTACGACATGTACGCGATGACCGCGGCGCATCCGACGCTGCCGATCCCGAGCTACGCGCGAATCCGCAATCCCGCCAACGGCCGCGAGGTGCTGGTCCGCGTCAACGACCGCGGCCCGTTCGTCGCCGACCGCATCGTCGACCTCAGCTACGCCGCCGCCTTCAAGCTCGACGTGCTGCGTGGCGTCGCGCCGGTCGAGCTCGAGCGGATCACCTTCGACGAGATCCGCACCGGCGCCTGGCGCGGTGGCGTCGTGCGCACCGCCAGCGCCGGCGCGGCGGTCGCGGCGCCGGACGCACCGAGCCCTCCGCTCGCGTCGCCCGCGGCGGTCGAGGTGCCGGCGCAGGACGTCGCCTTCGTGGCCGCGGCACAAGTCGTCGCGCCGCCGGTGGCCGCTGCGCCGACCTCGACCGTCGCTGCGCCGACGACGACCGTCGCCGCGCCGATCGATGCGCGGCCGCGACCCGGGCGCGCGGCGGCCGAAGCGGCGCGCGGCTTCTGGGTCCAGATCGGCGCGTTCCGCGAGCGCGACGGCGCCGAGATCTTCCGCCGCCGCGTCGGCGCCGATGGCGAGTCGTCGTGGCTCGAGCCGCTGCTCGCGATCTTCGGCGACGCGTCGCCGTACCGGCTCCAGGCCGGCCCTTATCCGAGCCGTGACGACGCCGAGGCGGCGGCGCAGCGCGCGCGCAGCGCGCTCGGCGTCGTACCGATCGTCGTCGAGCGGCGATGAGCGGCTCCGCACGGCCGCTCCAGGGATCACGAAGTGAGCCCTTCAGGCTCACTGGCCGCTCCGTCCCGCTCGGCGGGCTCGCGTGGAGCGCGGGGGTGCCCCATTGAGCGGCGGCGATCGCGCGCCGGCCGCGCCGCGCCAGACGATCCTCTTCACCGGCCACATGGTCGACGCGCCGGATCGCCCGGTGCCGCGCTTTCCGGCGACGCGGGTCGCCGCGGCGGCGCGCCGCATCGCCGCCGCGCTCGACGAGATCGGCGCCGGTCCCGAAGACCTCGCCCTGACGCAGGGTGCCGCCGGCGGCGACCTGCTGTTCGCCGAGGCGTGTCTCGCCCGCGGCGTGCCGCTGCGGCTGCTGCTGCCGTTGGCCGAGAGCGAGTTCGTCGCGGCGTCGCTGCTGCCGGTCGTCGACGGCGCCGACTGGCGCTCGCGCTTTCGCGCCGTCGTCGACCGGCTCGACGAGGCGCCGCGCGAAGCGCCGAGCGCGCTCGGCCCGCTGCCGGCGGGCGACGACCCGTACGTTCGCGCCAACCTCTGGCTGCTCGACAGTGCGCTCGCCTTCGGCGCCGAGAGGCTCCGTTGCATTTGCCTCTGGGACGGCGGCGGCGGCGACGGGCCGGGCGGCACGCGCCATCTCGTCGACGCGGTCCGCGCCGCCGGCGGCCGCGTCGTGCGCATCGACACGAACTCGCTCTAGCAGACTGTTGAAATACGCTTCGGGGTCGCGGCGCTGTCTTTGCGGGATGAGCTGCGAGGCGCAGACCGCCGCGAAGGCTGGCCGCCTTCGCAAGGACTGCAACGAAGCAGATCGCCCGCAAAGCCAGCGCCCCGGAGGGTTTGCGAGATAAAGGGCCTGCTCCGTCGTTGCGATGCTCGGTCGTACGGCCCCTGGGGCCTGTCGGCGCGACGCCGGCGCTCGCACGGGCGCGTCCACCGTCGGAGGGTTGTGGCCCGCGCCGGCGCAGTGCTCCAATCGGCCATAGCAAGCAGCGCTTGCCTGGCCCGACACGGGCGCCGATGATGCGGCCCCGAGCGCCGCGCGAACGGCGATCATTCATTCAGGAGAAGAGCGACATGGCGAAGACGGCGACGAAGACAAGAGGCAAGGCGACGGGCTTGTCGCTCCACATCGGGCTGAACGGAGTCAGCGGCGCGGCTTACGGCGGTTGGGACGGTCCGCTCGCCGCGTGCGAGTTCGACGCCAACGACATGACCGCCCTCGCCAAGAAGCAGGGTATCAAGACGACGACCCTGCTCACCAAGAAGGCGACGCGCGCCGCCGTACTGGCCGGGATGCGCAGTGCGGCCAAGTCGCTCGCCGGCGGCGACTTCTTCTTCCTCACCTATTCGGGCCACGGCGGCCAGGTGCCCGATGTCAACGGCGACGAGGACGACAAGAAGGACGAGACCTGGTGTCTCTACGACGGCCAGCTGATCGACGACGAGCTCTACGCCGAGCTCGGCAAGTTCAAGGCCGGCGTTCGAATCCTCGTGCTCTCCGACAGCTGCCACAGCGGCACGGTGACACGCGAGGCGATCCTGCCACCGGCGACGATCCCGACGCAGCGGCCGAAGAACATGCCCGACGCGGTGGCGATGCGAACCTACCGCGAGCACCAGGCGTTCTACGACAAGCTTCAGCGGGACGTCGCGCGCGACGCCGGCAAGCCGGTCGTCGATCCCGACAACGCGCTCGCGCAGATCGCGGTGAGCGGCCGGCTCTCGGCGATCGCCAACAAGTTCGATGCTTCGCTGATCCTGATCTCTGGCTGCCAGGACAACCAGACGTCGATGGACGGCGAGCACAACGGCGCGTTCACCGAGCAGCTGCTCAAGACCTGGAACCAGGGCGGCTTCCAGGGCAACTACGGCAACTTCCACGCGCGCATCAAGGCGCGCATGCCGGCGACACAATCGCCGAACCTGTTCACGCTCGGCGCGGCGGGAGCGTTCCTGGCGCAGAAGCCCTTCAGCGTCTGATGCGGCGCGCGGGCGATCGCCCGCGTCGCCGAGGAGCGTCCATGGCAAGCGGCACGAGCGACATCACCTTCATCGTCCCCGGGCAGGCGCAGCCGGAGCCTGTGGCGCGCTCGGCCGGGGGCGGCCGCGTCAGTGCGTCGGTGCGCGTCGGCACGGAACGCGGCAGCGGCGAGCCGGTCCGCGTCACGGCGCGGCCGGGAGAAGACGTCGTCGTCCTCAGCGTCGCCAACGGGCCGACCCTCGTCCTGCATCCCGCCGATGCGCGCGACCTCATGCTCGCGCAGAGCGCGGCGATGACGCGCAGCGCGCTCGCGACGCGCGGCGCCGGCGCGGCGGCCGAGGTCATCGTGCCGGGGCAGCTCGGCTGGCCCGGCCTCGAGGCCGAAGCGACGCGCGGCAGCACGCGCGGCTGGATGGGGCAGGCGGTCCTGAGCGGCTTCCAGGTCCTGACCGACATCGCCAAGGACCCGGCCGCCAAGCTCGTCGCCGCGGCGCTGACGAAGAAGGTCGACGGCCAGGTCGACGCCGGCGTCTACCGCCTTTCCGCCGACGTGCTCGCGCCGCTCAAGGGCAGCGGCCGCAAGCTCGACGCCGTCCCCGCCGCGGCCGACGGCGGGCCGCTGCTGGTCTTCGTCCACGGCACTTTTTCCGACACCGTCGGCACCTTTTCCAAGCTCTGGACGCTGCACAACGCGACCGTGCGCCAGCTGTTCTCGAGCTATGGCGACCGCGTCTACGGGCTCGACCATCCGACCCTCGGCGTCAGCCCGATCGCCAACGCCTTGACGCTGGTTCGCGCCCTGCCCGCAGGCGCGCGCGTCCACCTCGTCAGCCACTCGCGCGGCGGTCTCGTCGCCGAGGCGCTGGCGCGTGCCTGCGCCGGCGCGCCGCTCGGCAACGACGTGCTCGCGCTCTTCGCCGGCGACGACTACGCCGAGCACCGCAGCGACCTGCGCGCGCTCGTCAAGGAAGCGCAGGCTAAGGGCATCCGCTGCGAGCGCTCCGTCCGCGTCGGCTGCCCGGCGCGCGGCACGCTGTTGGCGTCCAAGCGCCTCGACGCCTACCTGTCGATCCTCAACTGGTGCCTCGAGCTGGCGAGCATCCCGGTCGTCCCCGAAGTGGTCGACTTCCTGCACGAGGTCGCGCGCCGGCGCGCCGAGCCGAGCGAGCTTCCCGGGCTCGAGGCGATGACGCCCGACAGCCCCGTCGTCACGTGGCTCAACGGCGCGGTCGACACGATCCCGGGCGAGCTGCGCGTCATCGCCGGCGACCTGGAAGGCGACTCGATCGGCTCGTGGGTGAAGACGCTGCTCTCCGATGCCTTCTACTGGACCGACAACGACCTGATCGTGCAGACGCGCTCGATGTACGGCGGCGCGCCGCGCGCCAAGACCGCGAGCGGCAGCGGCGCGCGCTTCCTGCTCGACAAGGGCGGCAAGGTCTCGCACTTCAACTACTTCACCAACGACCGCACGGTGCAGGCGATCACGAGCGCGCTGCTCGACGACGCCCCCGTCGACTTCGCCGCGATCGGCCCGCTCTCGTGGGCCGGCGAGGACGCGAGCGGAACGCGTGCCGCGCTCGCGGTCGCGCGCTCGCGCGGCGCGGAGGCGGGCACCGCGGCGGGCGCTGCCGAGCGGGCCGCGGTGTTCGTCGTCCCCGGCATCCTCGGTTCGAACCTGAAGAAGGACGGCAAGCGCATCTGGCTCGGCTTTCGCTTCGTCAACGGCCTGAAGCAGCTCGCCTGGGATCCGGCGACGGTGGCGAGCGTCGAGCCCGACGGGCCGATCGGCAGCCTCTACGGCGATCTCATCGAGCGCCTCGCCGACACGCACGAAGTCATTCCGTTCGCCTACGACTGGCGCCGCCCGGTCGAGGACGAGGCGCGCCGTCTCGGCGAGGCGGTCGACGCGGCGCTGACGGCGCGTGCGACCAGCCAGCAGCCGGTGCGCATCGTCGCCCACTCGATGGGCGGCCTGGTCGTGCGCACGATGGCGCTCGAGAAGCCCGAGACCTGGCAACGGATGATGGCGCGCGACGGCGCGCGCTTCCTGATGCTCGGCACGCCGAACGGCGGCTCGTGGTCGCCGATGCAGACGCTCTCCGGCGACGACACCTTCGGCAACGCGCTCGCCGCCTTCGGCTCGCTGTTCGACAACAGCGGCGCGAGGAAGCTCATGGCCGGCATGCCCGGCTTCCTGCAACTGCAGGCGGCGCTGCTCGACCCGGCCTTGCGGCTCGATCGCGCCGAGACCTGGCAGAAGCTCGCCGACGACGACATGGCGCGCCTGCTCGAGAAAAGCCTCTGGCATCTCGAAGGGGTTCAACGCACGATCTACCAGTGGAGCGCGCCGCCGCAGAACGTGCTCGACCAATCGGTGGCGCTGCGCCGCCGCCTCGACGCGCAGGCCGCGGCGCCGATCCCCGACGCGCAGAAGACGCTCCTCGTCATCGGCCATGCGCCGTTCACGCCGGGCGGCATCGTCTTCGGCGAAAGCGGCCTCGAGTACACCGACGCGGTCGGCGGCGGCGACGGCCGCGTGCCCTTGACGAGCGCGCTCCTGCCGGGCGTTCGCACCTGGAAGCTCGACGCCGTGCACGGCGACCTGCCGACGGTCGCGAAGGCGTTCCCGGCCTACCTCGAGCTGCTGACGAGCGGCGAGACGGCGCTGCTCGACGTCTTCGATCCGGCGACGATCGGCGTTCGCGGCGCCGGCGATGCGGCCGGCACGCGCGCGCCCGCCGATTCGACGACGAGCGTCGCGCGCAGCCGGCCGTCGCGCGGCCGCCAGCCGTCGCTGCCGCCGTCGACGCCGGCCGACGTTCTCGGCGTCGAGTCGCGCTCGGCCGGCGACGGCGCGCGCGCCGGCACGGCGAGCCGCGCCCTCCACGTCTCGGTCCTCAACCTCGACCTCAAGTTCGTCCACCAGCCGCTCGTCGTCGGCCACTACCGCTC
>JADGRJ010000203.1 GCA_017881025.1 Rhizobacter sp. | reverse complement strand
AACGGCAGCACGTGCTTCATCGCCTCTTCCTGGCCCTTGGCGGCGATGATCTGCTCGCGCGCCGCGGCCTCGGCGCCGATCTCGCGGCGCACCTTTTCCGACTGCGCCGTCAGCTCGGTCTCGCGGACCTGCTTTTCTTTCAGGTCGAGCGTGTACTTCATCTTCTCGCCGGCGAGCTCCTCGGCGAGCAGGCTTTCCATGCCGCGCCGGTAGTCGGCAGGCAGGTCGATCTTGCCGATCTGCACGTGGCGCAGGACGACGCCGTCGGCAGCCAGTCGCGGCTTGAGCTCGGCCTCGACCGCCGCCTGGATCTCGCTGCGCTTGGTCGAGAAGATCTCGCGCACCGTGTAGCGCGCGAACACCTTGTAGATCACGCCCTGCGCCGCCGGCTCGACGATCTCGGTGCCGACGTTGTCGGGCAGGTTCTTGGCGAGCGCCGCGACCTTGAGCGGATCGATCGCGTAGCGCACCGTCAGGTCGGCGCCGAGCGAGAGGCCCTCGACCGACTGCAACGGCGCCGGCCCGTCGGCGCGGCTCATCTGCGCCGCGCGCCAGCTCTGGTCGCGCAGCGAGAAGACGCGCATCCGCTGCAGGCCGGGCAGGACGAAGACGCTGCCCTCGTTCCACTCGCTGACGCTGCCGGTGACGTGGTTGATGCGGACGCCGACCTCGCCGCGGCCGACGCCCTGCACCGGCGGGTGCGTGATGAGCGCGACCGCCGACAGCACGGCGATCGCGACGACCGTGATCGGCACCGCCGCGCGGCGCAGGTTGAAGCGGCCGCGGTCGCCGACGACGATCGTCTCGTAGTCGCTGTCGAGGCCGCGGTCCTGGCGCTCGCCGCGCTGTGCGCGCCGCGACAGGCGCGCACGCACAGCATCGAACCAGTCTTTCCAACGCTCTTGCCACATGTTCGCTCTCCCCGTCGCGGCACCTTGCCGCGGTGAGAGCACTGTCGCGGCCGCCTGCGGAGCGGCGATGAAGGAAAGAAGAAGGCGCGGTGGCGCAGCGATGAAGACGCGCCGTTCGTTCCGGCGTAGCCGCCGTTCGTCGCCTCAGCCGCGCGCCGCGCGCGCCGCGGCGATGCAGTCGAGCAGCACCTGCATCTCGCCGACCTGGTTGGCGAGGAGGAGGACGAGGCGCGCGTCGAGGTCGGCGCTGTCGGCGTCGGAGAGGCCCTCGTGGGCCGCGACCCAGGCCTCGTAGAACCCGTCGGGATCGGCGATGTTCGGCTCGGTCTTCATTCGCCCGCCTCGAGTGACAAGGCTCGCCCCAGCGCCGCCTCGATCGCCGCCGGCGTCGCCGCCTCGATCTGCGCGGCGACGTAGGCGTCGGGCCGGACGAGGACGAAGGTGCCGGGCGCGGCGCCGAGGTGGCGCGCCAGCGCGCCGGCGGCATCGACCGCGTGCACGGTGAGCGGCCAGCGCGTCGCGACGTCGTCGTTGAGCGCCGCGGCCCGGTCGCGGCTGGCGCCGAGCCACAGGCCGAGGAAGCGCGTGCCGTCGCCGAGCAGGCCCATCACGGTCGTTCCTTCGAGCGCGACGTTCTGCAGCGAGCGAGCGCCGTCCGGCGTCCACGGCGAGGGCGGATAGGCGTTGGCCTGCGCCATCCGGCCGGTGTTGGCGAGGCGGCGCGCGAAGTCGTGGCTGCGCGCGAGGGCGACGACGGCGCGGCGCAGGCGGTGCTCGGCGGCGCTGCGCGGCGCGAGGAAGCGCGCGGTCCGGCTCGTCACGCGCAGGTTCTCGACCGCCGCCGCGTGGCGCTCGTGGTGGTAGCTATCGACAAGCGCCTCGCCGGCGCATCCCTGCAGGACGAGGGCGAGCTTCCAGCCCAGGTTGGCGGCGTCCTGGATGCCGTTGTTGCCGCCACGCGCGCCGAAGGGGCAGACGACGTGGGCGGCGTCGCCGATGAAGATCGTGCGGCCGACGCGAAAGGTGTCGAGCAGGTGGTCGCGGTACTGGTACGGGCCGATCCAGACGAACTCGAACTCGACGTCGGGGCCGAGCTGCTCGCGCAGGCGCGCGCCGGCGACCTCGGGCCGGCTGATCGATTCCGGGTCGGCGTGCTCGTCCATCTGGTAGTCGAGGCGCCAGACGGCGTCGGCCATCAGGTGCTGCCAGACGCCGCGCCCCTCGTTGAACGGCGCGTCGATCCAGGTCCAGCGCTCGACCGCGAACGGCGTCTTGAAGCGGACGTCGCTGATGCACCAGCGGTCGGTGTGGCGCGACGGATGCGCCTCGAGGCCGAGCTCGTCGCGGATGCGGCTGTTGGCACCGGTGGCGTCGACGAACCAGTCGGCCTCGAGCGCGTAGGCGCCGGCCGGCGTCTCGACCTCGATGACGGCGCCGTCGCTGCCGTGCTCGACGCGGGCGACCGTGCTCTTCCAGCGGATCGCCTCGGGCGCGAGCTCGCGCACCCGCTCGACCAGGAACCACTCGAGGTAGAACTGCTGCAGGTTGATGAACGGCGGCTGCTCCGAGAAGCTCTCGTCCTTCAGGTTGAAGCTGTAGATCTCGTCGGCACCCGAGAAGGTGCGGCCGACCGACCAGGTGATCCCCTTGTCGCGGATCCGCTCGTAGATGCCGAGGCGATCGAAGATCTCGAGGCTCTTCTGCGCGTAGCAGATGCCGCGCGACGACGCGCCGCGGACGCCGACGGTGTCATCCTCGTCGAGGACGACGACCTCGATGCCGCGCAGCGCGAGGTCGCAGGCGAGCGTCAGGCCGGCCAGGCCGGCGCCGGCGATGACGACCGGATAGCGCCGGCGCTCGCGCGCCGCGAGGTCGGGCGGAACGACGAACGGCCAGCTCGGCAGCTCGTACGCCGGTGCGAACTTCCAGACTTCCTGAGCGCCCATGACGAACGTTATAGCGCCTCGGCGAACGCGGCGATCTCGTCGGCGACCCGCGCCTGCAGGTCGGCGCGGCCGGCGAGGTAGTGGTCGCCGCCGACGATGTCGACGTTCCTGATGCGGTCGCCGCCGGCGCCGAGCCAGGCGTCGCGCGTGCTCGGGAACGTGCTCTGATCGGCGGTGTAGGTGAGGAGCAGCGCCGGCACCGACGTCTTCGCCAGGTTCTCGGGCCCGCCGGCGCGCGACGCCGACGACCATTGCGACAGGAACGCGGCGAGCGAGGTCGTCCGGCCCATCGCGTTGGCGCTGTAGTTGACGGCGCGCGCGTCGCCCCAGACGCTGCCGGGGCGGCGATCGTTGGCGTCGAGGGCGAGGTCGAGGCAACGCGGGTCGGCGTGGGTCCGGTAGACGACGAACGCCTCGTCGCGCGGCCCGCCCGGCGTCGCGCGCAGCTCGGCGAGGCGCTCGCGCACGCGCGCCTCGATGCGGTCGCGGCGCGCTCGCTGCGCGGCCATGAAGCGGCCGAGGAAAGCGCGCTCGTAGCGCGGCGGCGCAGCGGCGCCGTCGGCCCAGTTCGCGGCGTCGTACATGTCGAGGGCGGGATCGACCGAGAGGCCGTCGTGCTCGTCGACGACCGACGGATCGATCCAGCGCAGCAGCAGGTGCGAGCGGCCTTCGTGGGCGGCGCAGAGGGCGATGCCGTCGACCGGCGGCAGGTCGGCGGCGACGATATGCGACGGATCGCCGTCGACCATCGTCTCGGCCGTGAAGCGCTCGGCCTCGGCCTGGTAGTAGGCGGCGAGCGCGGCGCCGCCCGAGTTGCCGACGAGGACGACGCGCTCGCAGGCGAGCTCCTCGCGCATGTACTTCACGCCGGCGCCCAGGTCCTGCAGGACGCGCTCCATCAGCAGCACCGTGTCGTTGCCGGCGTAGCGCGAGTTGAGGCCGAGGCAGGTGATGCCGCGCTCGGCGAGCGGCGCGATCAGGTAGTGGCCCATGAAGTTGCTCGTCGGGTGCATGACGATCGCGCCCGTGCGCCGGCCGGCGCCGGCGCCGATCGCTCGCGACGCCGCCTCGTACGCGCCGTAGATGCGCGGCCTGAGCATCTGCAGGCCGGACTGGCTCTCCATCGCCACGCCCGGCTTGACGTCGATGACGGCGAGGCGAAGCTGTCGCCCCTCAGGCATCCATCGCGCCCCAGTCGGACACCTCGGCCGCGCCGGCCGCGGTCGTCGTGCGGACGCCGGCGCGGCGCGCCTGCTTCTCGCGCGTCCACGCCGCGACCGCGGCATGCGCTTCCTGCGCGTGGCGCGCCGTCGTCTCGGCGCTCGCCGTCGGCACCGTCAGCTCGAGGCGAATGCCGTTCGGATCGAAGAAGTAGATCGATTCGATGATGTGGTGATCGGTGATGCCGAGCACCTCGACCCCTGCGGCCTCGAGGCGCGCCTTCGCTTCACGCAATGCATCGATCGAATCGACGCGCAAGGCGATGTGGTTGACCCAAGACGGCGTGTTCGGCGACGGCGCTGCGGCGACGTTGTCGCCGAGGTCGAAGAAGGCCAGGTGCGAGCCGTCGGCCATGCGGAAGAAGACGTGCACGTACGGGCAATGCTCGCCCGTGCTCGGGACGACGTCGGCGCGGATCACGTGGACGAGCGGCAGGCCGAGCACGTCTTCGTAGAAGGCGCGCGTCTCCTCGCAGTCGCGACAGCGATACGCGTAGTGGTGCAGGCCGCGGATCGGGACGAAGGGCCCTGTTTCGCTCATCGCTCGGGCGGCGCGCCGAAAAGTGCACGCCGGCCGACGACGAATCTACTCCTCCCCGCCGCTACCATCTTCGGGATGAGACCCACCGTCCGCATTCCCGGCATACGCCTGCTGCATTCGCCGGGCCCGACGCGCGTTCCCGACGAGGTCGTCAACGCGATGGCGCGCCAGCCGACCGACCTCGCCGACGCGCGCCTGCCGCTCCTCATCGCCGCCTGCGAGTCGGGGATGAAGGCGCTGCTGCAGACCGAGCGCGCCGAGGTCTTCTTCTATGCCGCCAACGGCCACGGCGGCTGGGAAGCGGTGATCGCCAACCTGGTCGCGCCGGGCGCGGCGGTGCTGGTGCCGGGCACCGGCCATTTCTCCGACGGCTGGGCCGAGCAGGTGGAGGCGTTCGGCGGCGTCGCCGTGCGAACGCCCTACCGCGAAGGCTTCCCGATCGATCCGGCCGCCGTCGAGGCGGCCCTGCGCGACGACGCTGCGCACCGCATCGGCGCGGTCTTCGTCGTCCACACCGACACCGCGAGCGGAACGACCTGCGACCTCGCCGCGATCCGGCGCGCGATCGACGCCGCCAAGCACCCGGCGCTCTTCGTCGTCGACGTCGTCGCCTCGCTCGCCGCGGCGCCGTTCGCGATGGACGCGCTCGGCGCGAACGTCGCCATCGGTGCGTCGCAGAAAGGCCTGATGGTCCACCCGGGGCTGGCTTTCGTCGCCGCCGACGAGCGGGCGATGGCCGTCGCGCGCGCCAACCCGACGCCGCGCTTCTACTGGGACTGGCAGCGCCGGCAGAGCGACATGTCGTACCGCAAGTTCTGCGGCACGCCGCCGCTCGCCCACATGGCCGGGCTCGAGGCCGCGCTCGGCCTGATCGCCACCGAAGGCCTCGCCAACGTGCAGGCGCGCCACGCCCGGCTAGCGCGCGCCGTCCATGCGGCCGTCGCGTGCTGGGGCGAAGGCGGCGCGCTGCGCCTCTTCACGCAGATGCCGGCGGCGCGATCGGTGTCGGTGACGGCGATCGAGGTCTCGCCCGGCATCGATCCCGAGGCCTTGCGCACGGTCGCGCGCGAGCGCTTCCAGGTCGCGGTCGCCGGCGGCCTCGGCCCGCTCTCGGGCCGGGTCTTTCGCATCGGCCACCTCGGCGACATGAACGAGGCGATGATCCTCGGTTGCCTCGCCGGCGTCGAAGCGGCGATGCGCGTTCAGGGAATCGCCTGCGGCCTCGGCGTCGACGCCGCCATCGCCGCGCTCGTCGACACCACCGGTTGAACTCGGGCGCCGCCGCGGCGCCCGCGCGTGGCAGGCGCTCAGCGCATGTTGCCGGTGTGGCCGAGCGAGTAGCGGCCCGGCTGCGGCCACACGGTCAGGCCGTGCGGCTCGAGGCCGACCGGAATGATCTTGACCGCGCCGGTCGCCGTGTCGAACGCGTAGACGACGTTGTCGTAGCGGCCCGACAGCCACAGCCACTTGCCGTCGGCGCTGACGTTGCCCATGTCGGGGCTGCCGCCGCCCGGGATCGGCCAAGTCACGTCGACGGTGCGGGTCGCGAAGTCGAGGACCGAGACGCTGCCCATGCCGTGCTCGGCGCCGTGGATCTTGTTCGAGCCGCGGTTGGTGACGTAGAGCTTCTTCCCGTCGCGGCTCGGGTACAGACCGTGCGTCCCCTTTCCGGTCTTGACGAAGCCGATCTCCTTGAAGCTCGCTCCATCGACGAGGAACACGCCGTCGGCCATCATGTCGGCGACGTAGAAGACCCGGCCGTCGGGCGAGACGCGGATGTCCTGCGGCATCTTGCCGGTCGACAGCTTCAGGTAGCCGAGCACCTTGCGGCCGACCAGGTCGATCTTGACCAGCATGCCGCCGAACTCGCAGGTGAAGATCGCGAAGCGGCCGTCGATCGAGAAGTCGGCGTGGTTGATTCCCTTGCAGTCCGGCGTCGCCAGCGACGACTTCAGCGCCATCGTCTGCGGGTCGCGGAAGTCGAGGCGCTCGTACGCCTCGGCGACGACGATCGCCTCCTTGCCGTCGGGCGTGAAGTACATGTTGTAGGGGTCGTCGACGGTGATCGGCTTGCCGGGCTTGCCGGTCTTCGGATCGATCGGCGTCAGGCTGCCCTTGGTCGTGTTCTCGGCGTTGTTGGCGACCCAGAGCGTCTTCAGGTCCCACGCCGGAACGACGTGCTGCGGATTGAGGCCGACGCGGAAGCGGTCGACGACCTTGAAGGTCTCGGGATCGATCACGTAGACGTCGTTCGAACGCAGGTTGGGAACGTAGACGCGCGCCAGCGCACCGCGAACGGCCTCGCTCAGCTTGCCTGCTCCGGCGTCGCCGTAGAGGTTGGCGCGGTCGGTCACCGGCGCCATGCCGGGAACCGTGTCGATCGCGGCCGGCGCGGACGCGGCCGGCGCCACGGCGCGCGGCGCGACGGCCGCGGTTTGCGCGCCGCCTTCAAACGTCGCCAGGGCGAGCACAGCGACGCAGGCGCCGCGTCGGAAAGAGGAAGTCGGTTTCAATTCAGAGGCTCCGGGAAGATCACCACATCATCAACGCCCTGGGCGGCGTCGCGACGACACGCTCAATGGCGGGCCACCTCGCGCTGGATCGCGTCGCGCGTTCGCGCGACGATCAGGTCGACGCCGGCACGGCCGGCCGCCGCGCTCGCCCGGCGCGGATCGCCGTAGACGCCGTTCGCCGCACCGAGCGCGCTGCCGTCCTGCAGCCGGGCGGTGCGAACGAGCTGCTCGTCGACGGCGA
>JADGRJ010000202.1 GCA_017881025.1 Rhizobacter sp. | reverse complement strand
CGTCGCGGCGCCGGCGGCGCTCGCGCTCGTGCGCGTCGGCCATTCGAGCGCCGCGCCGGCCGTCGACCCGGTCGCGCGCTGGGCGGCGCAGCTCCAGCACGGCCCGCCCGCTTCCGCCTGACCGCACGGTCGCCGTCCTCGCGCTGACGTCCGCTCGGGAACGCGTCGGCGCGCACGCCCATCTATCGACGGAGCGCGCTCGCGCTCGCGTCGGCCATGGAGGAAGCCATGTCATCCCCTTTGCCCGCGCGCGGCCGCCGACGCCACGCGTGCGCGACCTGCGCGCTGCTCGCCGCCATGCCGGCCGCCCGCGCCGCCGACGCGCCCGCGCCCGTCGCCGCCGAGCTCGAGCGCGTCACCGTCACCGCAGCGCGGCCGACGACGATGCCGATCGAGATCCCGACGACGATCGAGAGCATCACCGGCGAGCAGGTTCAGAAGAGCATCAACGCGACCGATGCCGAGGACGCGCTCAAGTACCTGCCGAGCCTGACGGTGCGCAAGCGCTACATCGGCGACTACGACCACGCCGTGCTGGCGACGCGCGCCTCGGGCACCGGCAACAGCGCGCGCTCGCTCGTCTACGCCGACGGCATCCTGCTCTCGAACCTGCTCGGCAACGGCGCCGGCTTCACGCCGCGCTGGGCGCTCGTCACGCCCGAGGAGATCGAGCGCGTCGACGTGCTCTACGGGCCGTTCTCGGCGGCCTACCCGGGCAACTCGGCGGGCGCGATCGTCGACTACGTGACGCGCATGCCGACCCGCCTGGAAGCGCACGCCAAGCTGCAGGGCTTCACGCAGCGCTACCACCTCTATCGCACCGACGACCGCTTCTCGGGCGGCGCAGGCAGCGCGTCGATCGGCAGCCGCGCCGGCGCGTTCGCGTGGTGGATCGACGCGAACCGGCTCGCCGGCGACGCCCAGCCGATCGGCTTCGTTGTCAAGAACCTTGCCGCGGCGACGAGCGCGGCGGGGACGCCGGTGACCGGCGCGGTCACGGACCGCAATCCGAGAAACGTCGACGGCGTCGTCCTCGGCACGACCGGTCAGACGCACACGCTGCAGGACCACGCCAAGCTGAAGCTCGCCTACGACGTCACGCCGACGCTGCGCGTGTCGTACACGCTCGGCTGGTGGCGCAACGACGCCGACCGCGACGTCGACTCGTTCCTGCGCGACTCGGGCGGCAACGTCGTCACGAGCGGCGCGACCGCGCGCCAGATCAACGTCGACGGCCGCGCCTACACCCTGCTGTCGAGCGACTTCGCGCGCACGACGACGGCCATGGAGCACGTCATGCAGGGCCTCGCGCTGAAGTCGCATTCGCTCGGCACCTGGGACTGGGAAGCGGCGGCAAGCGCGTTCGTCTTCGCGCACGACATCGTCCGCGCGCAAGTGCCCGAAGTCGCGGTGCCGAACGCGGGCGCGGGCGCCGGCCGCATCACCGACCAGCACGGCACCGGCTGGTCGACGCTGGCCCTGAAAGGGATCTGGCGGCCGCAAGGACCGGACGGCGAGCACGTCGTCGAGGCCGGCGTGCAGCGCGACGCGTTCAGGCTGCGCACCAGCGTCTTCGACACGCCGGAGTGGTCGGCCGGCGCGCCGGCGGCGCTGTTTTCCGCCTTCGCGGGCCATACCTCGCTCGCCAGCGTCTGGGCGCAGGACGCCTGGCGCATGGCGCCACGATGGCGCGCGGTGCTCGGCGCCCGCCTCGAGCACTGGCGCGCCGACGACGGCTCGCTCGCCGACGCCACGACGACCCGGACCTTCGCGCCGCGCTCGGAATGGACGGTCTCGCCGAAGGCCGCGCTGGCCTGGCAGGCGAGCGACGCCTGGCTGCTGCGCGCCTCGGCCGGCCGCGCCGTCCGCAACCCGACCGTGAGCGAGCTGTTCCAGGGCTCGATCGCCGCCGGCGCGATCGTCAACAACGACCCGACCCTGAAGCCGGAGAAGTCGTGGACCGGCGAGCTCACCGCCGAGCGGAGCTTCGCCGACGCGACCCTGCGCGCGACGCTGTTCCACGAGGAAACGCACGATGCGCTTTACTCGCAGATCGATCTGACGGCAGGCGGCACGGTGGCGACGATCCAGAACGTCGATCGCGTTCGCACCACCGGCCTCGAGGTCGCGGGGCAGGCGAGCGGCATGCTCGTCAAGGGGCTCGACGCCGGCGGCAGCATCACCTATGCCGATTCGCGGACGACGCGCAACGACAAATTCCCGGCCAGCGCCGGCAAGTGGCAACCGCGCGTGCCGCTGTGGCGCGCCAGCTTCCTCGCGACCTATTCCCCCGACGAGCGCTGGTCCGGCAGCTTCGGCGTTCGCTACTCGGGCCGACAATACGGCCAGCTCGACAACTCCGACCCGAACGGCTTCGCCTTCACCGGCTTCAGCCGGTTCCTGGTCGCCGACGTTCGCCTTCAATACCGCTTCGACCGCAACTGGCGCGCTGCGCTTGGCATCGACAACCTCAACAACGACCGCTACTGGGCGTTCCACCCGTACCCGCTGCGCACCTATCACGCCGAGCTGCGCTTCGACCTGTAGGCCGCGCCGCTCGAACCGATCCGGAGACCCGACCATGACCATCCGCTCCATCCGCTTTCATCGACTCGCGCCCGCGGCGCTCGCCGGAGCGCTCTGCGCCGTCGCGTTCGCCGCCGCGGCGCACGGCGCGAAAGTCGGCGACATCGCCATCGGCCACCCGTTCGCGATGCCGTCGATCCCGGGTGCGCCGAACGGCGCGGCCTACCTGGCCTCGATCGAGAACAAGGGCGCCGTCGCCGACCGCCTCGTCCGCGCCGGCACGCCGGTCGCGGCGCGCATCGAGATCCACACGATGAGCGTCGACGCCCAGGGCGTCATGCGGATGCGCGAGATCGACGGCATCGCCCTGGCGCCGAAGGCGAAGGTGCAGATGAAGCCCGGCGCGGGCCTGCACCTGATGCTGATCGGCCTGAAGGAGCCGCTCAAGGAAGACGCGAGCTTTCCGATGACGCTCGAGTTCGAGCGCGCCGGCAAGGTCGAGGTCAAGGTGATCGTCGGTCAGCCGAAGCCCGGTGGCGCGGCGGCCGAAGGCCGCATGCACGAAGGCCACATGCACTGAGGCGGGCGATCCTTCGCTGCGCTCAGGACGACGGGCGCCGGTTGTCCGTCACTTCGCGAGCGCGCGCAGCGCGAGCTTGATGCCGGCGGCGACCTCGATGTCGGCCGGCAGCGTCTTCAAGGTTGCGCTCGCCTCGCGGTCGCTGTAGCCGAGCGCGACCAGCGCCTGCAGGATGTCGGCCTGCGCGCTCGACGTCGCGCTCGCCGGCGCGGCGACGGCATCGCCGAGCTTGCCCTTGAGCTCGAGCAGCAGCCGCTCGGCGGTCTTCTTGCCGATGCCGGGCACCTTGACGAGCCGGCCGCTCTCCTGGAGGCTCACCGCGCGCGCCAGCTCGTCGACCGAGAGGCCCGAGAGGATCGACAGCGCCGTGCGCGGGCCGACGCCCGAGATCTTGACGAGGAGGCGAAAGGTCGATCGCTCCTCGTGGCTGAGGAAGCCGAACAGCACCTGGGCGTCCTCGCGGACGACGAAGTGGGTGAGCAGCGTGACGCGCTCGCCGAGCGCCGGCAGGTTGTAGAAGCTCGACATCGGCACGTCGACCTCGTAGCCGACACCGCCGACGTCGACGAGGACTTGCGGCGGCGTCTTGGCAGCGAGGATTCCGGTGAGGCGGCCGATCATGGAGCGCGATTATCGGGGTGCGGGTTGCGGCGACAATCGCCGTCCGCCTCGGCCGCGCCCGCACACGTGATCCTTCGCCACGCCTTCATCCCGCCCGACAACACCCGCCTGGCCAACCTCGCCGGCAGCTTCGACGAGCACCTGCGGACGATCGCGGCGGCGTTCGACGTCAAGATCCAGCGCCGCAACGAATCGTTCCAGGTCGAGGGCGCGAAGGGGCACGCCGAGCGCGCCGTGCTCCTGCTGCAGCAGCTCTACGGCCGTGCCGTGCGGCCGATCGGCGCCGAGGAGCTCGAGCTCGCGATCCTCGAGGCGATGAACGACGACGCCGGCCGCGACGGCACGGCCGCCCCAGACGGCGCGACGGAGCGGCCGGAGGTCGACTTGCGCCTGCGCACGCGGCGCGCCGATCTCGCCGGACGCACGCCGAACCAGGTCCAGTACCTGAAGAACATCCTCTGCCACGACATCACCTTCGGCATCGGCCCGGCCGGCACCGGCAAGACCTACCTCGCCGTCGCCTGCGCCGTCGACGCACTCGAGCGCAACGCCGTGCAGCGCGTCATCCTCACCCGGCCGGCGGTCGAGGCCGGCGAGCGGCTCGGCTTCCTGCCCGGCGACCTGGCGCAGAAGGTCGATCCCTACCTGCGCCCGCTCTACGACGCGCTCTACGAGCTGATGGGGCTCGAGCGCGTCGGCAAGGCGTTCGAGAAGGGAACGCTCGAGGTCGCGCCGCTCGCCTTCATGCGCGGGCGCACGCTCAACCACGCCTTCGTCATCCTCGACGAGGCGCAGAACACGACGCCCGAGCAGATGAAGATGTTCCTGACCCGGATCGGCTTCGGCGCGAAGGCCGTCGTCACCGGCGACACCAGCCAGGTCGACCTGCCGAAGGGATCGACCTCGGGGCTGATCGACGCGGAGAAGGTGCTGCGCGACGTCAAGGGGATCGCGACGACGCGCTTCACGTCGGCCGACGTCGTCCGCCATCCGCTCGTCGCGCGCATCGTCGAGGCGTATGACGCGGCCGACGCCAAAGGTCGCTGATCCGTCGCCGCGCGCGGCGCGGCGCGCCCGGCCGGCGTTGCGCCTCTCGCTCCAGTTCGCCGACGCGCGCCATCGCGGCGCGATCGGCCGCGCCGACGTCGCGCGCTGGATCCGTGCCGCGCTCGCCGTGCCGGCCGAGATCGCGGTGCGCATCGTCGACGCCGACGAAGGCCTCGCCCTCAACCGCGACTTCCGCGGCCAGGACCACGCGACCAACGTGCTGACCTTTCCTTACGCCGACGCGCCGACGCTGAGCGCCGACCTCGTCCTCTGCGCGCCGGTCGTCGAGGCCGAGGCGGCGGCGCAGGGCATCGCGCTCGTCGCCCGCTACGCGCACCTGATCGTCCACGGCACGCTGCACGCGCGGGGCTTCGACCACGAGCGCCGCATCGACGCGAAGCGGATGGAAGCGCGCGAGAGCGAGATCCTGGTCGGCCTCGGCTTCGCCGATCCCTACGCGGGCTGAGCCGCCGCGTCAGAGGTTGCCGACCTCGGCCGGACGCGCCGGCGCCGGTACGCGCGTCGGCCACATCACCGAGGCGATCGCGAGCAGGACGAGGACGATCGCGGCGCCGTCCTGCCAGTGCAGCGCCTCGCCGAGCCAGAGCGCGCCGATGACGGTGCCGAGCACCGGGATCATCATCACCGACATGCTCGACGCGATCGGCGGCAACGCGCGCGCCAGGATCAGCCAGACCGGCTGCGCCAAGCCGAAGATGAGGACGGCGTTGTAGGCGACGGCGGCGAGGGTGACCGTGCCCGGCACGGCCCAGCGGTCGCGCTCGAACAGCACGGTCGCCGTCGTCATCACGAGCGTCGACGACAGCGTCATCCAGAAGACGATCGCGAGCGTCGGCGCGGCGATCGTCGTGCGCCGCATCTGTTGCGTGCCGACCGCCCAGACCGCCGCGGCGACGAGCATGCCGATCGCGGCGAGCGGCTTGCCGGCGATCGTCGCGAACTCGTGCCAGAGCAGGAGCGAGACGCCGATCGCGGCAGCGACGATGCCGGCGACATGGCGCGGCCGAAGCCGCTCGCCGAGGACGACGACGCTGTAGATCGCCGAGAAGATCGGCATCGTGTAGCCGAGGATCGCCGCGCGCCCCGACGACAGTGCCTGCACAGCGAGGATCGCCAGCACGTGCCAGATGATCATGTTGTTGATCGACAGCTTGGCGAGCTCGGGCCAGTCGTCGCGCCGGATCACGAACGAGACGCGCTGCAGGCGCAGCACCGCCCACAGCACCGGCAGGCCGAGCCACATCGACAGGGCGCGAAAGCCGAGCGGCGGATAGCCGGTGACGCCGAGCTTCATCACCGGCCAGTTGAGGCCCCAGACGATCGTGAGGAAGACGAGCAGCCCGTACTGCTGGCGACTGAAGGCGAATTGATTCGGGGAGACTGCGTTCAGGAGCGACCCAGGTAGCGTTTGCGCCAGAAGAAGATGCTCATGCCGACGCCGAGCGCGAGCATGACCAGGAAGATGATCCAGAAACCGGTCGGGCTGTGGATCAGCGGCAGTCCCTCGAAGTTCATGCCGAAGAAGCCGGTCACGAGGTTGAGGGGCAGGAAGATCGCGGTCAGCGTCGTCAGCATCCGCATGATCGCGTTGGTCCGGTTGCTCTGCTCCGAAAAATGCATCTGCACGGCGGCCTCGGACGACGCCTCGAGGCGGCGCACGTGCGAGAGGACGCGCTCGATGTGCTCGAGGACGTCGCGCGAGCGCACGCGCAGCTGCTCGCGCTCGCGCCGCGGCGCCTCGGCGGTCTCCTCGGGCCACTCCTCGAGCGCGTCGATCCACTCGGTGATCGCCGCGCGCTGGTCTTCGCAGGTGTCCTCGAGCAGGTGCAGGGCGTTGCGCGAATCGAGGAGGAGGCGCCAGCCGCCGGGCGCGCCGCGCACGCCGAAGAGCTGCTCCTGCAACTCGCCGAGCTGCTTGGTGAGGAGGCGGCGCAGCTCGAGGTAGCTGTCGACCATGTAGTTGACCATGCGCAGCATCAGGTCGGCGGGACTGGTCGGCATGCGCGCGCCGGCGCGGCCCTCGACGCTCGAGACCTGGTTCTGCAGCCGGTTGGCGAAGAACTCGCGGACCTGGCAGTCGGTCGGGTGGACGGTGAGCAGGACGCGATCGAAGACGGCGAAGCCGACCGGGCTGGTGTCGATCAGGTCGATCGCGTCCTGCCGGCCCTTCGACGGCGGGCCGTCGTCGTCGACGGCGGCGATCGCGCCGGCGGCGAGCCGCCTGAAGACGAGCAGGTCGTACGCCGACGTGTAGTCGAAGGTCGAGGGCCGCTGCTTGTTGAGCAGGTCGAGGACGTGCAGGTCGAACAGCTGTGCGCCGGTCCACGCCTGCAGCTTCGCCTGGACCTCGGGGAGCGCCGCTTCGAACGCCGAGCGGGTGGTCGCGATCCAGAGGTAGCCGGTGCCGGGGAGCGCCCCGGGCAAGGCGTCGAGCTCGGTGAACTGGTCACCGAAGATGTGGAACGCGCGGACCGGCTGCGGCATGGCCGGCCCGTTCTAGGGCCTGTTAACGCTATGGGAGGGCTCGCGCAGGTGCGCTGCCGGCCGCCGGGCAAGGCGCGCGCGAGGCCGCGTGCCCGTGGCACGCAACGAGCG
>JADGRJ010000201.1 GCA_017881025.1 Rhizobacter sp. | reverse complement strand
CGCCTCGCGGCCGAGTCAAGGGCTCAAGTTACCGCGGCGCCTGACAGAGGCGCTTAAATTCCGCCAAATCTGGTCGCGGCCGGAGCACCAAAGGGCGCGTAAGTTGCCCAGTTCCGATCCGGCGCGAAAGAGGCTGGATGAGGAACAAATGACCCAAGCGCTGCCGACGATCCTGCTCGACGAGGGCGAAATACGCGCCCTTGCTGGCGGCTACGTGCGTGCCGACAAGCAACTGCACGAGTTGCATGCGCGCGGCTTCACGCGCGCGAGACGTTCGCCGCTGAGCGGCCGCATCGTCCTCGAGCGCTCGCACTACCTGGCAGTGACAGCCGGCACGTCCCAGCGCGAGGCGCAGAATGTTCCGCGACCTAACTGGACGAAGGCGGCGTGACATGGGGCGCAGGCGCGAGCGGATTTCAGGCATGGGGTTGCTCCCTCGGATGGAGGCAATCGTCGGGAAGACGGTGACCAGCTACCGCTACCACCCCGTCCAAGGCAAGCCGATCCCTCTCGGCAGAGACCGCCAAGAGGCGATCCGGCGGGTGCTCGACCTCGAGGGCAAGGCGCCCGACGCCGGCAGCCTCCGGTGGGTCTGGGACAAGTACAAGGTTTCGCCACGTTTCGTTCGACTGGCGCCCGCTACCCGGACGGACTACGAGCAGTGCTGGGAAGAGATCGGCCCGATCCTCGGGAAATGCCTCATTGGCTCGTTGCGATCGACGGACATCGCCCGTTACATGCGCGTTGAGCGTGCCTCGGCCCCCTCCCGGGCCAACCACGAGAAGGCGCTTCTCTCGAATCTGTTCTTCCATGGCATCGATCTGGGCCTGTGCACCGACAACCCCGCGCGGCTGGTACGGCCGAACGTCGAGGAGCCGCGCACGGAAGCCCCTCAGCCCGACCTCCTGGCGACGTTCGTCGAATGGGCCATGAAGCAGTCCCCTCAGCGTCGGATCGTCGCCCTGGCGGCCCGCTATGCATCGCTAGGAGGCAGCCGGAAGGTCGAGTTCCTCGACCTGGCCTGGCCGCAAGTCGATCGCGCCGCCGGCCAGATACGGACGAAGCGGGCCAAACAGCGCGGCAGGAAACGCGGCGAGGTGGTCGACGTCGTCGCAATCAGCCCGGCTCTGGGTCAGGTGCTGGACGAACTCGCGGCCACGCGGGATCCCGACTGCCTGTACGTCTTCCCGACACGCGACGGCAACGCCTACACCGAGAGCGGCTTCAAGACGTTGTGGCACCGCATCATGACGGCCGCCATGGCCGAGGGGATCTTGACCCCGGCTCAGCGGTTCACCTTCCACGACCTGCGGGCGTTCTATGCCACAGAACATAAGCGCCAGCGAGGCGCCCTGCCCGACCTGCACAAGAACCCGGCGACGACTGCGGGAATCTACGACCGTAGTCGCGAGGTGAAGCGAGCGGCGATCTAGCGATTTCGGCCGGTGCACCCTCGGCTTAGGGCCGAGGAATATTCCAAAATCACGGCCGAATATTCCAAAACGGAAGCCCGGTGCTCGCTAAGTTGTTGATTTGTTGGGGTGGCTGATGGGGCTCGAACCCACGACAACAGGAATCACAATCCTGGACTCTACCAACTGAGCTACAGCCACCGCCGAAGGGCGAATTATAGCGAGCGGGCGCTCTAGCGAGGCTCGCTCGCGGCATCGCGCGGCGCGGTCGCCGACTCGCTGATGCTCACCTTGAAGCGCGTCTTCAACGCGGCGTAGTACGCCTGCGCCTCGGCCTCGGCCCAAACCTGGGCGTACTGTGCCATGGCCTTGGCCGGATCGGCGACGACGGGATCGCGCCCCGCTGTCTTGATGATCCTGACGACGGCGTAGCCCTGGTCGCCGAGCGACACGCCGAGGAACGCCGGCAGCTTCGCCAACGGCGCCTTCAGGATCGCGTCGAGCAGCGGCCGCGGCAGGTCGCGCGGCTGGGCGCGCGAGACGACGACGGTATCGCCCGCGAAAGGCTCGGTCGGGGCCGCGCGCGCCTTCGCGAGCCGCTCCGCGCCGAGCTTGGCCGCGAGCGCCGCCGCCTGCGTCGCCGCGAGCTGCTGGCGGACCCTGTCCTTCACTTCGGCAAACGGCAGCTGGTGCGCCGGCACGTACTGGACGACGCGGCCGGCGGCGAGATGGTTCGAGCCGACGTCGATCGCCTTCGTGTTGCGCTTGTCGCGAGTCACCTCGCCGCTGAAGAGCGCCTCGAGGAAGCGCGGGTTGGCGAGCGCGCCGCTCGCGCCGGGGGACGGGCTGCGCGCGACGCGCTGCGCCGTGCGGATCTCGAGCTTCCACTTGTCGGCGGCGGGCTTGAGGCTGTCGGCCTGCTCGTAGACGATGTCGCCGAACTCCACCGCGGCGTCGGCGAACTTCTTCTGCACGAGCTGGTTCTTGACTTCGCTCTCGATCGCCGCGCGCACCGAGTCGAAGCTCTTCTTCTCGCCGCCGCGCGCGCCCGTCACCTGGATGACGTGATAGCCGAAGTCGCTCTCGACGACGCCGCTCGTCTCGCCCGGCTTCAGGCCGAACGCTGCGTCCTCGAAGGGCTTGACCATCGCGCCGCGGCCGAAGAAGTCGAGGTCGCCGCCCTTGGCCGCCGAACCTTCGTCGTCGGAGTTCTTGCGCGCGACCTCGGCGAACGACTGCGGGTTCTTGCGCACCTCGGCGAGCAGGCCCTCGGCCTTGGCGCGCGCCTTGTCGCGCTCGGCCTTCGGCGCGTCCTTGTCGGCCTTGACGAGGATGTGGCTGGCGCGGCGCTCCTCGGGCGCGGTGTAACGCTTCTCGTTCTCGGCGTAGTACTTGCGCAGCTCGTCGTCGGAGACGGCGATGTTCTTCTTGACCGCGTCGAGGTCGAGGGTGACGTACTCGACCGACGCCTGCTCGGGCGCCTGGAACTGGGCGGCATGCGCAGGATCCTTGTAGTACGCGTCGACCTCGGCGTCGCTCGGCGTGACCTTGGCGAGCTGGTCCTTGGCGTCGAAGCGCTCGACCTGCACCTCGCGCTGCTGGTACATCGCCTCGAGCGCCGCCGACGCCGCCGCGGCAGGCGCGATCGCCGAGTTGCCGAGGGGCTGCATCACCTGGCGGCGCGAAAGGTCCTGGCGCAGACGCTCGGCGAAGGCCTCCGATGACATGCCGAGCGCCGTCAGCGTGTCGCGGTTGACGCTGCCGTCGGGATTGCGCAGCGGCGCGTATTCCGGATCGGTCTTGAACGCCCGTTCCAGGCGCTCGTCGGGCACGCCGAGGTGCAGCTTGTCCGCCGCGACCAGGGTCAGGCGGTCGCGGATCACGCCGTCGAGCGCGAGGCTCCTCATCTCCGGCGTCTCGAACATCTTCGGGTCGAGGCTCGGCATCTGCCGCCGCGCGCGCTCGACGCGCTCGCGCAGCGCGGCGTCGAGCTCGGCCTGCGTCACCGGCTGGCCGGCGACCTTGGCGACGGTCTGCAGGTCGCCGCCGGCGAAGCGGCTGTAGCCCTGGATGCCGAAGAAGACGAACGACGGAAAGACGAGCAGCACGAGCAGGAACTGCAGCGTGCGCGTGTGGCGGCGGAAGAAATCGAACATCGGAGTGCGCAGATGCAAGAAAGGCGAACCGCGGTTCGCCTTTCGTCGAAGAGGCCGGAATTCTAGCCGAGCGGGTGCGCAGGGCCGCAGGGCGCGGGCACGGGATGGTGGGTGCTGAGGGGCTCGAACCCCCGACCTACGCCTTGTAAGGGCGCCGCTCTACCAGCTGAGCTAAGCACCCGCGCCGCGCCGGGCGCACGGAATCAGTTGAGCGCGTCCTTGAGCGCCTTGCCGGCGCGAAACTTGGGCACCTTCGCGGCCTTGATCTTGATCGCCGCGCCGGTGCGCGGGTTGCGGCCGCTACGCGCGGCGCGCTTGCCGACGCTGAAGGTTCCGAAGCCGACAAGCGATACAGCGTTGTTCTTCTTCAGGCTCGTCTTGACGCCACCGATCATGGCCTCGAGGGCGCGCGACGCCGCGGCCTTCGAGATGTCTGCCTGCCTGGCGATGTGCTCGATCAGTTCGGATTTGTTCACAAAAGTTTCCCCCTCAGGAAGCTGTCTCGGATGAATTCGGCGGTGCGTCGCGCGGCGGCTGCAGGTGCTCGTCGGGGCGAAACGATTACAGCGTTGCGAATCTGCAGTGTCAAGCAGGGTATGGGATTCTATTTGCGCGCGGACAAAGGAATTCCTTCACCGCTCGTGCAATAGATGCTTGACAGCCCGCCTAACGCGATGCAGCGCTCGCCGAAGCGAGCGCGTCGGCGACGGCGCGGCCCAGGTCCGAGGTGGTCGCGCTGCCGCCGAGATCGCGCGTTTTCGGGCCTCCCGAGCCCGGGTCGAGAACGGCTTCGATCGCGGCGATGATCGCGTCATGTGCCTCGCGGTGGCCCAGGAAATCGAGCATCAGCGCGCCCGACCAGATCTGGCCGATCGGGTTGGCAATCCCCTGGCCGGCGATGTCGGGAGCAGAGCCGTGCACCGGCTCGAACAGCGACGGATGGACGCGCGCAGGGTTGATGTTGGCCGACGGGGCGATGCCGATCGTCCCGGTGCACGCCGGGCCGAGGTCGCTCAGGATGTCGCCGAACAGGTTGCTCGCGACGACGGTGTCGAAGATCTGCGGTCGCTGCACGAAGTGGGCGGCGAGGATGTCGATGTGATAGCGGTCGACGCGCACGTCGGGATAGCGCTTGGCCATCGCCTCGACCCGCTCGTCCCAGTAAGGCATGGTGATCGCGATGCCGTTCGACTTGGTCGCCGAGGTGAGGTGCTTCTTCGGCCGCGACTGCGCCAGCTCGAACGCGTACTCGAGGACGCGGTCGATGCCGACCTTCGACATCACCGTTTCCTGGACGACGACCTCGCGCTCGGTGCCCTCGAACATCCGCCCGCCGATGCTCGAGTACTCGCCCTCGGTGTTCTCGCGCACGATCATCATGTCGATGTCGCCCGGCGCCAGCCCGGCGAGCGGCGAGCGCACGCCCGGCATCAGGCGCGCCGGCCGGAGGTTGACGTAGAGGTCGAAGTCGCGCCTGAACTTGAGCAGCGACCCCCAGAGCGAGACGTGGTCGGGGATCTTCGCCGGCCAGCCGACGGCGCCGAAGAAGATCGCGTCGTGGCCGCCGATGCGCTCCTTCCAGTCGTCGGGAAGCATGCTGCCGTGGCGTTCGTAGTAGTTCCACGAGGCGAAGTCGAAGCGGTCGACCGCCAGCTCGATGCCGAACCGGGTCGCCGCTGCCTCGAGCACGCGCAGCCCCTCGGGCAGGGTCTCGGTGCCGATGCCGTCGCCGGCGATGGCGGCGATGCGGTGCGTCTTCTTCATGTCGGTCTCTCCTTCACTTCGTCGGCCGGCGAACGACCAGGGCCACGCCGATCACGGTCAATGCCACCCCCACCATCATGAGCAGCGTGAGCGACTCGCCGAACAGCGCCCACGCCATCAGCGCGGTGCAGGGCGGCACCAGGTAGAGCAGGCTCGTCACGGCGGTCGCTTCGCCGCGCTGGATGAGAAGGTACAGCAACGAGCTGCCGCCGAGGGTGAGGATGCCGACCGACCAGGCCATCGCGAGGATCAGGTTGGGGTGCCAGTCCATCGGTTCGCTCTCGAGCAGGGCGAGCGGCAGGCAGACGAAGAAGGCAGCGACCATCTGCACCGTGCTCGCCGTGCGGACGTCGCACGGCACGAGGAAGCGCTTCTGGTAGAGCGTGCCGATCGTGATGCCGAGCAGCGCGACCGTCGCCATCGCCAGGTTCGCCGGGGTCACCTCGCCGCCGAGCTTTTTCCAGACGACCAGGCCGATGCCGGCGAAGCCGAGGAAGAGGCCGAGCCACTGGCGCGCCGCCACCGACGACACGCCGCGCGACTGGACGCTGCGCGTCAGCCAGAGCGCCGTCAGAACCGGCTGCAGGCCGACCAGGAGCGCGGCCGTTCCGGCGCCCAGCCCCGACTTCACCGCCGCCCAGACGCCACCGAGGTAGGCCGCCTGCATCAGCAAGCCGGCGACGGCGAGGTGGAACCACTGCCACCGCCCTTTCGGCCATTTGGCCCCGACGACGACGATCCAGATGACGAAGCATGCCGCCGAGAGCGCGAAGCGAAGCGTCAGGAAGCCGAACGGCGGCGCGTGCGGCATCGCCAGGCGGGCGACGACGAAGCCGGTCGACCAGATGAGGACGAAGAGCCACGGCATCGCCCGCACGAAGCCGGGCCGGTCAACGGACACGGGCGCGGATTTCCGGCAGGGCCTTCTGCAGGTAGTAGACCATCGACCAGATCGTCAGCACCGCCGAGACGACGATGAGGACCGTGCCCCAGAGCTGGGTGTCGATCAGCCCGAACAGCGTACCGTGGTAGAGCAGGAACGGAATCGCGATCATCTGCACGAACGTCTTCACCTTGCCGAGCATGTGGACGGCGACGCTGCGCGACGCGCCGATCTGCGCCATCCACTCGCGCAGCGCCGAGATCGCGATCTCGCGACCGATGATGACGAGGGCGATGAAGGCGTGCAGCCGGCCGAGGTGGACGAGCACCAGGAGCGCCGCGGTAACGAGGAACTTGTCGGCGACCGGGTCGAGGAAAGCGCCGAACGACGACGTCAACCTGAGCTTGCGCGCCAACCAGCCGTCGGCCCAGTCGGTGAGCGCGAAGAGGATGAAGAGCGCGGTGCCGACGATGTTCTGCGTCTCGACCGCAAGCCCGGTGTAGTAGACGCCGACGACGAGCGGGATCGCGACGATGCGCGCCCAGGTGAGGAGCGTCGGCAGGTTGAAGAACATCGCGGGATTGTGCCGAACCCCACCCGATCGGCTTCGGCGGGCAGTTCTCCTCATCGATCGAGGGTGCGCGGCTTGAACTTGCGGTCGTCGTCGAAGAGGAAGGTCTCGACGAATTTCCACGGCTTCGGCAGGCGCGAGACGTCGCCGAACGGCGCGGCGCGCCGCACCGCTTCGACGGCGATCTGCAGCGTCTCCCGGGCCTGGCGCGGCTCGCGCAGGACCTCGATGCGGCGAACGCTGCCGTCGCCGTAGAGCTCGACCTCGAGCACCGGGATGGCGAGCAGCTGATCCGGGACCCGGCCCAGGTAGGTGATGTCCGGGTTGGCGGCGACCAGGCGCTCGGCCGCCTGCTGGCGCACCTCGCCCCAGTTGCGGCCTGACTTCGGTGCCGGCAGCGGGCGCCGCGATCCGCCGGCCGGCGCGGCCGCGACGGCGGGCGCGAGCGGCGCCGCGGCAGGAGCCGTGGCAGCGCGGCGCGAGTCGCCGCCTTCGCCAGGCGCGCGATCCGCCGACGGCCCCGAGCAGGCGGCGACGCAGAGTGCCAGCCAGGCAGCCGCCCGCCCGGCGACGCCGCGACCCGCTCGCCGGTCTTCGATGGGTTCAATGCTGATC
>JADGRJ010000200.1 GCA_017881025.1 Rhizobacter sp. | reverse complement strand
TTCGCGCCGACGCCCGGCTTGGCACCGCTGGCGCGCTGCCAGAAGCCGACGCCGAGGTGGGGCCGCAGGCGCGCGCCCGTCCCGGGCGTGACGAACTCCCACGACATCTGAACCTTCGCCGGCACGACGATCGCGCGCTCGGCCGCCAGTGTTGCGAACGGCATCAGCGCCGCCAGCATGAGCATGGTGTTGCACTTCACGATCGCCCCTCCCGGGATGGCGGCATCGGCGCCGTCGCGGCCAAGATAGCCTCGACCCGTTACCGCCGCGTTACCGAGCCACCCGCCGTGGTGGCGGGCCGACAGCTGCCGCGTCGTGCAGGCCGCGCGGCCGCCTACTCGACGAAGAGCATCGCCGGCTGCTCGACGTAGCGCCGCACGGACTGGATGAAGGCCGCGGCGTCGGCGCCGTCGACGACGCGATGGTCGAACGACGACGACAGGTTCATCAGCTGGCGCGCCACGACTGCGCCATCGCGGATCACCGGTCGTGCCGAGATCTTGTTGACGCCGACGATCGCGACCTCGGGATGGTTGATCACCGGCGTCGTGACGATGCCGCCGAGCCGGCCCAGGCTCGTGATCGTGATCGTCGAGCCGGAGAGCTCGTCGCGAACCGCCTTGCCGCTGCGCGCCGCGTCGGCGAGGCGCGCAATCTCGGCGCCGTTCGCCCAGAGGTCGTTGGCCTGTGCATCGCGCACCACCGGAACGACGAGGCCCGCGGGCGTCTGCGTGGCGATGCCGACGTGAACGGCGTCGTGGCGCGTCAGCACGCCAGCCTCGTCGTCGAAGCGCGCGTTGACCATCGGGAACTCGCGTACCGCGAGCACGACCGCGCGGACCAGGAACGCGAGGAGGGTGAGGTGGCCGCGCTCCGCACCCCACTTCTCGTTCAGCCGGGCGCGCAAGGTCTCGAGCTCGGTGACGTCGACTTCCTCGACGTAGGTGTAGTGCGGGATGCGGCGCTTCGATTCCTGCATCTTCTGCGCGATCTTGCGGCGCAGGCCGACGATCTTCACTTCGTGCGTGGCGCCGGCGCCGGCCGCGGCGCGCGGCGCCGAGGGCGGCTTGGTCCGCACGCCGCCGCGCGCGACGTGAGCGTCGAGGTCGGCCTGCACGATGCGGCCGGCCGTCCCGGTGGCGCCGACATCGCGCAGGTCGACGCCGAGCTCCCAGGCGCGGGCGCGAACCGCAGGCGAAGCGATCGGCCGCTGCGCCGGCGCAGCGCTGGTCGATGGCGGTGCCTTCGATGCCGGGGCCGGCGCCGCAGGTGCCTTCGACGGCGTCGGCGGCGCTCGCGGCGGCGCAGCCGCGGACGTGGCGGGCGCCGGCACTGCCGGAGGCACGGGCCGCTCGGCCGCAGCGGGTGGCTCGTGTTGCGCCCTCGCCTCGGCCGTGTCCTCGACCTCGATGCGGATCAGCTCCGATCCGACCGCGAGCATCTGCCCGACCTCGCCGCCCAGCGCCAGCACCTTGCCGGCGACCGGTGACGGGATCTCGACCGAGGCCTTGTCGGTCATCACGTCGGCGAGCGCCTGATCCTCGGCGATCGTGTCGCCGGGCGCGACGTGCCACACGACCAGCTCGACCTCGGCGATGCCTTCGCCGAGGTCGGGGACGCGGATCACGTGAACGCCCACGTCAGTCCCTTCGGGCCGCCCCAAGGGACTGACGCGCCCCCTCGCGGGGCAGCGAACGAAGTGAGCATGGCAGCTTCATGCTACGGCTCCAGCACTCGCTTCAGCGCCGCAGCGACGCGATCGGGCCCGGGGAAGTACGCCCACTCGAGCGCGTGCGGATAAGGCGTGTCCCAGCCGGTGACGCGCTCGATCGGCGCCTCGAGGTGATAGAAGCAATGCTCCTGCACGAGGGCGACGAGCTCGGCGCCGAAGCCGCTGGTGCGCGTCGCCTCGTGGACGACGACGCAGCGGCGCGTCTTCTTGACCGAGGCGACGATCGCGGCCAGGTCGAGCGGCCAGAGGCTCCTCAGGTCGACGATCTCGGCATCGATGCCGGTCTCGCGCGCCGCCGCCTCGCACACGAACACCATCGTCCCGTAGGTCAGCACCGTGACGTCGGCGCCGGCGCGAAGGACCGCCGCCGATTCGAGCGGCACCGTGTAGTGGCCCTCGGGCACTTCGCCCATCGGGTGCGCCGACCATGGCACGACCGGCTTGCCGTGGTGGCCGTCGAATGGGCCGTTGTAGAGGCGCTTGGGCTCGAGGAAGAGAACCGGGTCGTCGTTCTCGATCGAGGCGATCAGCAAGCCTTTGGCGTCGTACGGATTGCTCGGCATCACCGTGCGCACGCCGCAGACGTGGGTGAACAGCGCCTCCGGGCTCTGGCTGTGCGTCTGCCCGCCGTAGATGCCGCCGCCGCACGGCATGCGGATCGTGATCGGCGCGGTGAAGTCGCCCGCCGAGCGATAACGCAGGCGCGCGGCCTCCGAGACGATCTGGTCCGACGCCGGATAGAAGTAGTCGGCGAACTGGACCTCGACCACGGGGCGCAGGCCGTACGCCGCCATGCCGATCGCCGAGCCGACGATGCCGCCCTCGGAGATCGGCGCGTCGAACACGCGCGTCTTGCCGTACTTGGCCTGCAGGCCGTCGGTGCAGCGGAAGACGCCGCCGAAGTAGCCGACGTCCTGGCCGTAGATGACGACGTTGTCGTCGCGCGCGAGCATCACGTCCATCGCCGAGCGCAGCGCCTGGATCATGGTCATGCTGGCCATGCTCAGTGGCCCTCGGCCTGGCGCAGCTGATCCTGCAGGTGCGGCGGCATGTCCTTGTAGACGTCCTCGAACATCGTCGCCAGCGGCGGCGTGTGGCCGTCGAGCAGGGACCCGTACTGGGTCGCCTCCTTGAGCGCCGCGCTCACCTCGGCGTCGAGCGCCTTCGCCGTCTGCTCGTGCTCTTCCTCCGACCAGGTGCCGAGGCCGATAAGGTGCTTCTTCAGGCGCGCGATCGGATCGCCGAGCGGATAGTGCTGCGCGTCGTCGCCGGGGCGGTAGCGCGACGGATCGTCGGAGGTCGAATGCGCGCCGGCGCGGTAAGTGACCCACTCGATCAGCGTCGGCCCGAGGTTGCTGCGGGCGCGCTCGGCGGCCCAGGCGCTCGCCGCGTAGACGGCGAGGAAGTCGTTGCCGTCGACGCGCAGCGAGGCGATGCCGCAGCCGACGCCGCGCGCCGCGAAGGTCGTCGCCTCGCCGCCGGCGATCGACTGGAAGGTCGAGATCGCCCACTGGTTGTTGACGACGTTGAGGATCACCGGCGCGCGGTAGACGTGGGCGAAGGTGAGCGCGGTGTGGAAGTCGGACTCTGCGGTCGCGCCGTCGCCGATCCAGGCCGAGGCGATCCGGGTGTCGCCCTTGATCGCCGACGCCATCGCCCAGCCGACCGCCTGGATGTACTGGGTCGCGAGGTTGCCCGAGATGGTGAAGAAACCAGCGCGCTTGTACGAATACATCACCGGCAGCTGGCGCCCCTTGAGCGGATCGCGCTGGTTGCTGAGCAGCTGGCACATCAGCTCGACCATCGAGACGTCGTCGCGCGCGAGCAGCAGGCCCTGCTGGCGATAGGTCGGGAAGTTCATGTCGCCGGGATCGAGCGCGAGCGCGTGCGCGACCGCGACCGCCTCCTCGCCGAGGCACTGCATGTAGAACGAGATCTTCTTCTGCCGCTGCGCGATCAGCATGCGGGCGTCGAAGGCGCGCGTCTTCATCATCGCGCGCAGGCCGGCGCGCAGCCGCTCGGTGCTGATCTGCGGTGCCCACGGGCCGACCGCCCGGCCTTCGTCGTCGAGGACGCGCACCAGCGTGTAGGCCAGGCCGCTCGTCTCGACCGGCGCGATGTCGACCGGCGGCCGCGCCACGGCGCCCGCGGGCGCGAGGTGCAGGTACGAGAAGTCGGTGCGCTGGCCCGAGCGTCCGGTCGGCTCGGGAACGTGCAGTCGAAGGGGATCGCCGCTCACGGTCGCAGTGTGCACGAGCGCGACGGGCGCGGCCTTGCGGTGAATCCCTCGATCGGAACGCAGCGAAGGCGGCTCAGTCCGAGGCGATCCAGCCCTCGACCGGATCGACGTCGGCCGGCAGGCCGTAGCGCGGCCGGCGCGACGCGACCGCGGCCTGGACGAGGCAGAGCACGGCGTCGAGGCGATCGCCGCTCGCATCGGCGATCAGCGAAGCGCGCAACGCCGGGTCGCACGCGAGCGCGAAGCCGAAGCGGTCGGCGCCCGCTTCGAGGCCGGCGACGATCGCCTCGCGCGTCGCGCGGCGATCGTCCTCGTCGCTGTTCTTGTACGAGCGCCGCGCGACGAGCGCGTGCGCGAGCCGGCGCGGATACGCCTCGAGCGCGACCCGCGCCGGATCGCCGGAGTGCGCCAGGCCGGGCAGCGTCACGCCGGCGTCGATGAGCCGGCCGAGGCCTTCGTAGTACATCAGGCCGACCGGCACGTAGCGCGTCTGCATCGGGCTCGTCGACGTCACCGCGCCGGCGGCGTCGGTGCGCCGGTGCAGCAGGCGCGCGCCCGCCGGCTGCGCGTTGCCCCACGCGTCGATGAAGGCGCGCCACGCCATCCGCGTCGCGCAGCGCGCGCGCACGCTCGCGATCACCTCGGCGGCGGTCGCGCCGAACGCGTTCGCGTCGACGAAGGCGCGCGGCAGGCCGAACGGAAAGTCGAAGCCGCCGAGCCAGGGGCCCGGCGCGCGCAGCCACGTCTCGAAGGCGGCCAGCGTCGTCAGCTCGGCGACGTCGTCGAGCGCGAGCCGCGCAGCGTCGAGCCGGCCGGTCGCGACCGTGATCGGCTTCTTCCGCGACGGGTTGCAGCTGAAGTCGATGCCGGCCAGGAGCATGGCGTCGTTCATCCGAGCGCGAGCGCGGCGACGCCGCCGGCGATGCACGCCGCGCCGACGAGGCGGGTCGCGCGGTCGGCCTCGCCGAGCAGGCGCCCGCCGATGAGCGCCGCGAACAGCATCGAGACCTCGCGCGCCGGCGCGACGTGGCTGATCGGCGCGAGCTGGACGGCGTAGAGCACGAGCACGTAGCCGAGCGGTCCCAGGACGGCGACGACGAGCGCCGAGCGCCACTGGGCGCGCCAGAGCTCGGCGAACCCGCCGCGGTCGCGCAGCGCCGCCGGCAGGAGGAAGGGAACGCGGAGCAGGTTGCCGACGTAGTCCACCAGGATCGGCGAGATCAGCAGCACCTTGACCGCATAGCCGTCGATCAGCGTGTAGCCGGCGATGAGCGCGCCGGTGAGCCCGCCCCAGAGGAGCCCGGCGCGGACGCGCCGGCGCTGCAGCGGGTCGTGCGCCTTCGCCCACAGCGCCGGCCCGCCGGCGATGAAGAAGACGCCGACCGCGACACCGCCGACGCCGGCCGCGGCGACGACGCTCATGCGCTCGCCGAGCCAGACGATCGCGCCGAGCGACGCGAGCAGCGGCCCGGTGCCGCGCGCAACCGGATAGACGACGGTGAGGTCGGCGAGCCGGTAGCCGCGCAGCAGGGTCGTGAAGTAGACGACGTGGACGACCGCGCTCGCGAGCAGCACCGCCCACTCGACGCGGCCCCAGCGCGGCAGCGCATCCCAGCCTGCCCAGACGCCGAGCGGCGCCCAGATGACGACGTGCAGGAGCGCCGCCATCAGCGCGAAGCGGGCGTCGCCGCCGGTCTTCTTGGCGACCACGTTCCACAAGGCGTGCAGGAGCGCGGCGGCGAGGACGAGGGCCAGGGCGGCGAGGGACATTGGCGGCGATTGTGGTGGGCGCGACGGCGCGGCACTGTCGCCGGCGCGTCGGCATACCGGCCGACGCGCTTGCCGCTACATTGGCGTCATGGCTGCCGATCGCACGATCAATCCGGTCCTCGTCGAAGCGATTCGCGGCGACACGCGCGAATCGGCGCATCGCGGCGCCGTCGCCGTGCTCGACGCCGACGGCAAGCGCCTGGTCGCGCTCGGCGACATCGACCGGCCGGTCTTCCCGCGCTCGGCCGTCAAGCTGCTGCAGGCGATCCCGCTCGTCGAGGGCGGCGCCGCCGATCGCCTCGCCCTCGACGACGAGGAGCTCGCGATCGCCTGCGCGTCGCACAACGGCGAGCCCGAGCACGTCGCCGTCGTCGAGCGGATGCTCGCCAAGGCCGGGCTCGACTTCAGCGCACTCGAATGCGGAACGCACTGGCCGCGCCTCGGCCCGGTCGCCTACGCCCTCGCCGCTTCGGGGCGCGAGCCGAACGCGCTCAACAACAACTGCTCGGGCAAGCACGCCGGCTTTCTCTGCCTGGCCTGCGTGCTCTGCGACGGCGTCAACTTGCGCCAGTACGCGAAGGACTACGTCGCGCCGCGCCATCCCGTCATGCGCGCCGTCACCGAAGCGCTCGAGGCGGCGACCGGATACGACCTCGCCCGCGCGCCGCGCGGCATCGACGGCTGCTCGATCCCGACCTTCGCGATTCCGCTCGATCGCCTCGCCCTCGCCTTCGCGCGCGTCGGCACCGGCACGGGCCTGCGCCCCGGGCACGCGCGCGCGGCGACGCGGCTCCGAAAGGCGGTCGCGCGCCATCCCTTCATGGCCGCCGGCAACGACCGCTTCGACACGACGGTGATGGCTGCGCTCGGCGAGCGCGTCTACTGCAAGGTCGGCGCGGAGGCAGTGTTCTGCGCGTCGTTTCCCGAGCGCGGCCTCGGCGTCGCGATCAAGATCGACGACGGCAACACCGCGCGCGCCGCCGAGGTCGCGATGGCGGCGGCGATCGAGGCCTTCGTCGACCTCGACGACGAGGAAGCCGACGTGCTGCGCCACCTGAGCGACGTGACGCTGCGCAACTGGAACGGCATCGAGGTCGGCGCCTTGCGCGCGACCTCAGAGCTCCGCGACGGACTCGACGTCTGAGTCCTCTCCGGCCGCCGGGCCGTGCTGGAGTGCAAGCAGCGCCTCGAGCTCGGCCATCGTGTCGGCCTCGTGCAGCGGCTTGTCGTCGCGGATTCGCAGCATGCGCGGGAAGCGCACTGCGATGCCGCTCTTGTGGCGCGCGCTGCGGTTGATGCCCTCGAAGCCGAGCTCGAACACCAGGCTCGGCTTGACGCTCCTCACCGGGCCGAATTTCTCGAGCGTCGTCGACCGGATGACGCGGTCGACGACCTTGAACTCCTCGTCGGTGAGCCCCGAGTACGCCTTCGCGAAGGCGACCAGCTGGAGCGCGCCTTCGACGGGCGCCTCGCGCCGGCCGATCGTTTCGATCGCGGCGTCGGCCTCGGCGGCGTCGGCGGGCCTGCGGTTCCAGACCGCGAAGGTGTAGTCGGTGTAGACGCTGGCGCGCCGGCCATGCCCGGCCTGCGCGTAGACGAGCACGCAGTCGACGCTGAGCGGATCGATCTTCCACTTCCACCAGGTGCCGGCGGCGAGGTCGTCCTGCTTCCTGCGGCCG
>JADGRJ010000199.1 GCA_017881025.1 Rhizobacter sp. | reverse complement strand
GGCTGGACCGCCTGCTTACGGGCGTCGCGATGACCGAGGACGAGCCGCGGCTGCTGCACGGCGTGGTCCCCTACGACGACGTCGACAGCTCCTCAATCGACCTCGCCGGCCGCTTTGCCGAGTACCTCGACCGCCTGCAGGAGATCGTCGCCGACTTCGCGCAGCGCCGGGCCATCGACGCGTGGGCGACCGCACTGGCCGACGCCGCCGACGCGCTCACCGCCGCCTCGGCGCGGGACGCCTGGCAACGCACCGAGCTGCAGCGCCTGCTCGCCGACATCGTCGATGAGGCCACCGGCGAGCACGCCGTCAGCGTGGCGCCGCTCGACGTCGCTGACTTCGCCGCGCTGTTGGAGAGCCGCCTCGCGGGCCGCCCGACGCGCGCGAACTTCCGGACCGGGCACCTGACCGTGTGCACGCTGCAGCCGATGCGCAGCGTCCCTCATCGGGTCATCTGCCTGCTCGGCCTCGACGATACCGTCTTCCCGCGCCGCTCGGCGCGCGACGGCGACGACCTGCTGCTCGCCGAGCCGCGCGTCGGTGACCGCGACGCGCGCACCGAGGATCGCCAGATCCTGCTCGATGCGCTGATGGCCGCGACCGACCGGCTAGTCATTACCTACACCGGCAACGATGAGCGCACGAACGCCGAGCGCGCCCCCGCCGTCCCGGTCGCCGAGCTGCTGGACGTCATCGACCGCATCACCATCGGCGGCGCGACGGTCGTCGTGCGCCATCCGCTGCAGCCGTTTGACCCCATCAACTTCAAGCCGGGCGCGCTGGTGGACGGCGCGCCGTGGAGCTTCGACGCCGTCACGCTGGGCGGGGCCCGCGCGCTGGTGTCCGATAGAGCGTCGCGCGCCGCGTTCCTGGGCGGGCCGCTCGCGCCCGCCGGCGACGCGTGGCTCGTGGAGCTCGAGCAGCTGATCGCGTTCCTCGGTCATCCAGTGCGTGGCTTCCTGCGCCAGCGTCTGGGGGTCGGCGCTACGGTCCGCGCCGAGGAGATCGACGACGGGCTGCCGCTCGAGCTCGACCATCTCGCGCAGTGGGGGATCGGCGACCGCCTGCTGTCCACGCAGCTGCGCGGCACCGACGCCGCTGGCGCCCGCGCCGCAGAGCGCGCCCGCGGCACGCTGCCGCCCGGCCGCATCGGCGAGCAGCGCCTGCACGACATCGCGTCGTTCGTCGACACGGTCATGGACGCGGCGCGCGACGCCGTCGATCTGGGCGCCGAGCAGCGGACTGTCGATGTCCGGATCGCGCTCGATGGCGGCCGTTTGGTGCGGGGCACGATCTCCGGCCTGGCCGGCGACGTCGTGCGCCATGTCGGCTTCTCGCGCGTCAACGCCCAGCAGCGCCTCGGCGCCTGGGCGCGCGTGCTCGCGCTCACGGCCGCGTTCCCGGAGCGGACGTTCTCCGCGGTGACCGTCGGTCGTGCGCGGGCGGGCGTGTCGCGCCCCCGGCGCGTGACCGTTGCGCGGCTGGCGCCGCCGGCACAGCTGGCGACCGCTGACGAACGCCAGCGCTGGGCGCTGGAGGAGCTTGGCAGGCTCGTCGAGCTCTATGACCGCGGTATGCGCGAGCCGCTGCCGCTGTACTGCGAGACCTCCGCGGCGCTCGCCGTGCCGCCGGCCCACACGGCGCGTCGCCGCGCCGAGAAGGCTTGGCCCTCGGCGTTCAGGCACCCGCGCGAGGATCGCGACGAGGAGCACGTGCGGGTCCTCGGTCCGGACCGCGCCTTCGAGGACCTGTTCGCCGAGGCGCCGCGCGAGGACGAGGACTGGCTCGCCGACGCGTTCGCTTCTCGCCTGGAGCGCTATGCGCACCGTCTGTGGGATGGGCTACTCGCCGTGGAGGAGGTGATCGACCGGTGAGTGCCGTCGAGCCGACCAGCGAGTTCGACATCTGCGGTTCGCTGCCGCGCGGCGTCACGGTGCTGGAGGCCAGCGCGGGCACGGGCAAGACCTACACGATCGCCGCGTTAGCCACGCGGTACGTCGCCGACGGCGTCCCGCTCGAGCAGCTGCTGCTGGTGACGTTCACGCGGCTGGCGACCGGCGAGCTTCGCGATCGCGTCCGGCAGCGGCTCATGACGGCACGCCGCGCGCTCGACGCCGCGCTGGCGGGCGACGGTGCCGCGAACCGCGAGGCCGCGGGCGCCGAGGACGTGCTCGCGCGGATGCTGGCCACCGGGACGCGCGCGGTGGTCGAGGCGCGCCGCGAGCACCTCGTGCGCGCGATCGCCGACTTCGACGCCGCGACGATCACAACAACGCACGGCTTCTGCCAGGAGGTCCTGGGCTCGTTCGGCGTTGCCGGGGACATCGATCGCGGCCACAGCCTCAGCGAGGATGCGCGCGACCTTATCGACGAGGTCGTCGACGACCTGTACGTCCACGACTTCCTGGACCGCGCTCCCTTGTTCCCGCGCGCGCAAGCGCGCGAAGTAGCGCTTGCGGCGGTCCGCAACCCGAACGCGCCGCTGGCGCCGGTGGGCCCCAGCCTCGACGGCGCCGCCGAGCTGCGCCGTGCGCTCGCGCAGGCGACCCGTGTCGAGCTGGATCGGCGCAAGCGCTCGCTGGCGCTGATGACCTACGACGACCTCGTCACGCGCCTGCGTGCGATGCTCGAAGGCCCGCATGGCGCCGAGGTCGCCGTCCAGCTGCGCGCGCGCTACCGCGTCGCGCTCGTCGACGAGTTCCAGGACACCGACCCCGACCAGTGGGCGATCATGCGCACGGCGTTCGCGCACGAGGGTACGACGCTCGTACTGATCGGCGACCCCAAGCAGGCCGTCTACGCCTTCCGGGGCGCTGACGTGTACGCCTACCTCGATGCGGCCGAGCACGCAACCGCGCGGCCAACGCTGCGCACGAACTGGCGCAGCGACCAACGCCTGCTCGACGCCTACGACGTGCTCTTCGCTGACACGCGCCTGGGCCACGAGCACATCGTCTACCGCCAAGTGCAAGCCGCCGAACCCAATCGCGCCCCGCGGCTGCACGGCGCGCCGGTGGCCACCCCGCTCCGGGTCCGCGTCCTCGCGCGCCAAGACCCCGACGTGCGTCGCACGCCGACCGGCTGGTCATCGGCGCCGTCGGCGCGCGAGCACATCGCGCGCGACGCGGCGGCCGACATCGCCGGCCTGCTCACGGCCGCGCCGACGCTTGAGCACCGCCCGCTGGGCGCCGGCGACGTTGCGGTGCTCGTGCGCAAGAACGACCAGGCACGGGTGGTGAAGGCCGCGCTGCAGGAGGTCGGCGTCCCGGCCGTGGTCAACGGCGCCGGGAGCGTGTTCGTGACCGAGACCGCGCGCGACTGGTTGCGGCTGCTCGAGGCGCTGGAGCGTCCCGAGTCGCTGCCGCGGGCGCGCGCTGCGGCGCTGACGCTGTTCCTGGGGTGGGAGGCCGACGACGTCGCGGGCGCGACCGACGACGAGTGGGACGCGCTGCAGCAACGGCTGCACACCTGGGCCGGGATCCTGCGCCGCAACGGCGTCGCGACGTTGCTGGAGACCATGAGCGTCCAGCAGCGCCTGGCCGAGCGGCTGCTGTCGGTGCTCGGCGGCGAGCGCGAGCTGACCGACCTGCGCCAGCTCGGCGAGCTGCTGCACGCCGCGGCGGTCGCCGGCCGGTTGGGCATCACCGCGCTGGCTGGCTGGCTGCGGCGGCGGATGGCCGCCGACGACCGCGACGCCGGCGCCGAGGACCGAGTGCGTCGCCTTGAGTCCGACGCGGAAGCCGTGCAGGTGCTGACCGTGCATCGCAGCAAGGGCCTCGAGTTCCCGGTGGTCTACTGCCCGTACCTGTGGGACCCGGTCTGGATCTCCAACGAGGCCGCGCCGGCGATCTACCACGATGCGCAGCACGCCGAGGCGCGCACGATCGACGTCGCGATGGACCCGCGCAACGCGGCCTACCGCGAGCACGTCACCCAGGACCACAACGAACAGCACGGCGAGGAGCTGCGGCTGGCCTACGTCGCGCTGACGCGCGCCAAGCACCAGGCCGTGATCTGGTGGGCGAGCACCTACTACAGCCGCGACTCGGCGCTCGGACGCCTGGTGTTCGGCGGCCCCGCTGCGGCCGGGCGGAGCGACCCCGACCAGGCCGCGACCGAGACGCGCGACCGCTTCGCCGCCCTGGCCGCCGCGGCGCCTAAAGCCATCGTGCTGGAGCGGGCGCTGATCGCACGCGGCGTGCGCTGGTCGCCGCGGGAGCCGCGGGCCGCGGACCTCGCGGCCGCGGCGTTCGACCGCCGACTGGACCCGCGCTGGCGCCGCCTGTCCTACAGCGCGATCACCGCCGGCGCCTACGAGGCGCGCGTGGCCAGCGAGCTTGAGGAGGCGACCGGCGCCGACGACGCGCCCGATCACCACCCGCTCCCGCTCACCGACGCCACCGGCGACCAGGCCGCACTTCTGGCTGTCCCGTCGTTGCTGTCCGACATGCCCGCGGGCACGCGCGTGGGCACCTTGCTGCACCAGGTCTTCGAGGAGACGGACTTCGCCGCGGCCGACCTGACCAGCGAGCTGTCCTCGCGCATCGCCAGCGCGCGGCGACGCCGAACGGTCGAGATTGGCGACCCCATCTCGTTGGTCGACGGGCTGCGCGCCGTGATCGAGACGCCGCTTGGACCGCTGGTCGGCAACCGCAGGTTGCGGGACCTCGCAGCCGCCGACCGGCTCACCGAGCTCACATTCGAGCTGCCGCTGGTCGGCGGCGACCGGCCCGACGGCGAGCTGACGCTGGCGGCGATCGCCGCCGTCCTACGCGAGCGCCTCGCTGCAGAAGACGCGCTGCGCGGCTACGCCGAGCGCCTTGCCGACCCCATGCTGACGGCCAATCTGCGCGGCTACCTGACGGGCACGATCGACCTCGTGGCCCGCATAGACGGCGGCTACGCGATCATGGACTACAAATCCAACCGGCTGGCTGCAGCCGGTGAGCCGCTGACCGCCTGGCATCACCGGCCCGAGGCGCTGGCTGAGGAGATGCAGCGCTCGCATTACGCGCTACAGGCGTTGTTCTACGCCGTGGCGCTGCACCGCTACCTGCGCTGGCGACTGCCCGGCTACGACGTTGAGCGCGACCGCCTGTCGTTGTTGTATCTGTTCCTGCGCGGCATGACGGGACCGGACACGCCACGCGTGGACGGCACGCCGTGCGGCGTCTTCGCGTGGCGACCGCCAGCCGCGCTGGTGCCAGCGCTTAGCGACGTCCTGGACCGGGGGAACCCGCTATGACATCGCTGCGCGAGCGCGACCCGCACGACGTCCGGCTCGCGCGCGTCGCACCCGAGCCGCTGCGCGCATTCAACGACGCGGGCGTGCTGTCCTCAGCCGACGTCCAGGTGGCACGGCGTCTGGCCGCTCTGGGCGACGTCGAGGACCCCGCGGTCCTGCTGGCGCTCGCTCTCGGCGTGCGCGCGCCCCGCCTGGGCCACGTCCTCGTCGACCTCGGCACGATCCGCGGGACGGTCGTTGTCGACACCGAGGAGCCGGTCGACCTGGCAGAGCTCAACTGGCCTGAGCCCGGCGACTGGGTCGCGCGCGTCGCCGCCTGCACGCTGGTGACTGACCCGCCGCATCCGCTGCACCTCGACGGCGCCCGGCTCTATCTCGACCGCTACTGGCGCGAGGAGCGCGAAGTCGCGAGCCGCCTGCGAGCGCTGGCGGCCGCCACGCCCAGCGGCGGCGGCGAAGCCGAGCTGGCCGCCGGCGCGCAGCGGCTGTACCCCGACGCGCGCGACGCGCAGGCGCGAGCGGCGGTGCAGGCCGCGGCGCGGCGGCGGCTCACGGTCATCGCCGGCGGTCCAGGCACCGGCAAGACCACAGCAGTCGCGTGCGTCGTCGCGCTGCTAGTCGAGCAGGCGCGCGCGCAGGGGCCCGGCGTCCCGCTCCCAGTGATCGCGCTCGCCGCGCCGACCGGCAAGGCAGCGGCGCGGCTAGGCGAGGCCGTTCACAACCAGGCGACCCGGCTCGATATCGATCCGGAGACTCGAGCCGCCCTGCTGGCCACCAGCCCGCGGACGTTGCACCGGCTGCTCGGCTCGCGGCCCGCAAGCCATGGACGCTTCCGCCACAACCACCTCAACCGCCTACCGCACGACGTCGTGATCGTCGACGAGACCTCGATGGTGTCGCTAACGCTGATGGTGCGGCTGCTCGAGGCGCTGGGCGACGACGCGCGGCTGATCCTGATCGGCGATCCTGACCAGCTTTCCTCGATCGAGGCCGGTGCAGTGCTAGGCGACATCGCCGGCCCGGCGACAACCGACCGTGAGCGCGCCGTCGCGCTCGCCGACAGCGTCATCGTCCTGGATCGCGTGCACCGCTTCGGCGGCGGGATCGCGGCGGTCGCCGATGCGGTGCGCCGCGGCGACGCCGAGGGCACGGTCGACGCGCTGCGCACGTCCGGCGGCGAGGTCACCTGGATCGCAGAGAACGGCGACGCGATCCGCGCCGACGCCGCGCTGGCACCGGTACGCGATGCAGCGACCGCGGCCGGACGAGCCGTCATCGCCGCCGCGCGCGACAGCGACGCGCCCGCCGCGCTCGCGGCGCTCGGCGAGTTCCGGATGCTATGCGCCCACCGCCGCGGCCCGCACGGCGTGTCGACCTGGATGCCGACCGTTGAGCGCTGGCTCGCTTCCGAGATCGACGCCGCCGGTGGCCGCGTCCGCGATTACCCCGGCCGGCCGCTGCTGATCACCGCCAACGACTACGACCTGAACCTGTTCAACGGCGACACCGGCGTCGTCGTCGCGTCAAGAGACGGGCGCGTGCTAGCAGCCTTCGAGCAGCGCGGCGACGTGACTACCGTGCGCCCCAACCAGCTCGGCGCCGTCGAGACGGTGTACGCAATGACCGTGCACAAAAGCCAGGGGTCGCAGTTTGCGACGGCCGCGATCGTACTCCCGCCACCGTCATCGCGCATTCTCACCCGTGAGCTGCTCTACACCGCCGTGACACGTGCCCGCCAGCACCTCATCGTCGTCGGCACAGAAGAAGCGGTTCGCATGGCAGTCGCACGTCCGGCCGTCCGCGCATCCGGGTTACGCGAGCGGCTGCGGGACCTCCAGGACGCCGACTACCGTCCAGCTGGCACGGATATGGCGGCGTGAGCGCCTCCTCATCAGGACCGAGCCGATTCAGCACCACACCCTCCTCAAACAGCGTGAGTTCCACTGACATCTTGCTCGCTAAAGACACCATTTTCCAGCCAAGAAGTCATAAGAGATATTATCGAGCGTGGATTATGGAGTGTGATCGACGTCAACGACAGGGCAAGCTGTTCTCTTTGGCTCAAGCGCTGTGGGCGTTGGGTCGTACGGCACCTTCCACATCGACAAATCCGTCATACCTACACGCAATGCTCCCAGGCACCGAAGCGCACCAAGCCGCTCAGCCACTCACTAATAACCCCGAGCT
>JADGRJ010000198.1 GCA_017881025.1 Rhizobacter sp. | reverse complement strand
TCATTCGTGACACCTCGCGGCGGTGTCGGCGTCGCTGTGCGACGCGTCCGAGCGCCAGCAAGCCGGCAAGCATCAGGACGTAGGTCTCAGGCTCCGGCACGGCAGCCACAGCGACGACGTCGCCGCGCAGCGTCGGCGGGTGCTCGTCCGGACGCCGGCGACGTTGATGACGACATCGTCGGCAGCGCCGGGCAGGCTCGGAGTCGAGCTCCAGTTTGTGACGATGTCCCAGAAGCTCGTGCCGCCCGTCCAGTCGACCGTGGCAGAGATCGCCGGCCCCGTTCCGGCGGCGATGGCGGCGGCGATCAAGCCGATCGTCGACGTGTGCAACCCTCCGCGCATGATCACCCTCCTCGCCCCGACGATCTCCCGGCTCGCGCTTGGCGCCCACGGCAGGCACGCCGCGTGACCGCTGTCGGAAGGCTTCGGCTCAGACGGTCTTCACCTCGATGTGGTACAGGCCCCAGGGACACAGCGCGAAGCGCTGCTTGAGGGGCTTGTCCGCGAAGTCGGCGATCCGGTCGGCGTCGTACACGGCCCAGAGCGGGCCCAGGCCACCGAGGCTCATCGCCGTGCCGTCGAGCGTCGTCGCCACGATCATTCGATAGCGATTCGCGTCGGCCAGGCTCACCGCCACGGCGTAGCCGTCGATCGCGCGCAGCGTCAGCGCGACGGGCGCGCTCGCGGCAACGCCGGCGGCACCGACCACCGAGGCGAGCAGCGGGCCGCTCAGCCTGTGCGGCTTGGCGTCGTACTCGAGCGTCGGCTGGATCGTCACGGCCGGCAGCCGCGCCAGCATGGCGGCGTCGAAATCCCACGCCTTGTCCAACGTTCGCCCGTGCTTGACCAGCAGCTGGTCCAGCGCCGGGTCGAGCGGGCCGCGGTTGCTGCGCGCAATCGCTCCGCTGAGGGTCAGGAGGCCGGTGCCCGTGCGAGCACTCGACGGCGCCGCAGCCAGCCGCGGCGACACGACCGCGCCGAGGGCGCCGGCAAGAAGAAAGTGACGCTTGTCCATGCGAGGGCCTCCTCGGACCGGGGGGGTGGCGTGGCAGCGCCGGGAGTCGCGGTTCACTGTCTCATACGGCACGCGCTTGTCAACCGCTCGGTACGGCGGTCGCCTATCGCTCGGCGAGATGCTCGCTTTGCAGAAAGAGCAGCACCGCCGCCCAGGCGAGCGACGCGAAGACGCCGATCGCGCCGAGCGCCTTCATCGCCCGGGCCCAGCCGCGCGCATGGCCGAGCTGGCCGTAGCGGTCGAACAGGAAGACGAAGTCGTGAAAGCTGTCGCTGCCGGTGCCGCCCCCGATCAGGGGCAGCACCGGATCGGCGGCGTCGTAGGCGTACACCGACGCGTCCATCAGGCTCATGCCCATCCAGGCGAGGCAGATCGCGGCGCCGAAGTTGTCGCCGCGGCGATGCAGCGCAACAGCGCAGATCAACGGCATCAGCAGCTGGCCGAGCGTGCCGCCAGCGACGCGCAGCGCTTCGCCGAACGGCATGAAGAACACGTGGCCGGCCTCGTGAAAGAGGATCACCGTGAGATGAAGCAGCGTCGGCGGGTCGGTCATCCGGCCGAGCAGGACGCTCGTGCCCCAGATCGCGACGAGGGCGAGCGCGGCGAGGCGCCCGTACCAGACGGCCCGCGGCACGTCCCACGGCACGTCGAGGAGACGCTCGCGCAGCGAGGCGCGTTCCTCGGCGAGCCCGGATCGATCGTCCACCGCGACGATGATCGCTCCGACGCCCGGTGCGGGCGCGTCGGCGCGGGCGCGCCGATCGCGATTGCGTCGACCAGGACACGAAGTGGGCGGATTCGCCCCGGCTTCCTCCCCAAGACCTCCCCCTCGCGCCATCAGGCTGGCAGTCGCGGCCCGTGGAGTCGTCCGGCGGCCAGCAAGCCGATGGCTGCCACGGCCGCGAACACGGCACCGGCGAGAAACGTGGCCGACGCTCCGAAAGAGCTCCATAGCAAGCCCGCGATGACACTCGCCAGCAGCAGCGCGCCGCCACTGGCAAGATTGAACAGTCCGAAACCCGTGCCGAGCAACTCTGCGGGCGCGGTGTCCGCGACGAGTTTCGACAGCAGGCCTTGGGTAAGAGCCATGTGCAAGCCCCACAACGCCGCGCCAGCGAACACGATCAGCGGCGATGCGGCAGAGGCAAGCACGAGGTCCGCAGCGATCAACAGAGCCAGCCCGAGAAGCAACAATGTGCGCTGGCTGCCGCGGTCGGCGGCGGCCCCGGCGGGATAGGCGGCCACGGCGTAGAAGAGGCTCATCACGACCATCACGACTGGGACGTAGCCTATCTCGACCCCGACGTCCTGGGCGCGCAACAGCAGAAACGCTTCGCTGAAGCGCGCCAGCGTAAAGACAGCTCCCACCGCTACGACGAGCCAGTAACGCAACGGAAGGCGCTTGGCATCGGCAACGGTGAGCGGTGCCTTGGGCGCGCCGTCCGCATTCGCCCGCTCGGGTTCGCGCACATAGACAAGCAGCAATGCCACCGTGATGAAAGCCGGCACGACCGCGAACCACATTGCCGTTCTGACATCGTCGGCAAACCAGAGCATGAGCGCCACCGCCAGCAACGGGCCGATCAACGCACCCACCGAGTCGAGCGCCTGGCGAAGTCCGTAGGCCGCGCCTCGCATCTGCGGCGGCGCGAGGTCGGCCACCAGCGCGTCGCGCGGCGCATCGCGGATGCCTTTGCCAACGCGGTCGACAAAACGTGCCGTGAAGACCCAGCCGATCGAAGTGGCCAGCGGGAAGATCAGTTTGGTGAACGCAGCGAGCGCATAGCCGACAACCATCAAGACCTTGCGTTTGCCGAGGTAGTCGCTGAGCGCGCCCGAGAACACCTTCAAGATGGCGGCGGTGGCTTCGGCCACGCCCTCGACGATGCCGACCGTGACCATGGAAGCGCCCAGGGTCGTAACCATGAATACCGGCAACAGGCTGTGGATCAGCTCCGACGAGATGTCCATGAACAGCGAAGCGAACCCCAAGGCCCAGATGCCCGTGGGCAGGGCCCGCCATGGCGCCGGCGTCGCGTTGGCGGACCGGGGGCTATTCAAAGGGGGAGAGTCCATGTGCGACGGCGACCGCGCCGGCCATCACCCACATCGGCGACGGGTCCCGAGGGCCGGCCCGAGACGTTGAATCCCGCCATCGGCGCCGGAAGGTCAAACGGTTCCACCCTGCGGGGCGAGCACCCCGTCGACGACGTTGATGATGCGATCGCAACGCGCTGCCAGCGCCGCGTTGTGAGTGACGAACATGATCGCCGTGCCGCTGGCCCGGTTGACCCCGCGCAGAAGATCGAAGACGCCTTCAGCCGACTTGGTGTCGAGATTGCCGGTCGGCTCGTCGGCGAGAATCAACGGTGGGTTCATCGCCAAGGCGCGGGCGACCGCAACGCGTTGCTGCTGTCCACCGCTCATGTCGGTGGCGAGATGGTCGCGCCAGCGCGTCAGGCCGACGCCGTCGAGCAGGCGATTCGCCCGGTCCGCCATCTCGCGGTCGTCGACATGGCCGGCGCCGAGCATCGGCATCATCACGTTCTCGAGCGCCGTGAATCCAGAGAGCAGATGGTGGTACTGAAAGATGAATCCGATGCTGTGACCGCGCAGCCTCGTCAACGCGCGGTCGTCGAGCCCGACGGTGTCTTCGCCGCAAATGCGCAGCGCGCCGGCTGTCGGCCTGTCGAGCAGACCGACGATGTTCAGCAGCGTGCTCTTGCCGGAGCCGGAGGGACCCATCACGGCGCAGAACTCGGCCGCTTCGAGCGTCAGGTCGATTCCGTGCAGGACTTCGGTCTCCGACGCCAAGCCGATGTTGAAGACCTTGCGCACGCCGGCCATCCGGACCACCGCGTCAGCCACGGATCGCCACCACGGGGTCGAGGCGCGCGGCGCGCAGCGCCGGCGCGAAGGCCGCCGCCAGCCCGGTCGCCGTCGCCAGCACGACGGCCAACGCGAACAGCCCCGGGTCGATGACCAGGCCGAAGAGCGGCGTGCCGTCGGCGTTGCGTGCATAACGCAGCCATAGCACCAGCGCCCCCAGCCCCAGCGCAGAGCCCGCGAGCGAGCCCAGGAGACCGAGCAGCCCGCCCTGGATCAGGAAGATGCGCAGGATCTGGCCGCGCGATATTCCCATCGCCCGCAGGATGCCGATCTCGCGCGACTTCTGCACGACCGACACCACCAGAACGCTGGCGATGCCGAAGGCCACCGACAGGCCGACGAAGAATCGGATCGTCGTATTGGCCGTGGTCTGCGCCTGCACCGCGGTGAAGAACTGCGCGTTGTTGGCGATCCAGCTGTCGGCCTCGATGCCGGTGGCGGCAGTGATCCGTCGCGCCAGCGTCTCGGCGCCGTACACGTCGTGAAGCGTCATGTCGATGCTCGAGACGCCGCCGACCAGGCCGAGGAGGCTTTGCGCCGTGTGCAGCGCGACGTAGGTCGTCCGCTGGTTCGCTCCCTTGTTGCCGAGGTCGAAGATTCCGGTCACCGTGAGCGTGTTGTCGCCGCCAGCGGCCGACGAGACCCGAAGCTTGTCGCCGACGCTCACGCCGAGATCGCTCGCCAGCTCGATGCCGATCAGCATGTCGGTCGCGGTGAGCCGGGTCGTCCCGCGCACGATCTTGTCGGGGATCGCGACGATCCGGAAATAGAGCTCGGGCTCGATGCCGACCATCGTGATCGCGCGGCTCGCGTCGCCACGAACGACGAGCGCCGAGCCCGCCGCCTCGGGCGTCACGGTGATCACGCCGGGCAAGGCGCGGATCTGGGCGACGATCGACTGCCATTGGTCGATCGACTTGACCCGCTGCAGCGGCGCCTGGACGATCGCGTCGTCCACGGCCCCCTCCCCTCGATCCGCCGGCTGACGCAGCACGCGCGCGGCCTGCTTGGCCGGCAGCAGCTGGATGTGGGGTTGCGCCGTCAGCACCCGGCGGATGAAATTGGCCTGCAGGCCGCTCAGGAGTGCCGACATGAAGACGATGACGGCGACGCCGATGGCGACGCCGCTGACGATGAAGATCGTCTGCAGCCGGCCCTCGCGCAGGAAGCGCAAGGCCAGGATCGCCTCGAACGGGAGCAAGCGCATGCGATGAACCCGGGCGAGCCGCGCGCCGCGCTCAGGGCTTCGTGGCGGCGACGAGGGCGCGGACGCGGCTGCCGTCGGCGACGTCGGGCTGCGCGCTCGCGACGACCAGCTCGCCCGCGCCGGCACCCTCGGTCACTTCGCTGACGGCGGTCCCGCGCAGCCCCAGCTGCACGTACTGACGGCGCGCCCGCCCGTCGGCGACCATGACGACCCACGGCCGCGCGGTGTCGGCATCGCGCACCGCGTCGTTCGGGACGAGCACGGCGCCAGCCCGTGAGGCAACCTCGATGTCCACCGAGACCGTCATGTCCTGGCGCAGATACGCCGGCGGCTCGGTGACGTCGAGCTTCACCTCGACCGAGCCGCGCTGCGCGTCGACGCCGGGGTTGATGTAGGCCACGATCGCCGCGAACCGCTGCTCGGGATAGGCGTCGGCGGAGATCCATGCGCGTTGGCCGAGGGCCAGGAGCTGCAGGTTCTTCTCGTCGATCTGCACGATGACCTGCGTGGTGCCGGAAGGCGACAGCACCATCAGCGCCTTGCCGGGCTGAACCACGTCGCCCGGTTCGACCTGACGATCGATCAACGTCCCCGCGACGGGCGCGATGAGCGTCGTGTAGCCCAGTCGAGAGCGCGCGGCTTCCGCGCCTGCGCGCGCCTGCGCGAGCGCGCTCGACGCCACCGCGTAGTCGCTGCCGTCGGACTCCGCGCTGCGCCACTGGCTTTGCGCCGAGCGCAACTGCGCTTCGCTCAGGTCGACGTCGCGCTGCGCGTTGTCGAGCGCGGCCTGGCCGATGAAGCCTTGGCGGAACAGATCGCCCTGACGAAGCAACTGTTTGCGAGCGTTGTCGACATTGACACGCGCCTGGCGCACGGTCTGTTCGGCCACCGGCGCCTGGACTTCGCGCAACTGGCGCAGGCGCGCTTGAGCCTGGGTGACCGCCAACTCGGCGGCCGCGGCGGCGGCGAAGGCCTCCGAACGCTCCAGTTCGACCAGGGTCTGGCCTGCGCTGACGGACTGCCCTTCGGCCACGGGAACGCGCTGGACGACCCCGACGATCTGCGCGCCGATCGTCACCCGATGCGGCGCTTCGACATGGCCGCTCGCGACCACCGACTTGACGAAGTCACGCTGCACGACAGCCGTCACGGGCACTTCCGGCCCGAGCAGCAGTCGCGGCCCGAGCCAGACACCGAGGGCGACGAGCGCGCCCGCGACGAGGACTGCCGCGCGATACGGCCGAACGGAAGCCACCGCGTTGCGCCAACGCGTCCGGCCGACCGCGCCCAACGGGCTGGGCTCTGCGCTGGTCATCCCGGGGGCCGCGGGGCGCTCAGGCGGCGAGCGCGTCGGCCCTTGACGCGGCCGCCTCACCGAGGCCGACGGCCGCTGCACCCGCCTTGGCTGCCTCGGGTCGAACCAGCAGCACCGGCACCGGCGCGGTGCGGACGATCTGCTCGGCATCGCTGCCGATGAACAGGCGCCCGACACCCCGGCGTCCGTGCGTGCCGATGACGATGAGGTCGGCGTTCCAGAGCTTGGCCTGGGCAATGACGACGTCGCAGGCTCGGCCGCTGCCCGCCTCCGGCAGGAACGTGTCGACCGCGACGCCGCTCGCTTCGACACGCGCCCGGGCCGCGGTCAGGATCTGCGCGCCGGCGTCGACCAGCAGGCCGAGGATGTCGCCGGTGGCCAGCTCCAGACCGGTCGCGAAGGTCACGCCATCGACGACATGAACGAGGCGAAGGCGCGCCCCGGTGAGCTTGGCGAGGCGAATGGCCTCGTCGAGGCCCAGGTCCGCGGTCGCACTGCCGTCGACGGGGACGAGGATGCGCTGGTACATGGCTGTTTCCTGGCGGTAATGCTGACGACGAGTGTTGCCCTCGGCCACCCGTCGAGCCTTGACGCGCGTCAACTGCTGCGCGCGCGGATGCCTTCGCCGCGTCAGGTCACGAGCAGGGCTGCCGCGGAGGCCGCTATGGCGATGACGATGGCCACCGCCAGCACGCGACCCCATTGGGAGGGCATGACCGCCTCGCGGTGGGCGTCCTCCGGAAGGCGGGAGTCGGAATCGACGAACGGCGGGTGCATCGGCACCAACGCGTGCACGTCCCGTGCCACCCCGCGACCGCCCGGGCAGCGCCGCGTTCGCGGACCGCGTCTCGAATGCGGCCCGAGCTCGCCTACCAGCGCGAACCGCCGCGCCCGTCCTGGCGCCGATCGTCGTGGCGGTCGTAGCGGTTGGGAATGCCGTCGCCGTCGCGGTCCCAGCGGGTCGGCGAACGGTACGAGCGCTCGTGATAGCGATCGTAGGACCGGGCCACCAGCGCCGGG
>JADGRJ010000038.1 GCA_017881025.1 Rhizobacter sp. | reverse complement strand
CGCCAGATCAGAAACATCGCCATCATCGCCCACGTCGACCACGGCAAGACGACGCTGGTCGACCAGCTGCTGCGCCAGAGCGGCACCTTCCGCGCCAACGAGAAGGTGGCCGAGCGGGTGATGGACTCGAACGACCTCGAGCGCGAGCGCGGCATCACGATCCTGGCCAAGAACTGCGCCGTCGAGTGGAAGGGCACGCATATCAACATCGTCGACACACCAGGCCACGCCGACTTCGGCGGCGAGGTCGAGCGCGTGCTGTCGATGGTCGACTCGGTGCTGCTGCTCGTCGACGCCGTCGAAGGGCCGATGCCGCAGACGCGCTTCGTCACCAAGAAGGCGCTCGCCCTCGGCCTCAAGCCGATCGTCGTCGTCAACAAGGTCGACCGGCCCGGCGCGCGCGAGGACTACGTCGTCAACGCCACCTTCGACCTGTTCGACAAGCTCGGCGCGAGCGAGGCGCAGCTCGACTTCCCGGTCATCTTCGCCTCGGGCCTGAACGGCTGGGCGACGCTCGAGAAGGGCGCCATAGGCACCGACCTGGCGCCGCTCTTCGATGCCATCCTGCAGCACGTGCCGGCGCACGAGGGCTCGCCAGACGATCCGCTGCAGCTGCAGATCTGCTCGCTCGACTACTCGACCTACGTCGGCCGGATCGGCATCGGCCGCATCAACCAGGGCACGCTCAAGCCGATGCAGGACGTCGCCGTCTACTCCGGCCCCGACTCGACGCCGATCAAGGCGCGCGTCAACCAGGTGCTGAAGTTCGAGGGCCTCGAGCGCCAGCAGGCGACGGAGGCCGGGCCGGGCGACATCGTCCTCATCAACGGCATCGAGGGCATCGGCGTCGGCGTCACGCTGACCAGTCTCGAGGACCCGAAGCCGCTGCCGATGCTCATCGTCGACGAGCCGACGCTGACCATGAACTTCTGCGTCAACAACTCGCCGCTCGCCGGCCGCGAAGGCAAGTTCATCACCAGCCGGCAGATCCGGGACCGGCTCGATCGCGAGCTGCAGTCGAACGTCGCGCTTCGCGTTCGCGACACCGACGAGGACGGCATCTTCGAGGTCATGGGCCGCGGCGAGCTGCACCTGACGATCCTGCTCGAGAACATGCGCCGCGAAGGCTACGAGCTCGCCGTCTCGAAGCCGCGCGTCGTCTTCCACCACGAGGGCGACGTCCGGCTCGAGCCGATCGAGTTCGTCACCGCCGACGTCGAGGACCAGCACCAGGGCGCGGTCATGCAGGCGCTCGGCGAGCGCCGCGCCGACCTCGTCAACATGGAGTCCGACGGCATGGGCCGCGTTCGCCTCGACTACAAGATCCCGGCGCGCGGCCTGATCGGCTTCCAGAACGAGTTCCTCAACCTGACGCGCGGCACCGGCCTGATCAGCAACATCTTCGACAGCTACGAGCCATACAAGGGCGAGATCGAAGGGCGCAAGAACGGCGTCCTGATCAGCCAGGACGACGGCGAGGCCGTCACCTATTCGCTCGGCAAGCTCGATGACCGCGGCCGCATGTTCGTCAAGGCGGGCGACCCGCTCTACGAAGGCATGGTGATTGGCATCCACTCGCGCGACAACGACATCGTCGTCAACGCCGTGCGCGGCAAGCAGCTCACCAACTTCCGCGTCTCGGGGAAGGAGGACGCGATCAAGATCACGCCACCGATCCAGCTCACGCTCGAGTACGCGGTCGAGTTCATCGCCGACGACGAGCTGGTCGAGATCACGCCGAAGTCGATCCGCATCAGGAAGCGCCACCTGAAGGAGCACGAGCGCAAGAAGGCGTCGCGCGAGGGGGCCTGACGCTGTCCCTGCGGACGCGCCGGGCCGGCGCGCGCAGGCGCAGCCCCCGACCTTCGACGTTCAGACGAGCTCGGCGTTGATCGCGGCGAGCGCCGCGGCACCGGGGCAGAGCTCGCGCTCGCCGAGCTGGTTGAGCGGCACGGCGACGGTGTTGAGGTGACCGTGCAGATCCTCGGCGTCGGCGCGCACGTAGAGCAGGCCGGTCAGGATCTCGCCGCGCGCCTCGTAAGTGGCGATGTGGCTCATCGCCGCGAGCCGGTCGCCCGGGTCGTAGCCTTCGGCGAGCTTGCGCAGCCGCAGGACGCTGCCGTCGTGCTGCGTCACCTCGATCACCTCGCCGGGCGAATACATTGCGGTGATGGCGTCGCGGTGGGGCATGAAGTCGAGCCGGTTGACCGCCTCGTTGTGGGCCCGGACGTAGTCGTAGCTCTTCGTGCTGCCCGGATGGTTGTTGAAGGCGACGCACGGGCTGATGACGTCGATGAGCGCCGCGCCCCGGTGGCTGAGGGCGCCCTTGATCAGCGGCACCAGCTGCTCCTTGTCGCCTGAGAAGCTCCGCGCGACGTAGCTCGCGCCGAGCTGGAGCGCCATCGCGACCAAGTCGATCGCCGTGTCGCTGTTGATGGCGCCTTTCTTGCTCTTGCTGCCCTGGTCGGCGGTGGCCGAGAACTGGCCCTTGGTGAGGCCGTAGACGCCATTGTTCTCGACGATGTAGGTCATGTTGACGCCGCGCCGCATGGCGTGCGCGAACTGGCCGAGGCCGATCGACGCCGAGTCGCCGTCGCCGCTGACGCCGAGGTAGAGCAGGTCGCGGTTGGCGAGGTTGGCGCCGGTCAGCACCGAGGGCATGCGGCCGTGCACGGTGTTGAAGCCGTGCGACGCGCCGAGGAAGTAGTCGGGTGTCTTCGACGAGCAGCCGATCCCCGAGAGCTTGGCGACCCGGTGCGGCTCGATGTCGAGCTCCCAGCACGCCTGGACGAGCGCGGCCGAGATCGAGTCGTGGCCGCAGCCCGCGCACAGCGTCGAGATCTTGCCTTCGTAGTCGCGGCGGGTGAAGCCGAGCTTGTTGCTCGGCAGGGTCGGGTGGTGCAGCTGCGGCTTCTCGAGATAGGTCATTGGTGCCCTCCGTCCGCGGAATACGCGGCCGACCCCCGGAGGGGGTTGAGCCAGGCTTGGGGCGGCCCGGCGCTCGGGCTCATGCAGCAAGCCCCTTCTTGGCGATCGGCTCGACGTTGTCGGCGCGCACGCGCGCGGCGATCGCCTCGATGATGAAGCGCGCCGTGATCGGCGTGCCGTCGTAATGGAGGATCGGCTCGAGCTTGGCCGGATCGATCTCCTGCTCGTTGACGAGCATCATCCGCAGCTGGGCGTCGCGGTTCTGCTCGACGATGAACACGGTCTCGTGCTCGGCGACGAAGCGGTCGACCGCCGCGCTGAACGGGAAGGCGCGGACGCGCAGGGTGTCGACGTGGACGCCGTCGGCCTGCAGCGTGTCGAACGCCTCGGCCATCGCCGGGCTGGTCGAACCGAAATAGATGACGCCGAAGCGCGTCTCGCGCGCCGCCTTGCGCAGGACCGGCTGCGGTACGAGCTCCTTGGCGGTCTCGAACTTCTCGAGCAGGCGCGTGACGTTGTAGAGATAGTCGGGGCCGGCCTCCGAGTAGCGCGCGTAGGCGTCGCGCGTCGTGCCGCGCGTGAAGTAGGCGCCGCGGCTGGGGTGCGTGCCGGGCAGGGTGCGATAGGGGATGCCGTCGCCGTCGACGTCGAGATAGCGGCCGAAGTCCTTGCCGGCCTCGAGCTCGGCCTCGCTCATCACCTTGCCGCGGTCGTAGCGGCGCGAGTCGTCCCAGACGAGCGGCTCGCAGAGGCGATGGTTCATGCCGATGTCGAGGTCGGTCATGACGAAGATCGGCGTCTGCAGGCGGTCGGCCAAATCGAGCGCGGTTGCGGCGAAGTCGAAGCACTCGCGCGGATCCTCGGGGAAGAGCAGCACGTGCTTGGTGTCGCCGTGCGAGGCGTAGGCGCAGCTCAGGAGGTCGGCCTGCTGGGTGCGCGTCGGCATCCCGGTCGACGGGCCGCCGCGCTGGACGTTGATGATCGTCACCGGGATCTCGGCGAAGTAGGCCAGGCCGATGAACTCGGTCATCAGCGAAACCCCCGGACCCGACGTCGTCGTGAACGCGCGCGCGCCGTTCCAGCCCGCGCCGACGACGATGCCGATCGAGGCGATCTCGTCTTCGGCCTGGACGATCGCGAACTTGTTTGCGCCGGTCGCCTTGTCGACGCGCAGCTTCGAGCAGTACTTCTGGAACGCCTCGGCGAGCGACGAGCTCGGCGTGATCGGATACCACGCGCACACTGTGGCGCCGCCGTAGATGCAGCCGAGCGCGGCGGCGGCGTTGCCTTCGATGAAAATTCGCTTGCCGACCGCATCGCGGCGCTCGATCTTCAGGCCAAGGGCATCGTCGAAGTACTCGTTGCCGTGGTGCAGCCCCATCATGAAGGCGTCGAGGTTGGGCTGGAGCAGCTTGGTCTTGCCCTTGTACTGCTCGCCGAGCAGGGTCGCGATGACTTCCGGCTCGACGCCGAGCATCGCCGCGAGGACACCGACGTAGACGATGTTCTTCAGCAGCTGGCGCTCGCGCGGGTCGGTGTAGCGCGTCGCGCAGAGGTCGGTGAGAGGCACGCCGAGGACGTAGATGTCGTCGCGGAAACGCGCCGGCGGCAGCGGCTTGGAGCTGTCGTAGAGAAGGTAGCCGCCGGGCTCGATCTCGGCGATGTCGCTTTCCCAGGTCTGCGGGTTCATCGCCACCATCAGGTCGACGCCGCCGCGCCGCGCCAGGTAGCCATGCTCGTTGACGCGCACCTCGTACCAGGTCGGCAGCCCCTGGATGTTCGACGGGAAGATGTTGCGCGGGCTGACCGGCACTCCCATGCGCAACAGGCTGCGCGCGAACAACTCGTTCGCCGACGCCGAGCCCGAGCCGTTGACGTTGGCGAACTTGATGACGAAATCGTTGACGGCTTCGATCCGGGGCGCCGTGCCCGCCCTCACGTTGCTCGTCATGTCAGCGCGAGGACCTTCTTGGGTGCGGCGCTGCGGCAGCCACTGCCCGCGCGCGTCTGGGAGACGGTGAACTTCTGCATGTCCCAGGCGCCGGTCGGGCAGCGCTCGGCGCACAGGCCGCAGTGCAGGCAGACGTCTTCATCCTTGACCATCACCCGGCCGGTCTTCAGCGCGTCGGAGACGTAGAGCGCCTGGTCGGCGTGGCGCGCCGGCGCGCGCAGGCGGGTGCGCAGGTCGGCCTCGTCGCCGTTGGCGGTGAAGGTGATGCAGTCGGTCGGGCAGATGTCGACGCAGGCGTCGCACTCGATGCACTGGCTGGTCGCGAAGACGGTCTGCACGTCGCAGTTGAGGCAGCGCTGCGCTTCCTTCCAGGCGGTCGCGACGTCGAAGCCGAGCTCGACCTCGACCTTGATGTTGCGCAGCGACTGGTTGACGTCGCGCCAGGGCACCTTGTGGCGCAGCTCGGGCGTGATGTCGTTGTCGTAGCTCCACTCGTGGATGCCCATCTTCTGCGAGACGAGGGTCACGCCCGGGGCGGGGCGCTTCTGGACATCTTCGCCGTGGAGGAACTTGTCGATCGAGATCGCCGCCGCGTGCCCTTGCGCGACCGCCCAGATGATGTTCTTCGGGCCGAGGGCGGCGTCGCCGCCGAAGAAGACGCGCGGCAGGCTCGACTGCAGCGTCGTCGGGTCGAGGACCGGCATTCCCCATTCGTCGAAGGCGACACCCGTGTCGCGCTCGATCCAGGGGAACGCGTTCTCCTGGCCGACCGCGACGAGAACGTCGTCGCACTGGAAGACCTGCTCGGGTTCGCCGGTCGAGACGAGCTGGCGCTTGCCCTTGGCGTCGCGCACCGCGCGCACCATGTCGAAGCTCATGCCGGTGAGCTTGCCGTCGCTGTGGATGAAGGCCTTCGGCACGAGGCAGTCGAGGATCGGGATGCCTTCGTGGATCGCGTCTTCCTTTTCCCACGGCGACGCCTTCATCTCCTCGAACGGCGAGCGCACGATCACCTTGACTTCGCTGCCGCCGAGCCGTTTCGAGCTGCGGCAGCAGTCCATCGCCGTGTTGCCGCCACCGAGGACGATGACGCGCTTGCCGATCGACGTCACGTGGCCGAACGAGACCGACGACAGCCAGTCGATGCCGATGTGGATGCGCGCCGCCGCCTCCTTGCGCCCCGGAATGTCGAGATCGCGGCCGCGCGGCGCGCCCGAGCCGACGAAGACGGCGTCCCAGTTCTCGGTGAGGAGGGCGCGCATCGAATCGATTCGCGTTCCGCCGCGAAAGTCGACGCCGAGCTTCAGCACGTAGCCGGTCTCCTCGTCGATCACTTCCTCGGGCAGGCGAAACCGCGGGATCTGCGAGCGGATCATGCCGCCAGCCTGGGCGTCGCCGTCGAAGACGACGACCTCGTAGCCGAGCGGCGCGAGATCGCGTGCGACCGTCAGCGACGCCGGGCCGGCGCCGACGCAGGCGATTCGCTTGCCGTTGCGCGCGGCGATGCGCGGCAGGTGTTCGGTGATGTCGTCCTTGAAGTCGGCGGCGACGCGCTTCAGCCGGCAGATCGCCACCGGCTCGGGCTTGGCCGCCTGCGCTTCCTCGACCCGGCCGCGCCGGCACGCCGGCTCGCAGGGACGGTCACAGGTACGGCCCAGGATTCCGGGAAAGACGTTCGATTCCCAGTTGACGAGGTACGCGTCGGTGTAGCGGCCGGCCGCGATGAGGCGGATGTATTCGGGGACCGGGGTGTGGGCCGGGCAAGCCCATTGGCAATCGACCACTTTGTGAAAGTAGTCGGGATCGCCGATATCGGTGGATCGCAAATCTCCCTTTCCACACCGGCCAAAACGCGGCGGTGCACTGCGATGGGCGCAAGAGCAAACCTGTCGATGCTAGGCCGCGTCCTCTCGCTTGTCAGCAGGGTTTGCGTGGCGGAAACAACGCCGGAAGGGGCGCCTGACGTGGGATGACATGCTGCACTGCATGCCGTCACTAGTTTACATAATATACATTGTCGCGCTGACGGGTGTCAGGCTTGATCGCCGAAAGAGTCGTCTATCACCTCGATCGACTCGATCGCTTCGTCGAAGGCACGCAGCTCGACCAGCGGCTTCTCAGGCCGCGGCTTGTCGAGCGGCCGGCAGATGGTGCTCTTGAGGCGCGCGAGGCGGTCGGAACGCTCCAGCGCCGCGAACACGGCCTCCGGAGAGGTCATCAGCGCGAAGGGGTTGTGAACTTCCGGGCTCTGGACTTCTTCGTTCGGTTGCATCGGAGACCTCTCGGCAGTCGGTGGGGACTGCCAATGTAGGAAGCCGAGGCCGGGCGCAAAAGCCGGTGTGAGGCGGAATGCGTTGTCGCCGAAACGCTGACAGGCAGTGTCAGCGTGGCGCTAAGCCAATAAATAATCTTATGAATATCAATGATCTGCCAGGAAGACTTAAAGCCTTTTCTCGAACATTCCACTGAAGCATTCCTCAAGCAATCGGTGAAGAGCGTGGAACATTGCGCAGGAAGAGCTGCTCGAAATTGCGCGAAGTCGCCGCACCGATCTCCTCGATCGCCATCGCCTTGATCTCGGCGAGCTGGCGAGCCACAAGCGGCACGTTCGCCGGCGTGTTCACCTTGCCGCGAAACGGCATCGGCGCGAGGTAGGGACTGTCGGTCTCGATCAAACAGCGGTCCAGCGGCACGTAGGCCGCGACCTCGCGCAGCTCGCCGGCGTTCTTGAAGGTCAGGATGCCGGAAAAAGAGATGTGGAAGCCCAGGTCGAGCGCGGCCCGCGCCACCTCCGCCGTCTCGGTGAAGCAGTGGAAGACCCCTCCGGCCTCGCCGCCCTCTTCTTCTCGAAGCACGCGCAAGGTATCGGCAGACGCACTTCGCGTGTGGATGACGAGCGGGCGCCGGCTCGCCCGCGCCGCCCGGATGTGGACGCGGAATCGCTCGCGCTGCCACTCCATCTCGGCGATGTCGCGCCCGGCGAGCCGGTAGTAGTCGAGGCCGGTCTCGCCGATCGCCACCACCTTGTCGAGCCGGGTCAGCGCGGCAAGACCTTCGACCGTCGGCTCGCGACTGTCTTCCTCGTCGGGGTGGACGCCGGCGCTGCACCAGAAGCCATCGTTGTCGAGCGCGAGGGAATGGACGCGGTCGAACTCGTCGAGCGTCGTGCAGATGCACAGGGCGCGGTCGACGCTCGCCTGGCGCATCGCTTCGCGGATCTCCGGGATGCGGCCGGCAAGCTCCGGCGAGCTCAGATGGCAGTGCGAGTCGACGAACACGGCATGGCTTCCTGGCATTCGCCCGGCCGGCCCGCGCCCGGCGCGGCCGCGGCACGCGCCGCGGCGTCAGATGGTCTGGGTGGGCTTGATCGACGAGATCGACGTGCCGAGGGATTCCTCGATCCGTGCGCGCAGGGCGCGACTTTTCTCGTCGCTCGGAAAACGTACGCCGACGCCCTGCGTCCGCCCGCCCGAGGCATTGGCCGGGGTGATCCAGCCGACCTTGCCTGCCACCGGATAGCGCTGCGGATCGTCGGGCAGCGAGAGCAGCAGGTAGATGTCCTCGGCGAGCTTGTAGTCGCGCGTGGTCGGAACGAAGATGCCGCCTTCGCTGAACATCGGCATGTAGGCCGCGTAGAGCGCGCCGCGCTCGCGAAAGACCAGCTGGATGACGCTCGGCCGTGTCGCAGCAGGCGCCGGCACGGTCAAGCCACTGGGGGCGGCACGAGCGGCGGGCTGGTTCATCCGGTCGAGTTTAGCGACAAGCCTTCGCCGCTGCGGCCCCGCGAACGCGGCGTTTTCAACGCTTCGCGACCCTGCCCGACAAGGCTTTCGATCGCCAGATCGACGCCCCAGGGGTGATCGACCTCGGCGGCGACCCGTCCAAGCTCGCGCGACCAGCGCAGCAGCGCGCCGAGATCGGCATCGCCGTTCAGGCGGTCGCGCGGAAAGTAGCGCGGCGCGCCGCCGCAGGCGAGCGAGGCCGTGTCGTGGCAGATCTTCTGCAGCGCATCGACCGCCGAAGGGAGGCTCCAGCCTTGGAGCGCGGTCGCATCGCCGACGGCGATGCGCTGCGGCAAGGCCAGCCAGTACTTCGCGTCGATGCCGCGTTCGGCGAGCTCGAGCGCTTCCTGCGGCTGGCCGCCGCTGGCCGCGAGCAGCACCCCGGGCTGCGCGACGCCTTGGCGTGTCAGCCAGGTCTCGGCATCGCGCGCCGGCGGAACCGGCAGCACGACCTCCTGGCAGCGGCTTCGGATCGTCGGCAACAGGCCGCCGGGCGCGGCCGAGCAGAGCAGGAAGCGGGCGTCGCCGGCGGGCTCCTCGAGCGTCTTCAGGAACGCGCTGGCAGCGATTTCATTCATCCGCTCCGCCGGGTGGACGACGACGACCTTGCCGAGGCCGCGCGCGGACGTCGTCGTCGCGAAGGCGATCGCCGCGCGAACGGCTTCGACCCGGATCTCCTTGCTCGGCTTGCGCTTGCCACCCTCGCCTGCATCGTCGCCTTCGCCACCGCCGAGGTCCCAGCCGAGCGATTCGCGCAGCGCCTCGGGGACGAGCACGAGAAGGTCGGGGTGCGAGCGCGCCGCCTGGAGCTTGCAGCTCGCGCACCGCCCGCACGGCCGATCGACGAGCGGCCGGTCGTTCGCCTCGCAGAGCCAGCCCTTGGCGAGCGCGAGCGCGAGCTCGAACTGGCCGACTCCCCCCGGGCCGTGGATCAGGAGCGCGTGCGCCTGCCGCGTCTCCAGGGTGTGCCGCAACGGCGCCGCGAGCCAAGGCAGCTCGCGGTCATCGCCGGCGCCGCCTTGCTCAGGCGCCTCGCCACCGCGCGCGCTCATCGGCGGCACGCCTCGAGCGCTGCCAGCGCCGCTTCGATCTGCCGCTGCACCTCGCTCTTGGCGCGCGAGCTGTCGATGCGGACGATCCGCTCCGGCGCTTCGCGCATTCGCGCGAGATAGCCGGCGCGAACGCGCTCGAAGAACGCGAGGTCCTCGGCCTCGAAGCGATCGGCGGCGCGCGCCGCGGCGCGGCGCGACGCGGCGAGCGCCGGCTCGGCGTCGAACCAGAGCGTCAGGTCCGGCTGCAGCCCGTCGTGGACCCAGGTCTCGAGCGCGCGCAGCATGCGCTCGTCCTGGCCGCGCCCGGCGCCCTGGTAGGCGAAGGTCGCGTCGCTGAAACGGTCGCAGAGAACAGTCTCGCCGCGCTCGAGCGCCGGCGCGATGACGCGCTCGATGTGATCGCGCCGCGCCGCGAACACAAGCAGCGTCTCGGCGACGCCGTCCATCGGCTCGTGCAGGAGCAGCTCGCGCAGCGCCTCGGCCAACGGCGTGCCGCCCGGCTCGCGCGTGCAGACGACGACCTCGCCGCGCACGCGCAGCCGCTCGGCGAGCGGCGCGATGTGGGTCGACTTGCCGGCGCCGTCGATGCCTTCGAAGGTGATGAATCGGCGCGTCATGGCGCGCTCCTGCGTTGGAATCGGTTCACGGCCCGATTGTGATCGGCGAGCGTCTCGCTGAACTCGCTGCTGCCGTCGCCGCGCGCGACGAAGTAGAGCGCCTTGGTCGCCTCCGGGCGCACGGCGGCGAGCAGCGACGCCTTGCCGGGAACCGCGATCGGCGTCGGCGGCAGACCGGTGCGCGTGTAGCTGTTGTACGGTCCGTCGGCGAGCAGGTCGCGCTTGCGAAGGTTGCCGTCGAAGCTGGTGCCGAGGCCGAAGATGACGGTCGGGTCGGTCTGCAGCGGCATGCCGAGGCGAAGCCGGTTGACGAACACCCCGGCGACGCGGCCGCGGTCGGCGGCGGTGCCGGTCTCCTTCTCGACGATCGACGCCAGCGCCAGAGCCTCGTCGGCGCTGTGCAGAGGCGTCGCCGGGTCGCGTTCCTGCCAGGCCTCGGCGAGGCGTCGCTCCATCGCCCGGTAGGCGCGCTTCAGCACCGCCAGGTCGCTCGAGCCCTTGCTGTACAGGTAGGTGTCGGGGTGAAAGCGCCCTTCCGGCGAGACGCCGCCGGCGCCGAGCGCCGTCATCACGTCGGCGTCACTGAGCGCGGCGATGCTCGGCTTCAGCGACTCGGCGCGGGCGAGCTCGGCGCGGATCTGGCGGAACGTCCAGCCTTCGTTGAAGCGCACCGCGGCGAGCGTCTCGTCGCCGCGCACCATCTTGTCGAGCAGGCGGATCGGCGTCGTCCCGGCGCCGATCTCGTAGCTGCCGGCGCGGATCTGGCGCGCCCGCCCCGACCAGCGGAACCATTCGTAGAGAAAGAGCGGCGAGGTCTGCACGCCGGCGCGCACCCAGGCGTCGGCGATCTCGCGCGGCGTGCGACCGGGCTCGATCGAGATCTCGGCGGTCTCGCCGGCGAGCATCAACGGACGCGTCAGCCAGGCCGCGGCCAGCGAGACCGCCGCCACCGTCGCCGCGAGGGCGACGAGCAGGAAGAATCGACCGAATCTCATGCCAGGCGGCAGAACCGGATCCCGTCAGACGTCAAGACCCGCGCCTCTCGTCACCCATGGCGGCTGATGATAATGGCCCATGATTGACCAGATCTCGATCGGCGGCGTCTGCCGTCTCGCCGACCGCGGCGTGATCCGCGCGAGCGGCGCCGACGCCGCGACCTTTCTCCAGGGCCAACTCACCAACGACGTGGCGAGCCTCGCCGCGGGGTCGGCGCGCCTGGCCGGCTTTTGCTCGGCCAAAGGCCGGCTGCAGGCGACCTTCATCGTCTGGCGCCCCGCCGACGACGTGTTCATGCTCTCGTGCCCGACGAGCGTTCTCGCGCCGACGCTCAAGCGCCTGTCGATGTTCGTCCTGCGCGCCAAGTGCAAGCTGAGCGACGCGAGCGACGAGATCGCGCTGTTCGGCGTCGTCGGCCCGGCGGCAGCGGCGATGCTCGGCGACGCCGCCGTGTTGCAGCGGTGTCCGCGCGGCGGCGCATCGGCGATTCGCCTCGCCGACGCCGCCGGGGTGCAACGCGCCCTCCTCGCCGCGCCGGTCGACGTCGAGGCCGATGTCGCCGCCGCGCCGGCAATGACGCTCGCGACCTGGCGCTGGCTCGAGGTCGAGAGCGGCATCGTCACGATCGAAGCGGAGACGGTCGATCGCTTCGTCCCGCAGATGGTCAACTTCGAGCTCGTCGGCGGCGTCGACTTCCAGAAGGGCTGCTACCCGGGGCAGGAGGTCGTCGCGCGCAGCCAGTACCGCGGCACGACCAAGCGGCGCACGCTCCTCTTCGATTGCGACGCCGTCCCCGCTGCGGGCCAGGACGTCTACGTCGCGGGCGAGGCCAACGAGCCGGCCGGGACGGTCGCCAACGCCGCGCCGCATCCCGAGCACCCGGGGGGCAGCGCGCTCGTCGAGGTGCGCCTGGCCGCGCTCGGCGCCGACCTCCGCCTCGGCGCGGTCGACGGGCCGCGCCTGCGCCAGCGCACGCTGCCCTACCCCGTTCCGCTCGACGTCGCCGCGCCGGCCTGAGCGGGGGCGATGGCCGGGCGCGAGCTGTTCGTCTGGTACCGGGTGCGGCGCGAGCGCGCCCATTCGGCGCGGGCCGCCGTCGTCGCCATGCAGCGGTCTCTCGCAGCGGCACGGCCGGGCCTGCAGGCGCGACTGCTCGTTCGCGACGAGGGCGAGACGGCCACCTGGATGGAAACCTATTCGCGCCTCGCTTCGAGCGTCACGGATGGCGGAGGCATCGACGCCGAGACGGAAGCCGCCATCGCCGCGGCAGCGCGCCCGATCGCGGCCTTGATCGAAGGCGCGCGCCACGTCGAAGCCTTCGACGTCGTCGCCTGACGCCGGCTTCTAGAGCGCGCGGAGCATCTCGACGTGGGCGATGCCCGCCTCGTCGAACTCCGGGCCGCGACGGACGAAGCCGGCGCGCTCGTAGAACGATGCCGCGCCGAGCTGCGCGTGAAGCACCACCTCGCGATCGCCGCGCGCCCGAGCCGCATCGAGCAAGGCGTCGAGCACGGCGCGGCCGACGCCGCCGTAGCGCGACGACGACGCGACCGCCATGCGGCCGATCTTGGCGACGCCGGGGACGTGCTCGAGCATCCGCCCGGTGCCGAGGGCGCGCCCGAGCCGGTTGAACGCGACCGCATGGACCGCATGGGCGTCGGCGTCGTCCCATTCCATGTCGGCCGGGATCTTCTGCTCGCCGATGAACACCTCGGCGCGGATCGGCCGCGCTGCCGCTTCGAGCTCGCGCCACGAACCGACGCGCACATCGACCATCGACTCGCCGGCCTCGAAGCTCTCGAACAGCGCGCGCAACTCGGCCGGCACCGGCAGCGGCGCCTTGGCGACGGGATCGGCGAAGACGTAGATCAGCTCGCCGCTGACGAGCATCACGTCCTGCCGGAACGCGCCGGTGGCGAAGGTCATCGACGAGGTGCCGACGCGCGCGCAGCGCATGCCGATGTCGAGCACGTCGTCGTACTGCGCCGACCCGAGGTACTCGAGCGTCGCCTTGCGGACGAACATGTCGCCGCCGAGCGATTGCATCGTCGCCGCATACGGCATCGCCAGGGCACGCCAGTAGCCGGCGATGGCGGTGTCGAAGTAGGTCAGGTAGTGACCGTTGAAGACGATCTGCTGCGCGTCTATCTCGGCCCAGCGCACGCGCAGACGCTCGAAGAAACGGAAGTCCGGACGTTGCATGGTGAGGTGCCCGACGGCGCCGCGACAGGCTCGCACGGGAGCGCCGCAGTGTGCCAGACTGGCGCATGGCACTCATCAGCTACATCACCCAGGTCCAGCTCGATTTCGGCGCCCTCGCCCTGCTGCCGCAGGAGCTCGAACGCGCCGGCATCACCAAGCCGCTGGTCGTCACCGACGCCGGCGTTCGCGCCGCGGGACTGCTCGACCGCACCCTGGCCGCGCTCGGCGGCCGGCCCCACGCGGTCTTCGACTCGACGCCGTCGAACCCGACCGAGCGCGCCGTGCGCGCCGCCGCCGAGTTCTACCGCAGCGAAGGCTGCGACGGCCTCGTCGCGATCGGCGGCGGCTCGAGCATCGACCTCGCCAAGGGCGTCGCGATCGCCGCGACCCACCCGGGCCCGCTCACCACCTACGCGACGATCGAGGGCGGCAGCGCGCGCATCAGCGAGCGCGTCGCGCCGCTGATCGCGATCCCGACGACCGCCGGCACCGGCAGCGAGGTCGCGCGCGGCGCGATCGTCATCGTCGACGACGGCAGGAAGCTCGGCTTCCACAGCTGGCACCTGGTTCCCAAGGCGGCCATCTGCGACCCCGAGCTGACGCTCGGCCTGCCGCCGTTCCTGACCGCGGCGACCGGCATGGATGCGATCGCGCACTGCATGGAAACCTTCATGGCACCGGCCGTGAACCCGCCGGCCGACGGCATCGCCCTCGACGGCCTCGAGCGCGCCTGGGCGAACATCGAGCGCGCGACGCGCGACGGCAGCGACCGCGAGGCGCGCTTCAACATGATGAGCGCGAGCATGCAGGGCGCGATGGCGTTCCAGAAAGGCCTCGGCTGCGTGCACAGCCTGAGCCACAGCCTGGGCGGCGCCAACCCGAAGCTCCATCACGGCACCTTGAACGCGATGTTCCTGCCGGCGGTGGTGAAGTTCAACGCGAGCGCGCCGACAATCGTCAAGGAGAAGCGCCTCGAGCGGATGGCGCATGCGATGGGCATCTCCGTCGACGCGGGAGGCGCCGCAGACGCGGTCGCCGAGGCGATCGGTGCCATGAACCAGCGCCTCGGCCTGCCCTCCGGGCTGGCCGCGCTCGGCGTCGGCGATGCGATGTTCGAGCGGATCATCGACGGCGCGATGGCCGACCACACCCACAAGACCAACCCGCGCCTGGCGACGCGCGACGACTACGCGCGGATGCTCGAGGAATCGATGTAGATCGTCGTCTCGGTCGTCTTCGTCTCGGTCGTCGTCTCGACGATCGCGACGGGGGCGGGTTCGAGCGCCGGCGGCGGTTCTTCCGCCGCCATTGCGGCATCAGCCGGAGGCGCCGAGTCGTCGCGCCGAGGGCTGCCTTCGCCGAGCGCATCTTCCGCCGGCCAGGCCGCCAGGTACTCGGCCCAGTGCGGCTCGTCGATCGCCGCCACCGTGTCGCGAGCGATCGCGATCTCGCGCCGGTAGCCGGCCTTGTCGAGCCGGCCGCGCATCTTCTCGAAGCGGCACCACAGGAGGTACGTGTTCATCGCGTCGGTCTCGCAGTAGCGGCGAATCTCGTCGCGCCGCCCGTCGAGGTAGGCGCCGTAGACCTGCGATCCGTCCATGCCGAGCTTGCCGGGGAAGCCGCACAGCTTGGCCATTGCGTCGAGCGGAGCGTTGGCGCGCGACTGGTACATCGCCAGCAGATCCATCAGGTCGATGTGGCGCAGGTGGTAGCGGCTGATGTAGTTGTTGTAGCGGTGCTCGCGGTCATCGTCGCCCATGTCCCAGTAGCGGCCGGCGACGACGCCGTGGCGCAGCCCTCGCTGCTGCAGCACCGGCAGGTCGAAGCCGCCGCCGTTCCAGCTGACGAGCTGCGGGCGACGCTCGTCGACGCGGTCGAAGAACGCCTGGATCACGCTCGCTTCCTCGCTGCGCCCGTCGCGCTCGAGGTCGACGAACGAGCGCACCTGCAAGCCCTTGCCGGCGCGAAAGACGCACGAGATCACGAGGACGCGATGCAGGTGCAAGGGCATGAAGTCGCCCTTGTTGCGCGCCGCGCGGTCGGCGATCTCGGCGGCGTAGACGTCGGCGTCGCTCAGCGCCGGGTCGGCGCCGCGCAGAAGGCGCAGGCCGGCGACGTCGGGGATCGTCTCGATGTCGAAGGCGAGGACCGGGGCCATCGACGTCTTCTGGGGCAGATCGCCTAGCGCGCCGGCAGCAGGCGCGCCGGGTCGATCGGCTTGCCCTGGCGGCGGATCTCGAAGTGCAGCTGCACGCCGTCGGCGTCGGTCGATCCCATTTCGGCGATCTTCTGGCCGCGCTTGACGGTCTGGTCGTCCTTGACGAGCAGCGTCTGGTTGTGCGCGTAGGCGGTGAGGTAGGTCGCGTTGTGCTTGAGGATGACGAGGTTGCCGTAGCCGCGCAGCCCCGAGCCGGCGTAGACGACGCGGCCGTCGGCCGCCGCGTAGACCGGATCGCCCGGCTTGCCGCGGAAGACGAGCCCCTTGTTGCGCGCGTCGTCGAAAGGCGTCGAGACCGGGGCCGTCGCCGGCCACGCCCAGTTGATGTCGTCGTCGCCTTCGCGTGGCACGGCCGGCGGCGGCGCTGTCGCCTCGCGAACCGGGGTGGCCGAGGGGCTGGCTGCCGATGCGGGCGTCGCCACGGCGACGCCCGCTGCCGCCGTCCCCTGCGGCACGATCGCGCTGCCGGGCTTTGCCTCGAGCGGCCGAGTCTCGACTTTCGCCGTCGTCACGGGCCGCGAGGTCGCGGTCGCCGGATCGACGCCGGGCGGAACGATGCGGATCACCTGCCCGACCTCGATCAGGTTCGGATTGCCCAGGTTGTTCCAGCGCACCAGGTCTTTCCAGTTCTGGCCGTTGTCGAGGCCGATCCGGATCAGCGTGTCGCCGGGCTTGACCGTGTAGAAGCCGGCCTTGCCGCTGTTGGTGTCGACCGCGACGGGCTTTGCCGGCTCGGGCGCCGACGCGGGGCTTTGCGCCGGGCTGGCCGCAGCGACCGTGGTGCGCGGCGTTGCCGAGCGTTCTTCGACCGGCGCGCGGTTCGGCGTCAGGGAGCAGCCGACGACGAGGCTGACGGCGGCAAGCAGGAGGGTGCCCCGGCGCAGTGCCGAAGCTTCGATCAGGAGCATTGAGTCGTTTCGATCTTCATGTCAATTCCGCCGGGCCGCCCCAAGGACTGACGCGCCCGCTTGGGGGCAGCGAACGAAGAGAGGCGCCATCGGGCAGTTCATCCTAGCCGGCAAGCCCCGATTTTAAGGGGACGAACTTCACCGCCTCGTGGACGGTGCGGGTGTAGCGATCGGCGTGGCGATCGACGACGACGAGGACCTGGCCAGCGCCGGCCTGCTGCACCGGAGAGACGAGCCGGCCGCCGACGGCGAGCTGATCGAGCCAGGCCTGCGGGATTTCTCTGCCCCCCGCCGCCGCGATGATGCTGTCGTAGGGCGCGCCGGGCGGATGGCCGCGCATGCCGTCGTCGAAGACGAGGCGAAGGCGGCTGTCGCGCATCGGCGCGAGCAGCTCGCGCGCCCTGTCGTGCAGCGCCCTCAGCCGCTCGACCGAGACGACGCGCTTGCCGAGGCGGCAGAGCAGCGCCGCCTGGTAGCCGCAGCCGGTGCCGATTTCGAGGACGGCGCCGAGATTGCCGGCCTCGCCGGCACGCGCCCCGCCGCAGAGAAGCTCGAGCATGCGGGCGACGACCGAGGGCTTCGAGATCGTCTGGCCGTGGCCGATCGGCAGGCTGGTGTCCTCGTACGCCTGCGCCGCCAGGCCGGGGTCGACGAAGAGATGGCGCGGCACGGCGGCGAACGCGGCGAGGACGAGCGGGTGGGTGACGCCTTCGCCGCGCAGGCGCTCGACCATGCGCGCGCGGACGTCGGCCGAGTCGAGGCCGAGGCCGACCGCCGCGGCGCGCCGGCCGGCGTCGGCGTGAGCCGTGGCGACGTGGCGTTGCGGCCGGCTCATGGCCGGTCCGGCATCGCCGCTGCGCGGCGCCGGGCTCTTCGCCTTGGCTGGCGTCGCGCCGCCGAGCCGGCCGAGCGCGAGCGGGAATCTGCGCGCGGGCCGCTCGGCCGTCATCCGGCCACCCAGTCCACTATTCGATCCAGCGCCGCCACGCCGGCAGCGTCGCGTGGTCGGTGAGGTCGACGTGGAGCGGCGTGATCGAGACCTCGCCGTTCGTTGTCGCATGGAAATCCGTGCCCGGGCCGGCCTCGCGTGCATCGCCGGCTGGGCCGATCCAGTACAGCGTGTCGCCGCGCGGGCTGACCTGCCGGATCACCGGCGCGCTCGCATGACGCCTGCCGAGGCGAGTGATGCAGCGCGGTCGCGTGTCGGCGTCGGGACGATTCGGGATGTTGACATTGAGCAGGTAATGGGACCCGGCCGGCGGGTCGCGCAGGACGTGCTCGATGACGCTGCGCGCGACGCGGGCCGCGGCGTCGAGGTCGTTCCAGCCCTTTTGCACCTGCGAGAAGGCGATCGCGGGAATGCCGAACAGGAAGCCCTCCATCGCCGCGGCGACGGTGCCCGAGTAGAGCGTGTCGTCGCCCATGTTCGCGCCCTGGTTGATGCCGGCCACGACGAGATCGGGGCGCTTCTCGAGCAGGCCCGAGAGGGCGAGATGGACACAGTCGGACGGCGTGCCGTTGATGTAGCGGTAGCCGTTGGCGGCGGTGTAGACCGACAGGCCGCGATTGAGCGTCAGCGAGTTCGAGGTTCCGCTCGCGTTCTGCTCGGGCGCGACGACGTCGAGCTCGCCCAGTCCTTCGCACGCCTCGACGAGCGCGGCCAGCCCGGGCGCGAGATAGCCGTCGTCGTTGGCGATGAGGATGCGCATGGCGAAGATTGTAGGCAGTCGCCCTCGGCGAACTCGCTTGCGGCATCGCTGCGTATCATCGTTCGAGCCGGCGCCGGGCCGGCGATTCGAAAAGGTCCGACCATGCAAGCGTGGCTCTGCGAAAACCCCACCGGCGTCGAAGCGCTGCAATGGAAAGAGCTGCCGACGCCCGAGCCGAAGGCGGGCGAGGTGCGCGTCGCGATCCGCGCCGCGAGCCTCAATTTCCCGGACCTGCTCATCGTCCAGAACAAGTACCAGATGAAGCCGCCCCTGCCCTTCGTTCCCGGCTCCGAATACGCCGGAACGGTCGAGGCGGTGGGCGAAGGCGTCAAGCACCTGAAGGTCGGCGACGCGGTCGCCGCGGCCGGCGGCACCGGCGGATTCGGCACCCACGCGATCGTCAGCGCCGCGCTCGTCATGCCCTTGCCGGCCGGGTTCCCTTTCGACGACGCGGCCGCGTTCATCCTCACCTACGGAACGACCCACCACGCGCTCGTCGATCGCGGCCAGCTGAAGAGCGGCGAGACGCTGCTTGTCCTCGGCGCGGCAGGCGGCGTCGGCACGGCGGCGATCCAGATCGGCAAGGTCCTCGGCGCGCGCGTCATCGCCGCGGCGTCGAGCGACGAGAAGTGCGCGCTCTGCCGTTCGATCGGCGCCGACGCGACGATCAACTACGCCACCGCCAACATGCGCGACGAGCTCAAGCAGCTCACCGGCGGCAAGGGGCCCGACGTCGTCTACGACCCGGTCGGCGGCGACCTCGCCGAGCCGGTGTTCCGCTCGATCGCCTGGCGCGGCCGCTACCTCGTCATCGGCTTCGCGCAGGGCGCGATCCCGGCGCTGCCGTTCAACCTCCCCCTTCTCAAGGGAGCGTCGATCGTTGGTGTCTTCTGGGGCGAGTTCGCTCGACGCGAGCCGAAGGCGCACGCGCAGGCACTCGCCGAGCTCGGCCGTTGGTATGCCGACGGCAAGGTCAAGCCGGTGATCGACCGGCGCCTGCCGATGCGCGAGCTGCCTGCCGCGTTCGCGCTGATGGGAAGCCGCACCGTTCGCGGCAAGGTCGTGATGACCAACGATTGATCCCGGTCGGCGCCTGCCGTCGGGCAATTTCGCACGAGCGCCGGCGTTGACCGGCCGAGCGGCGGCGACGCTCGCGGGCGCGCTTCGTAGGCTCGCGCGTCGTTTCAATGGGCCGTCGATGTCGACCGAACCACTTCGCCTCGACGAGGCCGGGGCGCTCTTCCCCTACGTCAACACGACGAGCGAGTGGGTGCACCGCTGCGCGAAGCGAATGCTCGAGCTCGACCCGGAGCTCGATCCGCTCGCCGCCATGCACACCGTCGACGACATGGCGACGAGCTCGCGCTGGCGTCTGATGCTGCCCGAGGCCGTCGCCGAGGCGCTGTACGCTGACGATCGGTGCGCCGGGCCGCTCTCGTTCGTGCACCGCGACACGCCGCCGCGCTGAGGCCGGCCCGGCCGCACGCCGCCGATCGCATCGCGCTTGCGAGCGGCTACAGAAGTCGCGGCACGGGCCGAAACAGCGGCATGACGTCCGGCCGAGCGCTTTCGATGCTTCTGGCGAGCCTGCTGTTCGCGTCCGCAGTGCCGTCCCGCGGCGCCGACCTGCAGGGGCCGCGCCCTCGCGTCGTCGATCCCGCCCGCGCCAAGGCGCAGGAAGCCGATCGCCAGCGCCTGCTCGCCAAGCTTCGCGGCGATGCGCCGAAAGTCGAGGACGAACCGGTGCCGAAGAATCCCCTCGACGCGCCGATCTTCCATCGCCACGACCGGCGCTGACGGCAACGGCGAAGGCGCCGCCGGCGCGGGGCGTCAGCATCGCACCACGCCTCAGCGTGCAGGATTGACGCGTTCGGCGCTCTTCCATCGTCCGGGGGATGCACACCATCGTCCGCGTGCACTATGGTCACGCCATGCAGTTCCCGGACTCCACTTTCGCGGCTCTGCGCATCAGCGCCGGCGATGCCGACGAGTCGCATTCCTGGCGGCGCCTGCTGCTGCTGGCGATCGTGCTGACGATCGCCGCGGCCGGCGCCGGGCTGCTCGCCGGCGGCTGAGAGCGCATCGCGCCTCAACGGCGCGCAGGGACTGAGGTGGGTGTGGTTTCGGAACCTCGCGCCGTCCTGCGCCATCGGAACCATCTTTGCCGCTTGGCTTGACCGATCGGCCGACCCGGGACGCGTGACAGGCCCGGAGGGACTCGAATACCCTGAGAGCGCGTCGACTGCGGTTGGTGCGGATCGAAAGCCGCGTCGTTCAGCAGTAATCTTCCCGTCCCGATGACGAGGGAGACAGCCATGGGTGAGCACGCAGGTCGCGACGAGGAGCTGAGCCCGGCCGAGCACGCGCTGCGCGAGGCCGCGCTCGAATACCACCGCCAGCCGGTGCGCGGCAAGATCTCGATCGCGCCGACCAAGCCGCTGTCGAATCAGCGCGACCTGTCGCTGGCCTATTCACCCGGCGTGGCCTACGCCTGCCTCGCGATCGCCGGCGATCCGACGCTCGCGGCCGAGTACACCAGCCGCTCCAACCTCGTGGGCGTGGTCACCAACGGCACCGCGGTGCTGGGGCTGGGCGACATCGGCCCGCTGGCCAGCAAGCCGGTGATGGAAGGCAAGGGGTGCCTGTTCAAGAAGTTCGCCGGCATCGACGTGTTCGACATCGAGCTCGCGGAGCGCGATCCGGACAAGCTGGTGGACATCATCGCCGCGCTCGAGCCCACGCTCGGCGGCGTCAACCTGGAAGACATCAAGGCGCCGGAGTGCTTCACCATCGAGCGCAAGCTCCGCGAGCGCATGAACATCCCGGTGTTCCACGACGACCAGCACGGCACGGCGATCATCAGCGCCGCGGCGCTGCTGAACGGCCTCGAACTGGTCGGCAAGGACATCGCTGCAGTCCACGTCGCGGTGTCCGGCGCGGGCGCGGCCGCGATCGCCTGTCTCGATGTGTTCGTCGGCCTCGGGGTCAGGCGCGAGCACATCTTCATCGTCGACAGCAAGGGCGTCGTGCGCGCCGGCCGCGACGATTTCGCGCGCCTGGACGAGAGCAAGCTTCGCTACTGTCAGAAGACCGAGGCTCGCACGCTGGCCGACGTGGTGAAGGACGCCGACGTCTTCCTGGGCTGCAGCGCCGCAGGCGTGCTCACCGCCGAGATGGTGAAGACGATGGCCGCGCGGCCGCTCATCCTCGCGCTCGCCAACCCCGAGCCCGAGATCCGGCCCGAGCTGGCGCGCGCCGCGCGTCCGGACTGCATCGTCGCCACCGGGCGCAGCGACTACCCGAACCAGGTCAACAACGTGCTCTGCTTCCCGTACATCTTCCGCGGCGCGCTGGATTGCGGGGCCACCAAGATCACCGAGGCGATGAAGCTCGCCGCCGTGCGCGAGATCGCCGCGCTGGCAAAGGCCGAGATCAGCGACGAGGTGGCCGGCGCCTATGCCGGCCAGGAGCTGCGGTTCGGGCCCGACTACATCATCCCCACGCCGTTCGACTCGCGGCTGATCCTGCGTATCGCGCCGGCGGTGGCCAAGGCGGCGGCCGAGTCCGGGGTCGCGACGCGGCCGATCGCCGACCTCGAGGCCTATCGCCAGAGCCTGACCCGTTTTGTCTATCAGACCGGCATGCTGATGCGACCATTGTTCGCCGCCGCCAAGGCCAAACCGGTCCGTGTCGTGTACGCCGAAGGAGAGGACGAGCGCGTGCTGCGCGCGGTGCAGGTCGTGCTCGACGAAGGCCTGGCCCGGCCCATCCTCGTGGGCCGGCCGGAGGTGGTGAAGATGCGCATCGAACGTGCGGCGCTGCGCCTCGCGGTGGGGCGCGATTTCACGCTGGTGGACCCGGAGAACGACCCGCGCTTTCGCGAGTACTGGGAGCTGTACGCCCAGCTGATGGGCCGCGAAGGCGTCACGCCCGAGGCGGCGAAGGCGGCGGTGCGGCGGTCGAACACGCTGATCTCGGCGCTGATGCTGCGCCGGGGCGAGGCCGAGGCGATGCTGTGCGGGCTGGTGGGCCACTTCGACCATCACCTCGAGCACATCCGCAACGTCATCGGCCTGAAGCCCGGCGCGCACACGCTCGCGACCTTGAACGCGGTGATGCTGCCGCAGCACACGCTTTTCCTCACCGACACCTCCGTCAACGAGGAGCCGAGCGCCGAGGAGCTGGCCGACATCGCACTGACCGCGGCTGCCGAGATACAACGCTTCGGCATCCCGCCGCGCGTGGCGTTCCTCTCGCACAGCGTGTTCGGCAGCAGCCAGCGTGCCAGCGCCAAGCGCATGCGCGCGGCACGGGACCTGTTCATGGCGCGAGCACCGCACATCCCGTGCGACGGGGAGATGCAGGGCGACGCCGCGTTGTCCGAGTCCGTGCGCCAGGGCTATCTGCCGGGCACCACGCTGACCGGCGATGCCAACCTGCTCGTGCTGCCCAACCTCGACGCGGCCAACATCCTGTTCAATGTGCTGAAGATGACGGGGGGCCATGGGATCACGGTCGGGCCGGTGCTGCTCGGCGCGGCCAAGGCTGCGCATGTGCTCACGCCCAGCGCCACGGTGCGCCGGGTGGTGAACATGACGGCGCTGGCGGCGGCCGACCTCGCCGCGCAATAGCGGTTATCGCAACCGCCACGGACGGGGCCCGTGCGAGCCCGGATATTCGAAGTCCGGCGCCGGCCCGCGCTAGGTTGGTGACTTGTTGGGGTGGCTGATGGGGCTCGAACCCACGACAACAGGAATCACAATCCCCGTCACAACCTAGC
>JADGRJ010000037.1 GCA_017881025.1 Rhizobacter sp. | reverse complement strand
TGGCCGAGCTCCTTCTCGAGCAGCGAGCCGACGATGCGCGCGGTGGCATCGGTGCCGCCGCCGGCGCCCCACGGAACGATCAGCGTCACCGGCCGCTCGGGCCATGCCGCTCGGGCCATGCCGCTCGGGCGCTGCCGAACGCGACCGCCGCCGAGATCGCGACCACCGCGAAGACCAACCTTCTGGTGAAGACACCGCGCACGTCCATGGCTCTCTCCTCGTGAGCGGCCGACTGTGCCGACGAAGGCAGGGCCATGCCACCGGAGTGACCCTACGTGGCGTCGCGTCGTCGCTGGTCGTCGAGGGTCTCGTCGGCCGCCTCGTCGAGCAGGCGCTCGAGCTGGTCCGGCTCGACCGGCTTGAGCAGGTGGTGACGGTAGCCGACGCCGAGGCTGCGCTGCCGGTCCGACGACATGCCGAAGCCGCTCATCGCGATCGCGTACGGCGGCCGGTCGTCGCCGAGCCGGGTCATCAGCTCCCAGCCGTTGCCGTCGGGCAGGCCGATGTCGGAGATGAGGACCTCGCAGCGCGCCGCCGGCATCGCCGCGAGCGCCGTGCCGAGCGAAGGCGCCGAGAAGACGGTGTGGCCGAGCTGCTCGAGCAGGAGGCAGAGCAGGAAGCGCGTGTCCTCGTGGTTCTCGACGACGAAGATGCGCAGCGGCCGCTTGGCACCGGGGCGGGGCAGGAACGCGTTCATCGGTTCGGGCTCAGTCGAGCGGCAGTTCGATCGTGAAGGTAGCGCCCTGGTTGCGGCCGCCGCTCGCCGCGACCAGCGAACCGTGATGCGCCTCGACCGTCGCCTTGGCGATCGCCAGGCCGAGGCCGAGGCCGCCGAACTCGCTCGTCACCCACGGCCCTTCCTGCGCGAAGGCGTCGAAGATCGCCGGCAGCGCGTCGCTGGCGATGCCGATGCCGGTGTCGGCGACGATCAGGACGAAGCGGTTGTCGACGTTGCTCGACACGACCTTGATCTCGCCTTCGTCGGGAGTGAACTTGGCGGCGTTCTTGAGCAGGTTCCAGACCACCTGCTGCAGGCGCGCCGCGTCGCCCGCAACCTCGTGGCGCGTCGCGTGCAGCGTCAGGCCGATGCGCTGGCGCTTGGCCGCGAAGTCGCCGGCGCAGACGTCGGCGGCCGCATGCGCGACCTCGTGCATGTCGGTCCGCGCCCGGCTCATCTCGAGCTTGCCGCTCGAGATGCGGGTGACGTCGAGAAGGTCGTCGATCAGCGTCAGCTCGGCGCGAACGTTGCGGCGGATCAGCTCGACCGTGCCGCGCAGCGACGACGGCAGCTCGCTGTCGCGCTCGAGCGAGTGCAACGCGATCACGACCGGCGTGAGCGGCGTGCGCAGCTCGTGCGAAAGGATGGCGAGGAAGCGGTCCTTGACGTGGCTCGCGGCCCCGGCCTCGGCGCGCGCCCTGCGGTTGTCGACCAGCGCCTGCACCAGCTCGGCGCGGCTGGTCTCGAGCGCCTGCTCGGCGGCGCGCGCCTGGCGCAGCCGCTTCTCCGATTCGCGCAGCGCCTGCTCGGTGTGGCGACGGTCGCTGACGTCGAGGACGATCGCAACCGCCGCGGTCGGCCGCGCGACGGCGTCGAGCACCGCGGTCACCGAGGCGCTCACCCAGACGACGTCGCCGTCGCCGCGCAGGTAGCGCATCTCCATCTCGAAGGGCGTGCCGTCGGCGGCGAGGCGGCGGAACGCGTCGACGTTGCGGCCCTGGTCGTCGGGATGGACAAGCGCGAAAAGCGAGGTGCCGACAAGCGCGTCGGTCGCGTGGCCCGCGATCAGCGCGAAGCGGGCGTTGGCGAGCGTGATACGACCGTCCAGCTCGATGTGGGCGACGCCGGCGGCGGCCTGCGTGACGATGCTGCGAAAGAGCGCCTCCGAGTCGCGCAGCGCCCGGCTGGCGCTGCGGCCGCCGACGTCGACGGGGGCGAGGCCCGCTCCGGCGCGCTCGGCCGCGGTGTCGACGCGCGAGCGCGCGTCCCGGTGCCCGAACGGCGGGTTCTCGGGGGAAGGGGCGGGCGACTCGTCCATGGTCTGGACTCCTCATTGGCAATCGGCGCACCGCGGGGCTCGCTTCACATGTTGCGCGGCGCAGTGCACCCCCGGTTGTAGGGGGATGCTGCAGTGTCGGGTCGTCGCTCGTGCCTCGCCGTCCGCGCTACGATGCGTGCCAACAGGCCCTCGCTCATGAACGTCGTCGAGAAGATCTTCGCGGCCGCAATGGTCGTCGCATGCGTGCTGCTCCTCGCCCGGATGCTGCTGCGGCCGAGACGGCGCGCGCGCGTCGATGCCTCGCTGCGCAGGAACGGCGAGCTCTGGCAGCGCCGCGTCCGCCACTTCGTCGCCTGGCCCGCCGCCGAGCTGCGCGCGCGCCGCGAAACCAGGGAAGCGATCCGGCGCGCGCGCCGCTCGGCGATCGAGCGCGACGGCAACGTCATCAGCCCCAAGGCCTTCAAGGGCCGGCGCCGCGACCTCCACTAGCGCGTCGCGTCCCGCGCGCGGCTGTGCTAGCGTGACGCCGCATGCGACTCGCCCTGCCCGACCTGCTCGCGACCCGCAAGGGGCGGCTCACCGCGTTCTTCCTCCTCTACGTCACCGAGGGCATTCCGCTCGGCTTCACGGCGACGGCGATCGCCGCGCAGATGCGCCGCGGCGGCCTCGGCCCGGCGGCGATCGGCGCCTTCGTCGGCTCGCTCTACCTGCCGTGGGCGTTCAAGTGGGCGGTCGGCCCGTTCGTCGACACCTTCTCGTCGGAACGCTTCGGCCGCCGCCGCACCTGGATCTTCCTGATGCAGCTCGGCATGATGGCAACGCTGCTGGTCGCGATGGGCGTCGACTTCATCGGCCAGCTCGGCGTGTTCACGGCGATCATCTTCCTGCACAACGCGTTCGGCGCGACCATGGACGTCGCCATCGACGCGCTCGCGGTCAGCGTGCTGCCCGAGGAGGAGCGCGGCTCGGCCAACGGCTTCATGTTCGCGGGCGCCTCGATCGGCCAGACGATCGGCGGCTCGGGCGTGCTCTTCCTGACCGCGGCGATGCCGTTCCAGTCGACCTACCTGTTCGTCGTCGCGTCGATCCTCGCGATCACGCTGTTCGTCGTCCTGCCGTTGCGCGAGAAGGCCCGCCCTGTGCTGAGCGAGGGCGCGCGCGCCGCCCGCAACGTCGGCCGCGAGTTGGTCGTCTTCGTCCGCGACGCTTGGCGTGCCTTCACCGGCTCGCGCGCGGCGCTGGTCGGCGTGCTCTATGCGGTGCTGCCGGCGGGCGCGTACGCGCTCAGCCTCGCCCTGCAATCGAATCTCGCCGTCGAGCTCGGCCTTGACGACAACGAGGTCGCCCAGCTCAATCTCTACACGACCTTGATCTTCGCGCCGGCGTGCATCCTCGGCGGCTGGCTCTCGGATCGCTTCGGCCGGCGCTCGACGCTCGCGATCTTCGTCTTCCTCACCGTCGTACCGACGCTCTGGCTCGCCTGGACGATGTGGCAGTCGGGCTGGATCATGCCGGTCGACATGAAGATGGCGAACCGGCCGAAGCCCTCGACGGTCCTGATCGTCACGTTCTGGGCGACGTGCATCGTCTACAACGTGTTCCAGGGCCTGTACTACGGCATCCGCAGCGCCCTCTTCATGGACATCACGACGCCGGCGGTCGCGGCGACGCAGTTCACGGCCTACATGGCGCTCATGAACCTGTGCATCTCGTAAACCGCGACGTGGCAGGGCTACGTGGTCGAGCGCATCGGCTACCCGGGGACGCTCGTCATCGACTCGGTGGTCGGCCTGCTCGGCCTGGCGTTGCTGCCGCTGATGCGCCCGCCCCGAGCGACGGGACCGGCGGCGCGATAGGTTCTTCGCGCTCGGCGTGATGGATTCCGGCGTCGATCTCCAGTCCTGGCTCGGCCGCATCGAGACGCGGACCGACACGATCACCGCCGCGCCGCTGGCCGCGCTCGCCGCCACGCTCGATCGTGACGACCCGGCGCCGGCCGCGGGCAGCGCGGTGCCGCCGCTCTGGCACTGGCTCTATTTCCTGCCGACGGCGCGCCCGAGCGAGCTCGGCCCCGACGGACATCCGCGCCGCGGCGGCTTCCTGCCGCCGGTCGCGCTGCCGCGCCGCATGTGGGCGGGCGGGCGGCTGCGTTTCGAGCGGCCGCTGCGCGTCGGCGAGGTCGCGACGCGCAACTCGCGCATCGCCGATGTGAGCGCGAAGGAAGCGCGCTCGGGCCCACTCGTCTTCGTCACCGTCCGGCACGAGATCTCGACCGGCGCCGGCGTCGCCCTGGAGGAGGACCACGACATCGTCTACCGGGGCCTGCCCGCGCCGGGCGCGGTCGCCGCGCCGCTGCCCGCGCCCCGCGACGAGACCTTCGCGCGAAGGATCGTCCCCGACGACGTCCTCCTGTTCCGCTATTCCGCGCTCACCTTCAACGGCCACCGCATCCACTACGACCGCCGCTACGTGACCGAGGTCGAGGGCTATCCCGGCCTGATCGTGCACGGCCCGCTGATCGCGACCCTTCTGCTGGACCTGCTGCGTCGCGAACACGCCGACGCCGTCGTCGCGCGCTTCGACTTCAAGGCGGTGAGCCCGCTCTTCGACCTGCACCCGTTCGAGGTCTGCGGCCGGCCCGACGGCGAGCGCCGCTTCGCCCTCTGGGCGCGCAACCACGCGGGCGGCCTGGCGATGCAGGCGAGCGCCGAGGTCGCCTGACGCCGCGGACGAGAATCGCGCCATGCTGAAGAGCGCGCCCGACCGATTCCAGGAGCTGCGCGACGCGGTGCGCGCGCTCTGCGCGCAGTTTCCGGACAGCTACCACCGCGACATCGATTCGCGCCGTGCCTACCCCGAGGCCTTCGTCGACGCGCTCACCTCCGCCGGCTGGCTTGCCGCCCTGATCCCGCAGGAATACGGCGGCTCCGGGCTCGGCCTCGCCGAGGCGAGCGTGATCATGGAAGAGATCAACCGCAGCGGCGCGAACGCCGGCGCCTGCCACGGCCAGATGTACAACATGGGAACGCTGCTGCGCCACGGCAGCGACGCCCAGAAGCAGCTCTACCTGCCGAAGATCGCGCGCGGCGAATGGCGCCTGCAGTCGATGGGCGTGACCGAGCCGACGAGCGGCACCGACACGACCAGGATCCGCACCACCGCGGTGAAGCGCGGCGACCGCTACGTCGTCAATGGCCAGAAGGTCTGGATCTCGCGCGTCCAGCACAGCGACTGGATGATCCTGCTGGCCCGCACGACGCCGCTCGCCGAGGTGAAGAAGAAGACCGAGGGCATGTCGATCTTCATGGTCGACCTGCGCGAAGCGGAGAAGAGCGGCATGGCGGTCCGGCCGATCGCCAACATGGTCAACCACGAGACCAACGAGCTCTTCTTCGAGAACCTCGAGATCCCGGCCGGGAACCTGATCGGCGGGGAAGGCAAGGGATTCAGGTACATCCTCGACGGCCTCAACGCCGAGCGGACGCTGATCGCCGCCGAGTGCATCGGCGACGGCCGGTGGTTCATCGACCGCGTCACCAAGTACGCGAGCGAGCGCGTCGTCTTCGGCCGGCCGATCGGCCAGAACCAGGGCGTGCAGTTTCCGATCGCCGAGGCGTACATCGAGGTCGAGGCCGCCGACCTGATGCGCTTCAAGGCGTGCGCGCTGTTCGACGCGAACGAGCCGTGCGGCGCCGAGGCGAACATGGCGAAGTACCTCGCCGCCAAGGCGAGCTGGGAAGCCGCCAACGCCTGCATCCAGTTCCATGGCGGCTTCGGCTTCGCCCACGAGTACGACGTCGAGCGCAAGTTCCGCGAGACGCGGCTCTATCAGGTCGCGCCGATCTCGACCAACCTGATCCTCAGCTACGTCGCCGAGCACCTGCTCGGCCTGCCGCGCTCGTTCTAGATGTTCGCCCCCACGCTCACTTTGTTCGCTGCCCCCCGCGGGGGCGCGCAGTCGGCTTGGGAGCGGCCCGGCACCGACTGCGGCCGCAAATGAAGCCGCTCGAAGGCATCACCGTCGTCGCCCTCGAGCACGCGATCGCGGCGCCGTTCTGCACGCGCCAGCTCGCCGACCTCGGCGCGCGCGTGATCAAGGTCGAGCGACCGGGCACGGGCGACTTCGCGCGCGGCTACGACAGCCGCGTCAAGGGCCTGGCATCGCATTTCGTCTGGACCAACCGCGCCAAGGAGAGCCTGTCGCTCGACCTCAAGCACGACGAGGCGGCAGCAATCCTGGCGCGCCTGCTCGCACGCGCCGACGTGCTGGTGCAGAACCTCGCGCCCGGCGCGGCGGCGCGCATGGGCCTGTCGCACGAGGCGCTCGCCGACGCGCACCCGAAGCTGATCGTCTGCGACATCTCGGGCTACGGTGACGATCCCGATCGCCCGGGGCCGTACCGCGACAAGAAGGCGTACGACCTTTTGATCCAGAGCGAGTCGGGGTTCCTCTCGATCACCGGCACGCCCGACGAGCCGGCGAAGGCGGGCTGCTCGATCGCCGACATCGCCGCCGGGATGTACGCGTACAGCGGCATCCTCGCCGCGCTGATCGAGCGTGGCCGCACCGGGCGCGGCAAGCGCATCGACATCTCGATGCTCGAGAGCATGGTCGAGTGGATGAGCTATCCGCTCTACTACGCGTTCGATGGCGCCGAGCCGCCGCCGCGCAGCGGCGCGGCGCACGCGACGATCTACCCCTACGGACCTTTTCCCGCGGGCGACGGCGGCGTCGTCATGCTCGGTCTGCAGAACGAGCGCGAATGGCAGGTCTTCTGCCAGCGCGTCCTCGAACGGCCCGCGCTCGCGGGCGACCCGCGCTTCGCGTCGAACGCGGCGCGCACCGTGGCGCGCGACGCGCTGCGCGCGATCGTCGTCGAGGCCTTCGCCGCGCTCGGCACCGAGCAGGTCGTGGCGCGGCTCGACGCGGCGCAGATCGCCAACGCCCGCGTCAACACGATGGCCGAGGTCTGGGCCCATCCGCAACTGCGGGCTCGCGGCCGCTGGACCGAGGTCGAGACGCCGTCGGGGCCGGTGCCGGCGCTGCTGCCGCCGGGCGCGCGCGAGGTCGGAGAGGTGCGAATGGACGCGGTGCCCGCGCTCGGCGCGCACACCGATGCGCTGCTCGCCGAGCTCGGCCTCGACGCCGCGGCGATCGCGCGGCTGCACGAACAAGGCGCCGTCTGAGCGGCGCCCCGGGAGACGAACGATGTCCGAAGCGCATCCCGGCAAGCAGCTCGCCACCTTCGCCGCCGCGCTGCGCGCCGACGCCATTCCGGCCGCGGTGCTCGAGCGTGCCCAGGATCTGATGATCGACTGGCTCGGCTCGGCGCTCGCCGGCAAAGGCGCGCGGCCGGTCGAGACGATCGCCCGCTTCGCCGAGCGCATGGGACCGGCCGACGGTCCGAGCGAAGTGCTGATCCATCGGCGCGGAACGAGCCCGCTCGCCGCGGCGATGGCCAACGCCGCGGCGTCGCACGTCGCCGAGCAGGACGACCTGCACAACAGCTCGGTGCTGCATCCGGCGACGGTCGTCTTCCCGCCCGCGCTCGCGGTGGCGCAGGCGCTCGGTCGCAGCGGCGACGAATTGCTCGCCGCGGTCGTCGTCGGTTACGAGGTCGGCATCCGCGTCGGCGAGTTCCTCGGCCGCTCGCACTACACCGTCTTCCACACCACCGGCACCGCGGGCACGCTCGCCGCTGCGGCGGCGAGCGGTCACCTGCTCGGCCTCGACGCTGACCGGATGGCGCACGCGTTCGGCTCGGCCGGCACGCAGGCCGCGGGCCTGTGGGAGTTCCTGCGCGAGGCGGCCGACTCGAAGCAGCTGCACACCGCGCACGCCGCGTCGGCCGGCCTGACCGCGGCGTATCTCGCCGCCGACGGATTCACCGGCGCGAAGCGCATCTTCGACGGCAAGCAGGGCATGGCGGCAGCCCTGTCGCGCGACGCCGATCCGGCGCGCCTGATCGATCGCCTCGGCACGCGCTGGGCGCTGCCCGAGACCTCGTTCAAGTTCCACGCCTCCTGCCGCCACACCCACCCGGCGGCCGACGCGTTGCTCGCCGCGATGCACGCGAACGGCCTGCGCGCCGACGACATCGACGCGGTCACCGCGCAGGTCCACCAGGGCGCCGTCGACGTGCTCGGCCCGGTGGTCGATCCGCGGACCGTGCACCAGTCGAAGTTCTCGATGGGCACCGTTCTCGGAATGGTCGCCGTCCACGGCCGCGCCGGTCTCACCGACTTCGACGCGCATTGGCGCGATCCCGAGGTCGCCGCGTTCCGCGACCGCGTCGCGATGCGGCTCGACCCGGAAGTCGATGCTGCCTATCCGGCGCGCTGGATCGGCAAGGTCACGGTGCGGACGAAGGACGGGCGAACTTTCGAGGCGCGCGTCGACGATCCGAAGGGCGATCCCGGCAACACGCTCAGCCGCGCCGAGATCGAGGACAAGGCGCAGCGCCTCGCCGCCTACCGCGACGGCGCGAGCCGCGACGAGATGGCGCGCGCGATCGAGCGCATCCGGACGCTGCGCGCGACGGCGCGGGTCGGCTTCCTGCTCGCCTGAGGCGCCCGCGATGTCGGCCCGCTCGTACCTGTTCGTCCCGGCCGACCGTCCGGAGCGCTACGCGAAGGCGCTGGCGAGCGGCGCCGACGCGGTCATCGTCGATCTCGAGGACGCGGTCGCGCCGGCCGCCAAGGAGAGAGCGCGGGCGACGCTCGCCGCCTGGCTCGACGGCGGCGGCGCCGGAATCGTCGTCCGCATCAACGCTGCCGCGAGCCCGGAGTTCGACGCCGATCTCGCGATCGCGGCGCGCCCCGGCGTCGTCGCGGTGGTCGTGGCGAAGGCCGAGCGCGTCGAGGGCCTGGCGCGCGTCCGCGCCGCCGCGCCCGCGGCCGCGTTGCTGCCGCTGATCGAGACGGCGGCCGGCATCGACCGGGTGCGCGAGATCGCCGGCGCTCCCGGCGTGCAGCGGCTCGTCTTCGGTTCGATCGACCTGCAGCTCGACCTCGGCGTCGAAGGCGACGGCGACGAACTGCTCGTCTTCCGTTCGGCGCTCGTGCTCGCGTCGCGGCTCGCCGGCCTCGACGCGCCCGTCGACGGCGTCAGCACCGCGATCGACGACGCCGCCGCGCTCGACGCCGACACGAGGCGCGCGCGCCGCCTCGGCTTCGGCGCCAAGCTGTGCATCCACCCGCGCCAGGTCGCGGTCGTTCACGCGGCATTCGCGCCCAGCGCCGACGAGCTGGCGTGGGCGGGCCGCGTCGTCGCTGCCGCGGCGGCCGCGGCAGGCGGCGCCGTCGCGGTCGACGGCCGGATGGTCGACCGTCCGGTCCTGCTGCGCGCGCAGGCCCTGCTCGCGCGCACGCGCGCCGATCAGATCCTGTCAGGATCGAAGCCGGTCTCCTTGTAGACCGCTTGCAGGATCTCCGAGCCGACGCGCGACTCCATCTCCTTGTGCACCTTGACGAGCGCGCGTTTCCACGGCGCGCGCTCGGCCTTCGACAAGGTCAGGATCTCGGTCTTGCCCGAAGCGCGAACCTTGGCGAGAGCGTCCTCGTTGTCCTTGAACGCACTGTCGTTGGTGAACTTCGTCGCCTCGGCCATCGCCTGGGTCAGCTGCGCCCGGATGTCGGCGGGCAGGCCGTCCCAGAACTTCTTGTTGACGACGACCGCGTAGCCGACATAGCCGTGGTCGGTGATCGTCGCGAACTTCTGCACCTCGTGCATCTTCTGCGAGTAGAGGTTCGAGTGCGGGTTCTCGGTGCCGTCGACGACGCCGGTCTGCAGCGCCTGGTACACCTCGGAGAACGCCATGACTTGCGGCAGCGCGCCCAGCGCGCGCATCTGAGCCTCGAGCACCTTTGAGCTCTGGATGCGCATCTTCAGGCCCTTCAGGTCCTCGGGCCGAGCCATTCTGCGGTTCGACGAGAACGACTTGAAGCCGTTGTCCCAGAACGCCAGGCCGGTGATGCCTCTGCCGTCGAGCTTGGCCATCAGCCCGGTGCCGACGGCGCCCTGCGTCACCTTGTGCAGATCGTCGTAGCCGTCGAAGAGGTAGGGGAAGTCGAAGACCTCGAATTCCTTGATGCCGAGCGGCGCGAACTTGGAGAGCGAGGGCGCGAGCATCTGCACCGCGCCGAGCTGCAGCGCCTCCATTTCCTCCTTGTCCTTGTAGAGCTGGCTATTCGGATAGACCTCGACCTTGACGCGCCCCTTCGTCAGCTCGGCGGCACGCCGGGCGAAGAACTCGGAGCCGTTGCCCTTGGGCGTGTCGGTCGCGACGACGTGGCTGAACTTGATGACGATCGGAGCTTGCGCGAAGGCGCGCGGCGCGGCGATCGCGAGCGCGGTGGCGGCGAGCGCCGAGCGACGGGTGGTGGTGGCGGTCAAGGAAGATCTCCTGCAGGTTCGGGCCGGCGGGTGGCGGCACGCCCCGATCTTCCTGCGCGGACAGGGCGGGCGCATGATGGTTATCCCAAAGCGACGACGGGATCGCCGCGACAGACTCGCAGCCCGGATCGCCATGACCGACAAGCCCGCTCTTGCCTTCGCCTGCGCCCATCTCTGCGACGAGCGCCTCTACGCCGCGCAGATCGCGGCGCTCGAAGGCGACCACGCCTGCCGCGCCTTCGTCTTTCGCGACCAGGATTCGCTGGCCGCGATGGCCGAGGCGGTGCTCGCAGCCATGCCGCCGCGCTTCACGCTGATCGGCCTCTCGCTCGGCGGCTACGTCGCGTTCGAGGTCATGCGCCGGGCCGGCGAGCGCGTCGAGCGTCTGGCGCTGCTCGATACCACCGCGGCGGAAGACACCCCCGCGCGCCGCGCCGGCCGGCTCGCCGATATCGCGACGGTGCAAGAGGGCGGCATCGACGCGCTGGCTCCCGCGCTGCCCGCGCGCTGGCTGCTGCCGGCGCATGCGGCTCGGCCCGATCTCGTCGAACTGATCGCCGTGATGGCGCGCAGCGTCGGCGCGCGCGGCCAGCTGAACCAGCAGCGCGCCATGCTCGGCCGTCCCGACTCGCTCGCCGACCTGGCGCGGGTGCGGGTGCCGACGCTGGTGCTGTGCGGCGCGCAGGATCCGGTCACGCCGGTCGCCGACCACGCGGCGATCGCGGCGCGGATCGCCGGGTCGCGCTTCGAGCGGATCGCCGAGTGCGGCCATCTGTCGACGATCGAGCAGCCGGAGGCGGTGACTCGCGTCCTCGGCGACTGGCTCGCAGCCACGCGCTGACGGTCGCGGTGGCGGTGGCGCCGAGAGCGCGCCGGCCCGCAGGCCGCTACTCGACCGCCTTGACGATGTCCTCGACGACCTTCTTGGCGTCGCCGAAGACCATCATCGTCTTGTCCATGTAGAAGAGCTCGTTGTCGAGGCCGGCATAGCCCGCCGCCATCGAGCGCTTGTTGACGATGATCGTCTTGGCCTTGTAGGCCTCGATGATCGGCATGCCGTAGATCGCGCTGCCCTTGGTGTGCGCGGCCGGGTTGACGACGTCGTTGGCGCCGAGGATGACGGCGACGTCGACCTGGCCGAGCTCGCCGTTGATGTCCTCCATCTCGAACACCTGGTCGTAGGGCACCTCGGCTTCGGCCAGCAGCACGTTCATGTGCCCCGGCATGCGGCCGGCGACGGGATGGATCGCGTACTTCACGCTCACGCCCTTGGCGGTGAGCTTGGCCGCCAGCTCCTTGACGGCGTGCTGGGCGCGCGCGACGGCGAGGCCGTAGCCGGGAACGATCACCACCGTCTCGGCGTTGCCGAGGATGAACGCCGCGTCGTCGGCGCTGCCGCTCTTGACCGGCCGCTGCTCCGCCTTGCCCGCCGCCGGCCCGCCCTCGCCGCCGAAGCCGCCGAGGATGACGTTGAAGAACGAGCGGTTCATCGCCTTGCACATGATGTAGCTGAGGATCGCGCCCGACGATCCGACCAGCGAGCCGGCGATGATGAGCATCGCGTTGTTGAGCGAGAAGCCGATTCCCGCCGCGGCCCAGCCCGAGTAGCTGTTGAGCATCGAGACGACGACCGGCATGTCGGCGCCGCCGATCGGGATGATGATCAGGACGCCGAGCAGGAAGGCGATCGCCAGCACCAGATAGAAGTCGAAGCGGCTCTCGGTCAGCGTGTAGCCGACGATGAAGACCAGCATCGCGATCGCCAGGGCGAGGTTGACCCAGTGCTGGCCCTTGAACGTCACCGGCGCGCCCTGGAAGATGCGGATCTTGTACTTGGCCGAGAGCTTGCCCCAGGCGATCACCGAGCCGCTGAAGGTGATCGCGCCGATCGCGGCGCCGAGGATCAGCTCGAGGCGGTTGCCGCTCGGGATCGGATCGATCGCGCCGCCCGCCGCGGGCCGCGCGACGATGCCGAAGGCATACGGCTCGACTGCCGCGGCGACGGCGATGAAGACCGCTGCCATGCCGATCATGCTGTGGAAGAACGCGACCAGCTCGGGCATCTGCGTCATCTCGACGGTCTTGGCGCGCCAGGCACCGTAGCCGCCGCCGACAACGAGGCCGAGCAGGACCCAGCCGAGGCCGACCGCGGGCGAGAGGTGATACGACTCGAACAGCTTGACGAGCAGCGCCGCCGTCGTCAGCGCGGCGATCGCCATGCCGGTCATGCCGAAGACGTTGCCGCGGATCGACGTCGTCGGGTGCGACAGTCCCTTCAGCGCCTGGATGAAGCAGATGCTCGCGACCAGGTAGAGCAGGGTGGCAAGGTTGAGGCTCACGCCTTCTTCTCCTCGGCCGCCGGCGCCGCGATCGCCTTCGGCTTGTCCTTCTTCCTGAACATCTCCAGCATTCGTCGCGTCACGAGGAAACCGCCGAAGACGTTGACCGCGGCGAGGGCGACCGCGAGAACGCCCATCGTCTTGCCGAGCGTCGTCTCGGTGAGCGCGGCGGCGAGCATCGCGCCGACGATGACGATCGCCGAGATCGCGTTGGTCACCGCCATCAGCGGCGTGTGCAGCGCCGGCGTCACCGTCCAGACGACGTGGTAGCCGACGTAGATCGCAAGCACGAAGATGATCAGGTTGATGACGGTGTGGGAAACGACGTCCATGGCTGCGTTCTCGTTCGGGTTCTTGTTCAGGCGCGCTTGACCGCGCCGCCCTGCGTCATCAGGCACGCGGCGACGATGTCGTCGTCCATCGGCACCGCGAAGCCGCCTTCCTTGGTGAGGACGAGCTTGAGGAAGTCGAGGACGTTTCTCGCGTAGAGCGACGACGCGTCGGCGCCGACGCGCGCCGCGAGGTTGGTCTCGCCGACGATCGTCACGCCGTGGCGAACGACGACCTGGTCGGCGACGCTGAGCGGCGTGTTGCCGCCGACGCCGTCCGGGCCCTTGCCGGCGGCGATGTCGACGATCACCGAGCCCGGCTTCATCGCCTTGACCATCTCCTCGGTGATCAGCGTGGGCGCAGCGCGGCCCGGGATCAGCGCCGTGCTGATGACCACGTCGGCGGCGGCGACGCGCTTGGCGACCTCGACCTTCTGGCGGTCGAGCCAGCTCTGCGGCATCGCCTTGGCGTAGCCGCCGACGCCCTCGGCGGCTTCCTTTTCCTCCGCCGTCTCGTAGGGAACGTCGATGAACTTGCCGCCGAGCGACTCGACCTGCTCCTTCACGCTCGGGCGCACGTCGCTCGCCTCGATCACCGCGCCGAGGCGCTTGGCGGTGGCGATCGCCTGCAGGCCGGCGACGCCGACGCCGAGGACGACGACGCGCGCCGCCTTGACCGTGCCGGCGGCGGTCATCAGCATCGGGAAGAAGCGCTGGTAGCGGTCGGCCGCGATCATCACCGCCTTGTAGCCGGCGATGTTGGCCTGGCTCGACAGCACGTCCATGCTCTGCGCCCGCGTCGTCCGCGGCGCCGCCTCGAGGGCGAAGCTGGTCAGGCCGGCGCCGGCGATCGCCTCCAGCCCGGCGCGGTCGAAGGGATTGAGCATGCCGACCAGGGCGGCGCCGCTCTTCATCAGGGGCAGCTCGTCGGCGCTCGGCGAGCGCACCTTGAGGACGAGGTCGGCGCCGAGTGCCCCGGCGCGGTCGACGATCTCGGCGCCGGCCGCGGTATAGGCGTCGTCGGTGACGCTGGCGGCGACGCCGGCGCCCGACTCGACGCGGATCGTGTGGCCCTGCGCCTTCAGCTTCTTGGTCGTCTCCGGCGTCGCGGCGACGCGCGTCTCGCCGGCGGCCGTCTCGCGCGGCACCCCGATCAACATGTTCTTTTCTCCTCGCCCGTCCAGGGATGGCGCGAGCTTACAAGAAACAAGGGGGCGGGCGACATCGCCCTGCGGCCGCGGCGAAACGCCGCGGCACTAGCATCGCGTCATGACCGAGCCATTGACCACGGAGGATCGCGGGTGACGGCGACGACACCGGCGTTGCGGGACGCGAACGACGGCGCGCCGCTCGCGGTGACGTCCGCCGCGCGAATCCTGATCGTCGAGGACGACTTCGCCATCGCGAGCAACCTGCACGCCTTCCTCTCGCTCAAGGGCTTCGACGTCGACGCCGCCTACAGCGGCCAGGCGGCGCTGCACCGGTGCAGCGTCGAGCGTTTCGACGTCATCCTGCTCGACCTCGGCCTGCCGGGCCTCGACGGCCTGACCTTCCTGCGGCGGCTGCGCGACGAGCTGCGCGCGGCGACGCCGGTGCTGGTGATCTCGGCGCGGAGCGATCTGGCCGACAAGCTGGCCGGCTTCGCCCACGGCGCCGACGACTACCTGACCAAGCCGTTCGCCCTCGCCGAGGTCGAGGCGAGGGTGCGCGCGCTGCTCAACCGGTCGGGTGCCGGCAGCGTCGTCGACCCGGTGCTTCGCTTCGGCACCCTCGAGCTCGACCGCGAGCGCGGCGAGGTGCGCGTCGCCGACAGCGTCGTGCGACTCACTCCGAAGGCGGCGCAGCTGCTCGAGCTGCTGTTGCGCAGGCCCGGCCAGCTGGTCCGGCGCGCCGCCATCGAGGCCGCGCTCTGGCCTGACGCGCAACCCCAGGCCGATGCGCTGCGCAGCCAGATCCACTCGCTGCGCAAGGCGCTCGCCGAGCACGGCTTCGACGGCATCGAGACCGTGCATGGCATCGGCTTGCGCCTGGTCGCGCGTGCGCGAGACGGCGCTTGATGGCGCGACGGCGCTCGCTCTCGGAGCGCGTCGTCTGGGCGGTGACGGGGACGGTCGCGCTCCTGGTGGGCCTGCAGTCGGTCCTCGCCTACGTGGCGATGCACGCCCAGGAGGACGAGCTCTCGGAATCGATGCTGCAGCGCGAGGTGCAGCAGATCGTCACCCACATCCTGCAGCCTGGGCTGACGCCGACCGGGACGCTGATCGACTCGACCCGCGTCTCGGCGTGGCTGACGCGCGACGGCGCGGGCGCCGAGACGATTCCCGCGCCGATGCGCGCGCTCGCGCCGGGCCTGTATCACTTCTATCGCGACGGCAAGTCGCTTCACGTCGCCGTCACCGACACCGACGACGGGCGCCTCACCGTTGTCCTCGATGCGACGACGACGGAAGGGCGCGTCGACCGCTTCGCCTACACGCTGTTCGCGCTCTGGCTCGTCTGCGTCGGCGCGACGGTGTGGATCGCGCGCGGCGTCGCCGCGATCGCCGTCGGCCCGATCGTCGCGGCGACGCGAACGATCGCCCGCTCGGCGCCCGATCAGCCACCGACCGCCGGCGAGCGCAGCGACGAAGCCGGCGTGCTGATGGAGACCTTCAACCGCTTTCGCGACCGCGTCGACGACATGGTCGAGCGCGAGCGCGAGTTCGCCGCCAACCTCGACCACGAGATCCGCACGCCGCTGACGACGATCCGCACCGACGCCGAGTTGATCGGCCTCGAGGCCGACCTCGCGCCGCAGCAGCGGCAGCGCCTCGATCGGATCGCCGCGTCGGTCGACGAGATCATCGCGACGACGGAATCGACGCTCTCGTACAGCGCCGGCCGCTTCGCCGGCGCCGAATCGATCGATCTGCGCGATTTTCTCGTCGTCGCGTGTGCGGCGATGGCCGATCGCGCCGCTGCGCGCGGCCTGCGCATCGTCGTCGAGGTCGGCGCCGGCGAGCGCGTCGCCATCGACCGGCAGGCGCTCCTCACCATCGTCCGCAACATGGTCCGCAACGCGATCGAGCACGCCGCGCCGGCGACGCTTCGCATCGGCGGCGATCGGCGCGGCCTCGTCTTCGGCGACGACGGCCCCGGCATCGCCCCGGAGCGGCTGGCGCGCATGTTCGAGCGCCCGTCGCAGGACCACCGTGTCGACGCCGGTGCCGAGCGCGGCCGCAGGGTGCGCGGCCTCGGCCTGGCGATCGCCAGGCGGCTCTGCGACCTGCAGGGTTGGCAGCTCGAGGTCCGTTCGCCGCTCGCCTCGGGCCGCGGCACCGAGTTCACGCTGGATTTCGGCGCGGTCGCGCCGGCGCCGGGCTGAGCGCCCGAGGCGACGTCCACGCTTCTTGCACAATCGGTCCACGGTTTGCAACTCGGCGCGACGTAGCGTCGCTCCATGAACGATGAGCCCCTCGAGCCCGGCAGCGAAGCGATCCTGCGGCCACCGCGGCAAGCCGGCGCCGACGTGCGCTGGTACGTCGCGCTCCACCTCGTCGCCGTTCCGTTCGTTCTCGGCCTGCTCGCGTCGGCGTGCCAGCGCGGCAGCCTCGACATGGCGCTGGCGCGGCTCTTCGTCGATGCGACCGGCGCGAACTTCGCCTGGCGCGACTCGGCCCTTCTCGACATCCTCGGCCACCAGGCCGCGCGCGGCCTGCCCTTCCTGGTCGGCGCACTCGCCGTCGCCGGCGGCGCTGCCGGCTTCGCGGTGCGCGCCTTGCGGCCGTGGATGCCGATCCTCCTCACCACCGGCGCGGCGATGCTGCTCGGGCCGCTCGCCGTCAACGTGCTGAAGGGGATGACCACGCAGCACTGCCCGATCGCGCTGCAGTCGTTCGGCGGCGTCGTCGACTACGCCACCGACCAGGCCGCCCCGTTCTGGGCGAGCTCGCCGCAGAGCGCCGGCCACTGCCTGCCGAGCGGCCACGCCGGCGGCGGCTATGCCCTGCTCTCGCTGTACTTCGCCGGCTGGGCCGCGGGCCGCCCCGCGTGGCGCTGGCGCGGCCTCGCGATCGGCATCGCCGCCGGGCTGCTGTTCAGCATCGTCCGCATGATGCAGGGCGCGCACTTCGCGAGCGCCACGCTCTGGTCGGCGACGGTCGACTGGACGGTCTGTGCCGCGCTGTTCCTGCCGCTGCTGTGTCGAGCGACGACGCGCGCCGCCTGACGATGGCCGAGGCGGCGCCGGGCGCGCTCGGCATCGCCCGGCCGCGCTTCGTCGGCGCGCTCGCCGTGCTCGCCTGGCTCGCCTTCGCGATCGGCCTGCATCCGCTGACACTCCCCGAGGAGGGCCGCTACGTCGGCGTCGCGTGGGAGATGCTGCGCTCGGGCGACTGGATCGTGCCGACACAGGACGGCTTGCCCTTCTTCCACAAGCCGCCGCTCTTCTATTGGCTCACGGCCGCGTCGATGCAGGTCTTCGGCCCGAACGCCGCCGCGGCGCGGCTCGCTCCGCTCCTCGGCGCGTGCCTCGCCGCCTTCGGCGTTCACGCCGTGGCGCGGCGGCGCGCCGGCGAACCGGTCGCGAACGGCGCCGTGCTGGTCCTCGCGACGCTGCCGTTCTTCTTCGCCGCGGCGCAGTTCGCCAACCTCGACATGCTGGTCGCCGCGTTCATCGCCCTGGCGATCGTCTTCGCCGCCGACGCCGCGCTCGACCTTCGCAACGGCCGGCCGCACCGCAAGTCGCTCGTCGTCGCCTGGGCGTGCGCCGCGCTCGGCGTTCTCGCCAAGGGCCTCATCGGCCTGGTCCTGCCCGGACTCGTCGTCGTCGTCTGGCTCGTCGTCTCGGGCCAGGCGCGGACGATCCTTCGCCTCGTCTCGCCGCTCGGCATCGCCGTCTTCGCGCTGATCGCGGCGCCGTGGTTCATCGCCGTGCAGCAGCAGTACCCGGGCTTCGCGCGCTACTTCTTCATCTATCACCACTTCGAGCGCTTCACGGCGAGCGGCTTCAACAACGCCCAGCCGTGGTGGTTCTTCTTGGTCGCGGTGCCGGTCCTGACGCTGCCTTGGTCGCTCTGGCTCGCGCGCGCCCGCGTTCGCGCCGCGGCGCAGGACGGCGCCGACCGGCGCGCCTGGCGCCAGCTGATGTGGGCATGGCTCGTGACCGTGATCGTCTTCTTCTCGCTGCCCGAGTCGAAGCCGGTCGGCTACGCGATGCCGGTGCTCTTCCCGCTCGCCTACCTGATCGCCGAGCCGGCGCTGGCGACGTGGCAGAGCGGCCGCGGCGGCGCGCGCCGCCTCGCGCTCGCGAGCCTCGCCGGCGCCGTCGCGGTCTGCCTCGGCGCCGTCGCCTGGGCGGCGACGCGCTACGACCGCGACAACACCGTGCTCGCGCGCACCCTGCTCGCACTGCGCGCGCCCGGCGATCCGATCGTCTTCGTCGACGAGTACTTCTTCGACATTCCGCTGCACGCGCGCCTCGCCGAGCCGGTGCCGGTGATCGCGGACTGGCACGATCCCAAGATCGCCGAGCGCGACAACTGGCGTCGCGAGCTCGCCGAGGCGGCGCCGTTCGCGCCGGCGCGCGCGGCCGCCGTGCTCGTCGACGCGACGCGCGGCTACGCGCTGCGTTGCGGCAAGGCGCCGCTCTGGGCGGTCGTCAAGCTGAAAGACGAGGCCCGGGTCGCGGCGCAGCCCGAGGCGAGGCGCGTCATCGCGTCCAACCGTGCCGCGCTCTGGCGCCTCGCGCCGCAGCCTTGCGCTGGCGAATCCGCGCCGAAGCCGGCGCCCTCGCCATGACGCCGCTGACGGCTGGCGGCGGCGGGCCGATCGCGTCGTCAGCGCGCGACGGAACTCCCTCGATCAGCTGCATCCTGCCCGCCTTCAACGAAGGCGAGACCCTGCCCGCGCTGCTCGCCGAGCTGAGCAACGAGCTGCGCCAGCACTTCGAGCGCTGGGAGATCGTCGTCGTCAACGACGGCAGCAGCGACGACACCGAGATCCGGATCGCCCCCTGGCTGAAGGGCCGAGGCGTCCGCTACGTCTCGCTCTCGCGCAACTTCGGCAAGGAGGCGGCGCTCACCGCCGGCCTCGACCGCGCCCGCGGCGACCTCGTCCTGCTCATGGACGCCGACCTGCAGCATCCGCCGGCGCTCATTCCCGACATGCTGCGCGCCTGGCGCGAAGGCGCCGACATGGTCTACACCGTGCGCGCGACGCGCGGCGGCGAGTCGTTCCTGAAGAAGCTCGGCACGCGAATCTTCTATCGCATCGTCAACGCCGGCTCGGCGGTGCCGATCCCGGCCAACGCCGGCGACTTCCGCCTCCTCGACCGCGCGGTCGTCGACGCGCTGAAGAGCCTGCCCGAGCGCAACCGCTTCATGAAGGGCCTGTACGCGTGGGTCGGCTTTCGCACGGTCGCCGTCGCCTACGAGCCGAACGAGCGCTTCGCCGGCGAGAGCACGTTCTCGATGCGTGGCCTGTCGCGCTTGGCCGTCACCGGCGTCACCGCCTTCACGAACGCGCCGCTTCGCCTGTGGAGCGCGGTCGGCGCGACGATCGCCGTCGGCGCGCTGCTCGGCGGCGTCTGGTTCATCGTCGAGCATTACACGATGGGCACCGACGTGCCGGGCTGGGCGACGCTGGCGGTGAGCATGATGTTCTTCAGCGGCGTCCAGCTGCTGTCGATCGGCATCCTCGGCGAGTACGTCGGCCGTATCTTCGACGAGGTCAAGCAGCGCCCGGTCTACCTCGTCCGCCACGACAGCGGGCCGAGCGACGAGAGCGCGGCGGAAGCGCCGTGAGCGCGCCCGGCGCGCGCGTCCTCGGCGTCTGCGCCGACGACGTCGGCCTTGTCGACGGCATCGCCGAGACGGTCGTCGACCTCGCCGCCGCAGGGCGATTGAGCGCCGCCTCGTGCCTGACCAATGCGCTCGGCTGGGGTCGTGCGGCAGCGGTGCTGGCGCGGTCGCCGGCGTCGCTCGAGCTCGGCCTGCACTTCAACCTGAGCGAGGGCGTGCCGCTCAGCGCCGCGTTGCGCGCGCACTGGCCGACGCTGCCCGGGCTCGCCCGCGTGCTCGCAGGGGCGCACCTGCGCCGGCTGCCGCTCGCCGCGATCGGCGCCGAGTTCGACGCCCAGGTCGACGCCTTCACCGCCGCGCTCGGCCGCGCGCCGGCGTTCATCGACGGCCACCAGCACGTCCACGCGCTGCCCGGCGTTCGCGAGGTGGTTCTCGACGCGATCGCGGCCTGGCCGGAAGCGCCCGCGGTTCGCAACACCGGCCGCCTGCCTGGCCCCGGCGCCGCCTTCAAGCGCTGGGTGATCGAGGCGAGCGGCGGCCGCGCGCTGCAGCGCGCGCTGGTCGCCCGCGGCATCGCCCACAACCGCGCGCTCGTCGGCGTCTACGACTTCATCGCCACCGATTACCGCGGTCTCGTTCAGGCCTGGCTCGCCGCAGAGCCGCGCGACGGCGGCCTGCTGTTCTGCCATCCCGGCGACGCCGCCGGCGATGCGATCGCCGCGGCGCGCCGGCGCGAAGCCGCCTACCTCGCGAGCGACGCCTTCGCCGCCGACCTCGCCGCGGCCGGCGTCACGGTCGGCGCAACGTGGGCGAAGCGAAGCTCCAGCGCCGGTTGATTTCGAAGGTGACGCCGAGGTTGATCAACGTCGCGGCGATCTGCGCCAGCAGGTAGTGCAGGCCGATGCGGACGCCGAGGGCGACGAGCGCGAAGCTCAGCATCGCACCGACGACGGCGGTGATCTGGAAGCGCAGCCACGCGCCGACCGTCGCGCCGGCGCCGCGGAACGTGAACGCGGCGTTGCCGGCGAACGCCACCTGGGCGCCGACCCAGGCGCCGAGGGCGGCGGCGCGTTGCGGCGCGAGCAGGCCCGCCTCGACGAGGCCGACGAGAATCGCGTAGTGCGCCGCCGTGGCGACCGCGCCGACCGCGGCATACTGGAAAAAGCGGTTGCCCACGCGGGCGATTCAACCACGCCGCAGCGGCCGCACGCCGCGCCCCCGCCAACGCCATGACCGATCCCCGCCTGCAACGCATCGTCGTCGGCCTCTCCGGCGGCGTCGACTCGGCCGTGACCGCGTGGCTGCTCAAGCGCGCCGGTCACGAGGTCGTGGGCATCTTCATGAAGAACTGGGAAGAGGACGACGACGACGAGTACTGCTCGTCGCGCCAGGACTTCCTCGATGCCGCCAGCGTCGCCGACGTCATCGGCATCGAGATCGAGCACGTCAACTTCGCGGCCGAGTACAAGGACCGCGTCTTCGCCGAGTTCCTGCGCGAATACCGGGCCGGGCGGACGCCCAACCCCGACGTGCTGTGCAACGCCGAGATCAAGTTCAAGGCCTTCCTCGACCATGCCCTTCGCCTCGGCGCCGAACGGATCGCGACCGGCCACTACGCACGGGTCCTCGACGTCGGGGCAGGGCGTTTCGAGCTCCTGAAGGGACTCGATCCGCAGAAGGACCAGAGCTATTTCCTGCACCGGTTGAGCCAGGCGCAGCTGGCGCGCACGCTCTTTCCCATCGGCGCGCTGGAGAAGAGCGAGGTGCGCCGGATCGCCGCCGAGATCGGCCTGCCGAACGCGCGGAAGAAGGATTCGACCGGCATCTGCTTCATCGGCGAGCGGCCGTTCCGCGAGTTCCTCAACCGCTACCTCGCCAACGTTCCCGGGCCGATCGAGGACGACCGCGGGCGAACGATCGGCGAGCACGTCGGGCTCTCGTTCTACACGCTCGGCCAGCGCAAGGGCATCGGCATCGGCGGCCTGAAAGACGCGGGCGGCGCGCGCGTCGGCGGCGAGCACGCGCCCTGGTTCGTCGCGCGCAAGGACCTGGCGCGCAACGTCCTGCACGTCGTCTCGGGCCACGACCACCCGTGGCTGCTGTCGCGCCGCCTCGTCGCCGACGACGCGAGCTGGATCGCCGGATCGGCGCCGCCCGAAGGCCGCTACGCGGCGAAGACGCGCTACCGCCAAGCCGACGCCGCCTGCGCGCTGCGCGGCACCGGCGCGGCGGGCGCGATCGAGCTCGTCTTCGACCGGCCGCAGTGGGCGGTGACTCCGGGACAGTCGGCGGTCGTCTACGACGGCGAGGTCTGCCTCGGCGGCGCCGTGATCGCGGCGTCGGATGCGCACAACGGTTCGCCCGCCGACGCTGCCGGCCGGCGCGACGAATCGCCGGTCGTCGCCCGTTGAACCGCCGGGCGGGCATGACAAGCGCGGCGCCTGGCGGTATGTTCGGGCGTCACCGTCACGGCAGACCCATCATGCGCACGACCCGACTCACCGCCCTGCTTCCGCTCGCCGTCCTCGTCCTGCCGGCCCTGGCGAGCGCGAACTGCTATTCGATCTACGACGCCAAGAACCGCCTCGCCTTCCAGTCGACGATCGCTCCGGTCGACCTGTCGACGCGGATCTCCGAGGCGATGCGCGCGCGCTTTCCCGGCGGCCACCTGATCATGATTCCCGACGACAGCGATTGCCGCGAATACCGCACCGGCCCGACGCTGTCGCCGCGCTTCGACGCCGGCGGCACCAAGGGCGCCGAGCCGGGGCCCGAGCAGATGCTGCAGGCGCCGCTCTTGCGCGGCACCGGCTCGGCCGGCGCCGACGTCACGACGCGCGAAGCGGTGCGCAGCGGCAACGCCCTCAACATCAAGCGCCCCTGAGCGGCGCTGACACCGCCGCTCAGCGCGGCCGGCCGAGGTCCATCGTCCAGTAGGTCGAGTAGGTGTCGCCGGCCGTGCCCGGCACGCAGACGACGCCGACTTCGGCGAAGCCTGCATTCATCAGATTCGCGCAGTGGCCCGGGCTGGCGATCCAGCCGTCCATCACCGCATTGATTCCCGGGTAGCCGGCGGCAATGTTCTCGCCCAGGCTGCTCCACGCGTAGCCCGTGGCATTGACGCGATCGCCGAGCGTGCGGCCGTCGGCGCTGGTGTGCGAGAAGTAGTTCTTCGCCGCCATGTCCTGCGAATGGGCTTCGGCGGCGACGGTGAGCTTGTCGTTCCAGGTCAGCGGCGCGGCGGCGCCGAAGACGCCGTCGACGCCGCAGTTGGCGCCGCTCGCGCGCACCTGGTTGATCCGGGCGAGCAGGCTGGCCCGGAAGTCGGCGAGGTTGCAGGTCGAGCCGGCACCGGTCGCCGCGCTCGCGGGCGGCGCGCTCGCCGGTGGCGCGGCGCTCGTGGCAGTGGCGCCGGCCGGCGCGGCGGAATCG
>JADGRJ010000004.1 GCA_017881025.1 Rhizobacter sp. | reverse complement strand
CACGCCCAAGCTGGCGGCGCTGCTCACTCGCCAGCTCGACCTCGAAGCCACCCTCGAGCAGCTCGACGCCGCGCGCCGCCAGCCGCTCGCTGCCTGACGAGAAGCCAGCGCTGACTTGAGCTAGCGCGACAGGGCCAGCTTCAGCCCGAAACCGATCATGAAGACGCCCGCGGCGCGGGCCACGAAGCGACCGACGCGCGGATTGGCGCGCATGCGCTCGGCGAGCCGGTGCGTGAGCACGGTGATGATCAAGCCGTAGAGGAAGGTGAGCGCGGCGATCGTCGCCGCCATGACCCCGAACGTGGCGATGCCGGCCGGACGCGCCGGGTCGACGAAGAGCGGGAAGAACGCCATGTAGAAGACGATCGCCTTCGGGTTGAGCAGGGTGATCGCGAAGGCCTGGCGCAAGTACTGGCCGGCGCGGATCTGCAGCACCGGCGCGTCGCCCGGCTTGGCGAGCAGCATGCGCAGGCCGAGCCAGGCGAGGTAACCGGCGCCGAGCCACTGGACGCCGCGAAACGCCGGCGGATACGCGGCGAGCAGGGCGGCGACGCCGGCGACCGCGAGCCACATCAGCACCTGGTCGCCGGCGATCACGCCCAGCGTCGCGGCCAAGCCGCCGCGCAGACCGCCCTTGCCGGTCGAGGTGATCAGGGCGAGGTTGCCGGGGCCGGGGATCATCAGGAAGACGATCACGGCGACGACGAACGAGGGGTAGTCGGCGATTCCGAACATGCGTGGCGGGGAGGGACGAACGGGGGGCTCGATTGTCGTTCGGGCGGTGGCGCGGACAATCGCTGCGAATCCTGCCCGCCATGGCCCGCACCGTCCCGACCCCGACCCTTGCGCCTGCACCGGAGCGCCCGGCGCCGCTCGACGCGTTCCTCGCCGAAGCGCGCCGTGCGATCGACGCCGGCGCGCTCGCGTCGATCGTGCTGTCGAAGCCGCGCCGTGCCGGCGCCGGGCCGAGCGCCGTTCGCGTTCGCCTGATCGCGCTGAAGGGCGCGCCGGCGCTCTCGTTCGTCGCCGAGCACGCGACGCGCGACGTCACGCGCAATCTCACGGTCGAAGACGGCATGGTCGAGGTCGCGACCTTGCTCGACCCCGGCCACTCGCCCGCCTTCGCGCACGCGACGTTGCATGCCGCCGGCGCCGACACGCAATTGCTGGTCAGCAAGAAAGGCCAGGCGACGCTGCGCCGGCATGAGCGCGCGGCCGGTGATCGCGCCGCGACTGCGGTCGATGCCCTCGCCCGGCACGACCGCGCGCGCGAGCGCCGCTTGCCGCTCGACCTGCCTTTCCTGGTCGAGCTCGGCCTCACCGACGCGAGCCATCGTCTGGTGCCGTCGATGGCGCGCAAGTGGCGCCAGATCGACAAGTTCCTCGAGGTCCTCGACCACGCGCTCGACGCCTTGCCGGCATCGACACGGGGCGCTGGCGCGGCGCCGATCCGCGTCGTCGACTACGGCGCGGGCAAGGGCTACCTGACCTTCGCCGTCCACGAGCACCTGCGCCGTCGCTTCGGCCGCGCGCCCGAGGTGACCGGCGTCGAGCTGCGCGCCGACCTGGTCGCGTACTGCAACGGCGTCGCCGAGCGCTCGGGATGCAGCGGGCTGACGTTCGTCGAGGGCGACCTGCGCAGCGTTGCGCCGGCGGCGATGGACGTGATGATCGCGCTGCACGCCTGCGACACCGCGACCGACCACGCGATCGACCTCGGCCTGCGCGCCGGCGCCAGGGTCCTGGTCTGCTCGCCGTGCTGCCACAAGGAGCTCCGGCCGCAGATCGCGCGGCCGCGCCTGCTCTCGGGCCTGCTCCGCCACGGCATCCACCTCGGCCAGGAGGCCGAGATGGTGACCGACAGCATGCGCGCGCTGCTGCTCGAGACCTGCGGCTACGACGCGCAGGTGTTCGAGTTCGTCTCGCTCGAGCACACGAGCAAGAACAAGATGATCCTCGCCAAGCGGCGCGGCGCCGGCGCCGGCCACGAAGCGCGGGCGCGCGGCGAGCTCGACGATCTCAAGTCGTTCTACGGCATCCGCGAGCAATGCCTGGAGACGCTCCTCCAGCGCCGGCAGTCGAGCGCCGACGAGGTCACCACTCAGGCCTGCCAGACCCCGTAGCCGGCCTCGCGCAAGGCGATGCCGAGCTCGACCTCCATGTCGCGCGCGGCGTCGTACGGCATCGGGTTGTAGACCTCGTAGAGCGCGGGCAGCAGGCGCACGCCGAACTCGCGAACGAAGCGGTTCGCCTGGATGCCGGCCATGTGGCGGTCGAAGCGGAGGTCGGGATCGAGCCCGGTCATGCCGACGTAGACGAAAGGCTGGCCGAGCCGGTAGTCGGGGTTGGCGCGACGAAAGCCGGCGACGTTCCAGACCGGGTCGGCGAGCTCGACGACGTAGACGCTGTAGTGGTGCGAGCGCGGCCGCCGTGCCGCGGCGTTCACCCGGGCTTCCTCGGCCCTAGGTGCAGGGGACGATCCGGAACTCGACGCGGCGGTCGAGCGCATCGACGGCGTTGTCGGTGCCGCTGCCGACGATGTTCTGGCGAAAGCCCATGCCCGAGGTCTTCGTCTTCGCCGCCAGCGACTGCGCTTCGGCGGCGAGGCGCTCGCGGATGAAGTTGGCGCGCTGCAGCGAGAGCGCGTCGTTGGCCGGCTCCGAGCCGGTGCGGCTGGTGTGGCCGACGATGTTCATGCAGACCCTGGCGCCGGTGCTTTCGCGCGCGATCTGGCGCAGCCACATCGGATAGGCGCCGCTCACCTTCGGATCCGACCAGAACTGGGTGCTGCCCGGGTTGAAGAGGAACTTCACGCCGAGCTCGTTGTAGGCGATGCCGAGCGCGACGACGCGGCCGAACGCCTGTTCGGCCTCGGCGGTGCGGCCGAGCTTGGCGCTCGCGAGGTAGATGCCGTTGACGACGCGCAGCTGCTCGCCGGTCGGCATCGCCAACGCGCTCCGGTAGCGGCCGAGCGCCTCGACGTAGCGCTCCTGGTTGTAGAGCGTCGTCGCCTCGTGGATCAGCGTCGCCTCGGCGATGCGCTCGAGGTAGAACGTGTCGCCGCGCTGGCCGGGAGGCGTCGCCGACGTGCGCGCGTAGCCCTCGATCACGTTGTCCTTCACCAGCACCGGGCTGTCGCGGTAGTAGGCGAGCGGCGTGTGATCGAGGCCTTCGTCGAGGGCGAGCGCCGACGCCTGCGCGGCGACGGCGCCGGTCTTCAGGTCCGTGAGCGCGAGGTGGATCTGGAGGGCACGCTTCTTCGCCGTGCCGTCACCCGCCACGCGAGTCATCGTCCCGGTCAGCAGGTACTGGGCCTTGCTCAGGTTCGTCGACTGGAAGGGCAGGAGCTCGAACAGGTCGAACTTGGTCGTCAGCCGCTCGCTCACTCGGGTCTCGAGCAAGGTCGTCGCCGCGGTCTGCTGGCCGGTCGTCGCATCGAGCATCGGGTCGACGACGACGCTGCGCTTGGCGAGCTTGGCGAGAAACGCGGGGCCTTTCTGGACCTGGGTGGCGAGACCATCGGTCGCTTGCGCGACGGCCTGCTCGAACGGCAACTCGCCGACGCTGGTCGCCTGCGGCGCGGCGCACGCGGCGGCGAGCACGGCAGCGACGACAGCGGCGCAGGCGGATGCGGCGCGACGCAGCGCCACGGGTGAGACCCTCATCGGCATTCCCTCTTCAGGTAGGCGGCCTCGGCGGCGGTGAGCGGCTCGAGCGAGGCCTTTTGCAGAATATCACTGCACCGCGCGCTGATCGTGGGTGCGCGCGGTGAAGTTGGCTTGGCCACGGCGGCCGCGCTGTCGGCGCGTGCGGGCGCCGCCTCGCGCCGCGGTCGCGGCGGTCGCGCCGGCGTCGAAGCGACACCGGACGCCGGGTCGGCGTCGACGGTCGCGCGCTCGACCGGAAGCGCTGCTGGCGGCCGTTCGACCGCGGCCTCTGGCGTGCGCTCGATCTTCGCCTCGGCCGCAGGCGCTGCGACAACCGGCGACGCCGCAGCCACCGGCGGCGCCGCGTCGACCGGCGCGCGCGCACCGACGTCGGCAGTGGTGGTGGCCGCGGGCGGCGGGGCCACCAGCGTGCTGGCCGCAGGCGGCGTCGCCACCGAAGGCGCGGCAGTGGACGCGGCCGGCGCCATCGCCGAAGCCGACGCCGCCGGGCTGGGGGCGGGCGGAGCCGCGCCGCGCGGCTGAAGCCAGGCGAAGAGCGTCGCCGTCGCGATCACCGCGAGGATCGCCGCGCCGAGCAGCAGCGATGCCGCCGAGCGTCGCCCCGGGCTGGCCTGCTTCGGCGTCGGGATCGAGGGAATCGGCGTCGCGGGCGTTTTGGCCCGCGGCAGCAGCTGGGTCGCGAGCTCCGGGGTCAGCGTCGCCGGAACCGTCGTGTACGCAACCGTGCCGGTATCGCGCTCCGGCGCCGCGGCTTGCGCCGGCAGATCGGCGTCGAGCAAGGCGCGCAACTGGGCCACGGTCTGCGGCCGGTCGGCGGGCCGCACCGCGAGCGCCGCGTCGATCGCGCTCAGGAACGCGTCGCCGTAGCGGCCCGCGGCAGAGACGGCGAGCGGCTCGAGCCGGTCGTCCATCAGCCGCTCGACCGACGACGTCGGCGTCTTGCCCTCGATCGCGTAGTAGACGACGCTGGCGAGCGCGTAGAGATCGGTCCACGCGCCCTGCGACATCGTCGCGACGTCGCCGTACTGCTCGATCGGCGCGTAGCCGGGCTTGAGCACGACCGTGATCGCGTGCGTCATGTCGCCGATGACGCGGCGCGCCGCGCCGAAGTCGAGCAGGAGCGGTCCGCGCGGCGTGAGCAGGATGTTGTCGGGCGCGATGTCGCGGTGGTAGCACTGCGCCGCGTGCATGACGGCGAGCGCGTCGAGCAGCGGCCGCAGCCAGGCGCGCAGCTCGTCCTCGCGCGGCGCCCGGCCGAGCGCGGCGAGGGCCGCCTTCAGGGTCGGGCCTTCGTAGTAGGGCATCACCATGTAGGCGGTGCCGTTCTCTTCCCAGAAGCGGTAGACCTTGACCAGCGAAGGATGGTCGAAGCGGGCGAGCAGGCGCGCCTCGTTGACGAAGCTCCTCAGGCCGGCACGGAAGGTGTCGAGGTGGCGCTCCGACTTGACGACGATCGCCGACGAGCCGTTGACGCGCGCCGCCATCGACGCCGGCATGTACTCCTTGATCGCGACCTTGCGCTGCAGCGAATGGTCCCAGGCGAGGTAGACGATGCCGAAGCCGCCCTCGCCGATCAGGCCGGTGATCTCGTAGTCGCGCAGGCGCGTGCCGAGGGGCAGCGTATGGCCGGGCTGCGGCGCCGACGAGGCCCGGCCGCGCCGGCGCTCGGCCTGGATCCCGGTCTCGACGTCGTCGCGCGCCCCGCCCAAGCGCGCCGCGCCCGGGGTCGGCGGACCGCTGAGGGTCTTCTCGTCGTCGTCGTCGGCAGTGCTCATCGCAGTTGCCGCCTATTTTCAGCCCGACGTCAGCCGCAGGGGACGATCTTGAATTCGACCCGGCGGTCGAGGACGTCGAAGCCGTTGTCGGTGCCGCTGCCGACGATGTTCTCGCGAAAGCCCATGCCTTCGGCGCGCGTGCGCGCGGTGAGCTCGGGCGCCTCGAGCGCCAGGCGCTGGCGCACGTACTGCGCCCGCTTCAGCGACAGGGCGTCGTTCACCGGCCCGGGGCCGCTGCGACTGGTGTGGCCGATGATCGCGACGCAGCTCTTGGAGGCGACCGCCTCGCGCGCGATCTGGCGCAGCCACATGCCGTACGAGCCGCTGATCTTCGGGTCGGACCAGAAGTCGACGCTGCCCGGATTGAAGAGGAACTTGACGCCGAGCTCGTTGTAGGCGATGCCGAGCGCGACGATGCGACCGAACGCCTGCTCGGCCTCGGCGAGGTGGCCGAGCTTCATGTTCGACAGGTAGATGCCGCTCTGCACGCGCAGCTGCTCGCCCTGCGGCGTCGACAACGCCGTGCGGTAGGTGCCGAGCGCGTCCTGGTACTTCTCGGCGTTGTAGAGCGAGGTCGCTTCGTTGATCACGCTCGCCGCGCCGATGCGCTCCATGTAGTACGCGTCGGCGCGCTGGCCGACCGGCGTCGCCGCCGACTTGGCATAGCCTTCGACGACCTTGTCCTTGATCAGCACCGGGCTGTCGCGGTAGTAGCGCGACGGCGTGCTGTCGAGGTTTTCCTCGAGCGCCAGCGCCGACGCCTGGGCGACGACGAGACCCGTCTTCAGCTCGATCAGCGCGAGGCTGAGGCGCACCGACGGCTTGGCGATCGGCGCGGTCGGCACCTTCGACATCGTCCCGGCGAGCAGGTACTGGGCGCGCGCCAGGTTCTGGGCCTGGAACGGCAGGAACTGGAACTGCGGATAGAGGTTGCCGATGCGCTGCGTGACGCGCCGCTCGAACAGCGCCGTCGTCTCGGTCTGCTGCCCGGTGATGGTGTCGAGCATCGGATCGATCGTCACCAAGCGCTTGGGCAGCTTCGGATCGGGCTTGGCGAGCTGCGCTTCGATGCGGGCCAGGAACACGGGCAGCCTGCCGGTCTGCGCGACCAGGTTGTCGGTCGCGTCGGCGAGCGCCTTCTCGAAGGTCTGCGGCTCCGAGGACGAGCAGGCGCCGAGCAGCAGCGCCAGCGCGAGGGCGACCCCGGGCATCGACGCCCTGCGCGCGAAGCGGCCGAGGGCGCCGCTCATTTGCATTCCCGCTTGAAGAAATCGGTCTCGGCCGGAGTGATCTTCTCGAGCGAGGCCTTCTGCAGGATCTCGGTGCAGCGCGCCTGGCGCTCGAGCGGCGACGCGGCCGGAACGGCAGGCGGCGTCGGCGCCGGAACGGGCACCCGCGCTGCCGTCGGCGTCGCCGTGGCGGGGGTTCGCGACGCGAGCGTGGCGGTGGTGGCGGTCGCCGACGCCTTGGCGATGGCCGGGGCCGGCGTCGCCGGCGCGCTGCGCATCGCTGCCGCCGACGCCGCCGCCGACGTCGCCACCGGTGGCGCGCGAGCTGCCGAACGGGTCGCGAACTGGAGGACGAGCGCGGCGATGCCGATCAGGGCGCAGGTGCCGGCGACGATGCCGTACAGCGCGCGCTTGCCGAGCAAGCGTGCCCCGGCGCTCTTCATCCACGACGGCGTCGCCCGGTCGACGTCGTCGGCCGCCGAACGTGCCGGCACGCGCCGCGCGGCGGGGCGCGGCGGTTGGGTGTCGCGGGTGTCGCGCACCGCTGCGGGCGTCGCCGACGGCACCGGTTCGGCGACGGCGAGGAGCGGCCGGTCGGGCACGGTGACCTCGCGGTCGCTCGCGGCGGCACCGGCGAACGGCTCCTGCATCAGGTCGGGGCGCGGCGCGAGCGAGACCGCTTCCGGCGCCTCGATGTCGCCCATCAGGGCGCGGAACTCGGTGTGGTTGGCCGGGCGCTGTTTCGGTTGCACCGCCATGGCGGCGTCGATCGCGGCCAGGAATCGGGGGCTGTAGAGGCCGGCAGCGACGACCGCGAGCGGCCGCAGCCGGTCGTTGGCGAGCCGGTCCGCGGCGGGGGCCGGCTCGTTGCCGGTGATCGCCGCGTAGATCACGGCGGCCAGCGCGTACAGGTCGGTCCACGGGCCGCGCGTCGTTCCCGCCTCGCTGCCGTACTGCTCGATCGCGGCGAAGCCGGCCTTCAGCGCCGCCGCCGGCGTGTGATTCATCGCCTCGAGCGCGTGCGCCGACGCGGCGAAGCCGAGCAGGACCGGGCCGAACGGCGTCAGGACGATCTCGTCGGGGCCGATGTTCTGGTGCCAGGTCACGCCCTCGTGGAGCAGCGTGACGGCGTTGAGGATCGGCTTCAGCCAGGCACGCAGCTCGCTCTCGCTCGGCACGTGGCCGAGCTCGGCGAGGGCCGCCTTCAGGGTCGGGCCTTCGTAGTAGGGCATCACCATGTAGGCGGTGCCGTTCTCTTCCCAGAAGCGGTAGACCTTGACCAGCGACGCGTGGTCGAAGCGGGCGAGCAGGCGCGCCTCGTTGATGAAGGCCTTCAGGCCGGCGCGGACGGCATCGAGATGGCGGTCGGCGGCGACGACGACGCTCGTCGATCCCTGCATGCGCCCGACCATCGACGCCGGCATGTACTCCTTGACCGCGACCTTGCGCTGCAGGGCGTGGTCCCAGGCGAGATAGACGATGCTGCAGGTGCCTTCGCCGATCAGCCCCTTGATCTCGTACTCGCGAAGACGCGTGCCGATCGGCAGGGTGTGGCCGGGCATCGCCGGTGGCGCAACTCGGACGGCCTCGAGTTCGGGAAGCGGGGTCATCGTGATCAATCGGCTCCTGCCCTGGTACCGGCGCGGCGCCGACCCCAGGACCACCGCTGCAGCGCGCGGGGCGGCGCAGAGCGGGCCCGGCATTGTCGCGCGCGGGATGGCGCCCGGCTGTCATCGCGACGCTGCAGGCGGCGCAACAAAATCACGTCATCGCGCGCCTCAACGCGCGTTCGTGCCGCGATGCTCAGGTCGCGGCCGGCGCGCGGCGGCGGAACATGCCGAAGCCTTCCATCGTCAGCACGGTCTCGTCGTCCTGGTTCATCACCTCCCAGCGCGAGCGGACGATGCCGACCTCGGGCCGGCTCGCCAGGGCGCGCGATTCGAGCACCTCGAGCCGAACGTGCAGCGTGTCGCCGGGATAGACGGGCTTGTTCCAGCTGAGCTTCTCGAGCCCGGGCGAGCCGAGGCTCGCCGACTCGAGCAGGTAGGCGTCGCACATCATTCGCATCGCGATCGCGCAGGTGTGCCAGCCGCTCGCCGCGAGGCGGCCGAAGAGCGACGCTTCGGCGGCGACGTCGTCGAGGTGAAACGGCTGCGGGTCGAACTCGCGCGCGAAGGCCAGCACGGCCTCGCGGGTGACGAGGTAGGCGCCGAACTCGCGCACCTGGCCGACCGGAAAGTCTTCCCAGAAATAGCGGACGCGCGGCGCGGGCGCGGCGGGCGGGTCGGCAGGAGAGGTCATGGCGGGCCGTGGTCAGGCGCAGCCCTCAGGATAGCGAAGGCCGGCGGGCGCGAATCGCGCCTGGCGGCGAAGGCTTGGGGCCGGATCAGCGGCCGAAGAAATGACGGAACACGTCGGGCTCGTTCACCTCGCGGATCGCGACGCCCTTGAGCTCGCGAAACGGCTGCGAGGCCGGCGTGCTTTCGAGCTCGGCCGGACGGGTCGCGTCCCAGGGCGAGGTGGCAGGGCCTACCGCAGCCTGACGAACGCGCTGCGCGAGCGAGGGGAGCTCTTCCCATTCGATCGCCCCCGGCGGTGGCGGCGAACGGAACGCGTGCGAGAAGTGGAGCGTGGAGGGAGCGTGGCGCATGGCAGTCACCCGGCAGTGGACGACGAGACGATACCGGCGCCCGCCCGCAGGCGATGCGCCGAACAGCGCCGGGGTCGCCGCCCAGATCGACGCCGCGCGGCCGCGCCGTGACCTTTACCGCGTCAGCGCATGCGCACTTCGGCGTGCTCGCTGAGCTGCGGGGGCTTGCCGGTGACGACGGACTTGGCCATCGCGAAGAGCTGGACCAGCTTGCTTTCCTTCACGTCCCAGTAGTTGGCGTGAATGATCTGCACCTGCACCAGCGCCAGGTCCGGATCGGTCGGGCCGCCGGGGAACCAGGCTTCGGCGGCCTTGTTCCAGAGCTGCTCCTTCTTCGCCGCGTCCCCGAGCATCGCCGCCGTGCCCGAGACCGACACGTAGGTGTCCGAAGACGGATCGGCATAGACGACGCCCACCACCGGGTTGGCCTTGAGGTCGTCGACCGGATCGCCCTTCTTGGACATGAAGAACCACAGGCTGTCGTCGCTCTCGAGGGCCTTGTTCTGCGTCGTCATCGGCCGCGCGTGCAGGTGGCCGTTGCCGTGGCGGGTGGTGAACATCGCGAACTTGATGCCCTTGATCATCTTCCAGAGCTTGTCGCGCGATGCGTTCGTGTCATTCATGTCGTCAGCCTTCATCGAAGCAGGCCGGTTCCGGCCCTGAACTTCGATTGCAGCACCGGACGAGACGAAGCCCGGTCAGGCGGGGCCCGACCGGGCTGTAGGACGGCTACGGCTCGTGCGGCGTCGTCGTCCCGGCTTCGAAGTGCGCCGCCGCCTTGCGAAGGTCGGCGACCCAGGCGGCGTACGCGGCCGCCTTGTCGGCCGGCTCCATCCGCAGCAGGGCCGACGGGTGCAACGCGATCAGCACCTTGCGGCCGTCGCTGCGCTCGAGCCAGCGGCCGCGCTCGCGCGTCACCGCGACCGCCGTGCCCATGAGCTGGCGCGCCGCCGTCGCGCCGAGCGCGACCAGCGCGCCGGGGTCGACGAGCTCGATCTCGCTCTCGAGCCAGTGCAGGCACGCTGCGGCTTCCTGCTGCGCCGGCGTCTTGTGGATTCGGCGCTGGCCGCGCCACTCGAACTTGAAGTGCTTGACCGCGTTGGTGATGTAGACCTTTTCGCGCGGCACGCCCAGCTGCTCGAGCGCGCGCGCGAGCAGCATGCCGGCCGGGCCGACGAAGGGCCTGCCCTGCAGGTCTTCCTGGTCGCCCGGCTGCTCGCCGACGAACATCAGGCGGGCGTGCTTGAGCCCTTCGCCCGGCACGGCCTGCGTCGCGTGCTCGCCGATCGGGCACTCGCGACAGCGCTCGAGCGCTTCGCGCAGCGCCGGCAGGCTGCGCGGCGAAGCGCCGCCCGGCGTCGGTTGCGGCTCGGTCGCCGGGTGGCGCTTCGGCATCTCCTTGTGCATCGCGCCGAGCTTCAGGCGCGCCGGGTTGAAGATGCTCTCGCAGTAGGTGAGCCAGAGCTTCTCGCCGGCATCGGCCGGCGGCGCCTGCTCGCGCCTCGCCCCCGGGCCGAGGACGAGCCGCTCGCCGTCCCAGCGGACGCTGCGCTCGGGCGTCAGGATCGCCCAGCGCATGGCGGTGAAGCGGCGCGCGAAGAACGGAGCCGTCGCCTCGACGATGTGGTGCTCGGGCTCGAACCAGGCGACGTGCAGCGGCGCTCCACCCGTTTCGTCGGCGATCGTCCGAAAGCGAACGCAGGTCTTCATCCTGTGCATGTCGCGCCGCACCGCTTGCGCCATCTCGTCGGCGCGCAGCCAGTCGGGATCGAGCGGATCGGCGCGCAGCCCCGGCTCGACCTGGAAGCGCCACAGCAGCCGGTAGAGCAGGCCGAAGCGGTCGGGATCGCGGTGCAGGACGACGCTTTCGCTGAGCGGCAGGAAGGCCGCCGGCGCGTTGACCGGCGGCACCGGCTCGGCCGCGGCGGCGGCGAGCGGGCCGGCCTGCGGATCGGTCTCGAAAAGGTCGCCTTCGGCGTCGTCGGCACAGTGCCAGCTGACATGGTCCGGGGCGACCTGCTCGGCCCAGAGCTGGCGGCAGGCGCGCCGGAAGCCGGCGAAATCGACCGCGCTGGCGAGCGTCACCGCGCGCAGAGCGGGCGACGGCGTTCCATCGGTCCCCGTCGCCGTCGTCATCGAGGATGCGCTGCCGTCCGCCGCCATAGCGGAGAGCTTAGCGCGCGAGCGAGTTCACGCCGGCACGTTGAAGACCTGGCGCAGGTAGGCGAGGAAGGTCTCGTCGTCGCAGAGGAGCTTGCCGGGGCTGTCGGAGAGCTTGGCGACCGGCTGGTGGTTGGCGTGGGTGAGCTTCATGACGATGTGCAGCGTCCTGAGGCCCATGTCGTTGGTGAGGTTGGTGCCGATGCCGAAGCCGCACGGCGCGCGGTCGGCGAAGTGGCGCCAGAGCGCGAACGACTTCTCGAAGTCGAGGCCGTCGGAGAAGACAAGCCGCTTGGTGCGCGAGTCGATGCGCAGCTTCTCGTAGTGGGCGAGCGCCTTCTCGCCCCACACGAACGGATCGCCCGAATCGTGGCGCAGGCCGTCGAAGAGCTTGGCGAAGTAGAGGTCGAAGTCGGCGAGGAAGGCGTCCATGCCGACGACGTCGGTGAGCGCCGTGCCGAGGTCGCCGCGGTACTCCTGCACCCACGCCTCGAGCGCGGCGCGCTGGAAGTCGCGCAGGCGAAAGCCGAGGGTCTGGAAGGTCTGCAGGTACTCGTGCGCCATCGTGCCGATCGGCACCAGGCCGAGGTCGCGCGCGTAGAGCACGTCGGAGGCGCCCTTGAAGAACTGCGGCACCTCGCGCTTAAGCGTGACGAGCACCTCGCGGTGCCACTCGCCCGAGAAGCGCCGGCGCACGCCGAAGTCGAAGAACTCGAACGGCGTCGCCCGCTTCGGCTCCTTCTCGAACTCGCGCAGGCGCTCGATCTTCGCGGCGAGGCGAGCGCGTCCCTCCGAGATCGCCGCCTTGGCGTCGAAGCGGCGGAAGTAGAGCTCGTTGACGATGGCGAGGACGAAGATCTCGAACGCCATCACGTGCACCTGCGGCCCGCTCGCGACGATCTCGAGGCCGCGTCCGTCGGCGGCGGCGCGCGCGCTGATGAAGTCGCGCTGGAAGTGGAAGATGCGCAGGAAGTCGACGAAGTCGGAGCGGATGAAGCGGAGCGACCGCAGGTAGGCGAGCTCGTCGGGGCGGAAGTTGAGCGCGCACAGCGCGTCGAGCTCGCGGTTCAGGTCGGGGACGAGCTCGGCGAGCGGATACGCCGGCGTGTTGCGGCACAGGAACGTGTACTCGGCGTGCGTCTCCGGGTGCCGATGCAGCATCGCCTGCCACATCGTGAACTTGTAGAGATCGGTGTCGAGCAGGCTGGTGATGACGGGTTGCATCGGCGCTTTCATCGGCGACCCGGACGATAGCAACTCGGGCGCGAGCCGGTGATCGGCGAATCCCCGCGCCCGTCGGCCGCGCGCGAGCGAGCTCAGTCGAGCTGCAGCTCGACGCGGTCGCCGGTGAGCCGCGCCGGGTAGGTCGCCAGCGCGATCTCCGCCGGCGCGCAGAGCGCCGCACCGGTGCGGACGTCGAAGCGACCCTGGTGGTGCGGGCACTCGATCTCGTGGCGTTCCAGGAAACCGTCGCACAGGCTCGCGTCGCCGTGCGTGCAGCGATTCGCGGTCGCGTAGACGCTGCCGTCGACGAGGTAGATTGCGATCTCCTTGCCGCCGACGTCGACCTTGACCGCGTCGCTGGCGGCGAAATCGTCGAGCGAGGCGACCGGGGTCCAGGCGGCGCTGCTCATCGGAACGGGCTCATATCGGATAGATGATCGAGTTCGGGATCATCTCGCTGTCGAAGACGACGGTGCGGCTCTCGAACTTGAGCCCGTCGGCGGTGGCGACGACGACGTCGAGATAGCGGCCGACATTGAAGACCGTGCTCGGGCCGTCGAGCTTGGTGCGAAAGACGGCGTAGTTCGCCTCGCTCTCGATCCGGCCCGCGCTGGCGGCGCGAACGAGCGGCGCGCCGACGACGTGGCGCTGGTAGTAGGGGTCGTGGAAGAGCGTCTCGCGGATGCCGTAGACGCGGTCCTTCAGCATGCCCTTGCTCTCGAACGAAAGCGTCGCCAGCGGCAGGCCGCGCTCGTGGTTCTCGCGCGGCACGAGGCGGTAGCGGCAGTCGTCGACGAAGAATCCCGGCCAGAGGTCCCAGTCGCCCGAGTCGACCGCGTACGCGTAGTCGGCGTAGAGCTGCACCAGCGCGTGGTACGCGGCGAAGTCGATCTCGACCACGCTCGGAGAACCTTCGCGCTGCGCGCTCCGGTATTCGCCCTTGAGGCGGCCCGGCGGGCTCATGCCTCCATCACCTCGCGCCAGTAGCGGTACATGCCGCGGATCAGCGTCTCGGTGACCATGTGGTCGGCGTCGGCGACGTCGGTGCCGCCGAGCTCGGCGAGGGTACGGTGGAACGGCTTCTGCTCGAAGCCCTGCTGCGACAGCTCGATGACCTCGCCGTCGTCGGCCGAGACGAACCCGGCCGGGCCGAACAGGTTGGCCTGGCGCAGGCGCCGCTCGGTCATCTCGGCCGTGTCGTCGGCGAAGCCGAAGTGGGTCCAGACGAAGTCGAAGGAACCGTGGCCGTCGGGCTGGATGTGGCGCGTCGACACCGAGTTCACCTGCTGCTGGAAGATGACGCTCGGAAAGACCGTCGTCATCACCGCCGTCGGCCCGCCCCACCACGGCTCGGCAACGATGTCGAGGAAGCGCGGGTCCTCGAGCTTCATGTCGGCCTTGAAGCTCGCCACCTGCGTCACGTCGGCGGCCGCGCCGCTCTGGCCGCGCGTCGAGATCATCGCCGCGTGGCGAAAGCGATCGTCCATCACCAGCTGCGACTTGTTGTCGGCGCGCCAGAGGCCGAAGGTGACGAACCAGGTGTGCAGGAGGCCCGGGTGGTACGGGTCCTTGATGTTTTCCTGCATCAGCTTCCAGTTCCCCGGAATGCGCTGGCGGTTGTAGCCGAGCAGCTTCAAGGCGCGGCCGTCGAAGAGGCGATCGAAGTAGCGCAGGATGGTCGGGCCGAGGAAGTCCTCGAGCGGCTCGACCTCGTGATCGAACGACGCGAAGACGACGCCACCGCGCGCCGCGACCTTGAGCTTGGTGAGGCCGTTGTCGGCCGTCTTGAAGTCGGCCGGCATGCCGCCCTGCACCTTGCCGTCCTGCTTGACGCCGCGCCGGAACGGCACGCCCTGCAGGTCGCCCTTGAGCGAGTAATTCCACTGGTGATAAGGGCAGGTGAAGTCCTTGCGGTTGCCGTGCCGCTCGCGACAAAAGCTCATGCCGCGGTGCGCGCAGACGTTCTCGACGACGTTGATCTCGCCGTCCTGCGCGCGTACCAGGATCACCGATCGCTCGCCGACGACGGTTCGCTTGAAGTCGCCCGGGTTCGGGATCTCGGCCTCGAGGCCGACGTAACACCAGTGGCGGCGGTAGAAGAAGCGCTCGAGCTCGCGCCGATGGAGCGTCTCGCTCGTATAGGCGGAAAACGGGATTCGGCTGGTGCCGGAACTCTCCCAGGAGAGCAGGTCGGGAAAGACGGCGGCAGGCTCGGGGCGGTCCATGGGCGATCCTCGCGGACGGAAGCCCCGATGTTGCCCGATCTGGAAGCGCCGCGAAGACGCGTGGCCGGCGTCTGCGCCCGGCGAACCCGGCGCGCGCCGGCCGCTCGCTCAGGTCATGCTCGGGTTCGGCTTCAGGATCGCGATCGACGCGCCCTGCGGGTCGTTGAACAGGGCCAGCCGGCCGACGCCCGGGATGTCGGTCGGCGCCACGCACACCGTCGCGCCCAGGCTGGTCGCCTTCGCGCTGGTCGCGTCGCAGTCGGCGACGCACACGTACGGCGTCCACATCGTCGGCATCGCCGCATCCATCGCCTTGTAGAGGCCGGCGCGGCCCTTGTCGCCCTGCTTGAGCACGTAGTAAGGGCCCTGCGCCATCGGCATCGCATCGTTCGTGAAAGCGAAGACCTTCTCGTAGAAGGCGAGCGCCATCTTCTCGTCCTGGGTCGACAGCTCATCCCAGATGAAGCCGCCGGGCGGCGTGGTCTCGGTCTCGGCTGGATCGCCCTGGGCGCCGTGCCAGAGCGAGAAGACGCCGCCGGTCGGGTCGGCGATCGTCGCCATGCGTCCCGCCGAGCCGTAGTCCATGGGCGCGGCCAGGCTCTTCGCGCCGGCGGCGAGCGCTGCCTTGTAGGCGCTGTCGACGTCGCTCACGGACAGGTACGACATCCATTGCGGCGGCGACCCCGCCGGCGCCTGCGAGTAGCCGCCGATCGCGGCCTCGCCGTTGTGGATCATCGCGTAGGGATCGCCGCTCGACATGGCCATCATCTCGGTGTTCCAGCCGAACAGCTTCTCGTAGAAGTCGCGTGCTTTCGGGATGTCGTTCGAGAGATGCTCGAACCAGACGAATCTTCCGGGCGTGTATGACATGGAGGCTCCTATTGCAGGGTGCTTGCCGGGGGATGGGGACGGCGCGGGCGCGCGCTCGGGCCGTCCCCACATTCGGCGAGCCTGATCGGCAAAAGTCAAGACGGGTCCCCGCAAGGCCGCGTCGCCAGCAGGTTTGCCCGCGTTGCCCGTGGCCGCGCCGCGCCGGAGAATCCGCTCCTCCGCCACGACCCCGAGCCGGAATGAAACGTTTCGCACCGATCGCCCTCGTCCTCTCGGGCGCCCTGCTGTCCTGCAGCGCCCCCGCGCCGCGCTCCGACGACCGGCGCGCGCTCGACGCGATCGATACGGTGGTCGTGATCTACGCCGAGAACCGCGCCTTCGACACGCTCTTCGGCCTGTTCCCGGGCGCCAACGGCATCCCGGGCGTCAATCCGAGCGCGGTCGGCGCCCTGGTGGCGCAGGTCGACCGCGACGGCTCGCCGCTCGCGACCCTGCCGCCGGCGTGGGGCGGCCTGACTGCGCGCGGCCAGCAGGTGACGGTGAGCGAAGCGCAATCCTCGGCGCTGCCGAACCGCCCGTTTCAGCTCAACGGCGCCAATGCCCTCGCCGGTGGCGGCGTCGTCGTGCCGTTCGACGTGATGACGCGCAACCTCGTCCACCGCTACTACAACAACCTGATGCAGATCAACGGCGGCAGCAACGACAGCTTCGCGGCCTGGTCGGATGCCGGCGGCCTGTCGATGGGCTACTACGACGGCAGCTCGCTGGCGATGTGGCGGGTCGCGCGCCGCTACACGCTTGCCGACAACTTGTTCATGGGCGCGTTCGGCGGCTCGTTTCTGAACCACCAGTACCTGGTGTGCGCGTGCGCCCCCGAATATCCGAACGCCGACGCGCCGGGCTCGCCGGCCAAGGGCCTCATCTCGGAGATCGAGACCGACGCGCGCGGTCGCATTCGCCTCGCGGCGGCCGCCAGCGCCGCCGGCAGCGCGCTCCGCGGCGCGCCGAGCTTTCGTCACGACAGCCTGCTGACGCCGAAGGACGAGAAGGGCATGTTCCATGCCGTCAACACGATGCAGCCCGCGTACCAGCCGAGCGGCATCGCGCCCGGGGCGGGCGGCGACCCGCGCTACGCCGACCCGACCGCGGCGACGACCTTGCCGCCGCAAACGCTCGCCACGATCGGCGACCGCCTCGACGCCAAGGGCGTTTCGTGGGCGTGGTACGGCGGCGCCTGGAAGACGGCGAGCGCCGAGACCAAGGAGGCGCGCGACGTCATCTACAAGGGCGCGGTCCAGTTCCAGCCGCACCATCAGCCGTTCAACTACTACGCCGCGTTCGACCCGGCGACGCGCGCCGCCTACCGCGCCGCCCACCTGAAGGACTTCGACAGCGAGTTCCTCGCCGACGCCGCCGCCGGCCGCCTGCCCGCGGTCTCGTTCTACAAGCCGCAGGGCAGCCTGAACCAGCATCCCGGCTACACCACGGTGGCAGCGGGCGACGCCCACATCGCCAGCGTCGTCGCCGCGCTCGAGAAGAGCCCGCAGTGGCCGCGCATGCTCGTCGTCGTCACCTACGACGAGAACGGCGGCTTCTGGGATCACGCTCGCGTGCCCAAGGGCGATCGCTGGGGGCCGGCGACGCGGGTGCCGGCGATCATCGTCTCGCCGCTCGCGAAGAAGGGATTCGTCGACAAGACGCCGTACGACACCGGCTCGATCCTGCGCTTCGTGACGCGGCGCTGGAACCTTGCGCCGTTGCCCGGGATCGAGCTGCGCGACCGGGCCCTGGCCGCCAACGGCCAGGCGCCGATGGGCGACCTGACGGCCGCGCTCGAGCCGCCGCGATGAGCGCATCGATGCCGGCGGCGCGCGCACCGGCGCCGCCGCTCGCGCCGCGCGAGGCGCGCGACGTGAGCGTGCACGGCGACCCGCGCGTCGACGACTACTTCTGGCTTCGCGACCGCGACGATCCGCGCACGCTCGCCTACCTGAAGGCGGAGAACGCCTACGCCGACGCTTGGTTCGCGCCGCACGCGGCGCTGAGCGAGACGCTCTACCAGGAGATGATGTCGCGCATCCAGCAGGACGACGACTCGGTGCCGATGCGAAAGGGCGACTGGTGGTACGCGACGCAGACGCGGCGCGGCGAGCAGTACCCGCACTACCTGCGCCGGCGCGCCGTCGACCCGGACCGACGCCTGGACCCGAACGGCGTCGACGAGACCTTGCTCGACCTGAACGAGCTCGCCCGCGACAAGCCGTTCCTGCGCCTCGGCTTGACGACCGTCACGCGCGACGCGACGCGGCTCGCCTACACGACCGACGTCACCGGCGGGCGCGACTTCACGCTCCACGTCAAGGACCTCGCCAGCGGCCGCGTCGACGACTGGTCGGTCGACGAGGTGGCATCGGCGGCGTGGGCGAACGACAGCCGCACGCTCTACTACGTGACGATGGACGAGACCAAGCGGGCGAACCGCCTCTGGCGCCACGCCATGGGTTCGACAGACGCCGACGAGCTGCTGTTCGAGGAAGCCGACGAGCTGTTCGACATCGGCGTCGGCAAGACGCTCGACGAGCGCTACCTGCTCCTCGGCAGCGAGAGCAAGGACTCGACCGAGTGGCACGTCGCCGACGGCGACACCGGAGCCGACCGGCCGTTCGCGCTGCGCGCGGTGTTCGCGCGCCGCGCGGACATCGAGTACGACGTCGAGCACCGTGCCGGCCGCTTCTACGTCCGCATCAACGACACCGGGCGCAACTTCCGCCTCGTCACGGTCGACGCCGAGGCGCCCGACCTGGCGAAGGCCGAGGAGCTGATCGCCGCGCGCGACCACGTCATGCTCGACGACGTCGACGTCTTCGCCGGCCACCTCGCCGTCACGGAGCGCGTCGCCGGCAGCCTGCAGCTGCGCGTCATCGACCTCGCCTCGGGCGACGACCACACGATCGCCTTCGACGAGCCGGCGTACAGCGTCCACACGAGCGGCAACGCCGAGTTCGAGACGGCGACGCTGCGCTTCGTCTACACCTCGCTGACGACGCCGGCGTCGACCTTCGACTACGAGCTGGCAACGCGCGAGCGCGTGCTGAGGAAGCGCCAGCCGGTGCCCGGATACGACCCCTCGCTGTACGCGAGCGAGCGCACGTTCGCGCGCGCCGGCGACGGCACCGACGTGCCGATCTCGCTCGTCTACCGGCGCGACATGAAGCGCGACGGGCCGCAGCAGCTGCTTCTCTATGGCTACGGCAGCTACGGCATCCCGATCGACGCCGCCTTTTCGCAGTCGCGCGTCTCGTTGCTCGACCGCGGCGTCGTCTTCGCGATCGCCCACATCCGCGGCGGCGGCGACCTCGGCCGCAGCTGGTACGAAGCCGGCAAGATGGCGCGCAAGCAAACCACCTTCGGCGACTTCATCGCCTGCGCCGAGGCGCTCGTCGCCACCGGCCGGACGACGGCCGCGATGCTCGCGATCGAAGGCGGCAGCGCCGGCGGCCTGCTCATGGGCGCGGTCGTCAACCAGCGCCCCAAGCTCTTTCGCGCCGTCGTCGCGCAGGTGCCTTTCGTCGACGTCGTGACGACGATGCTCGACGAGACGATGCCGCTCACGGTCGGCGAGTTCATCGAGTGGGGCAACCCGAAGATCGCCGAGCAGTACGCCTGGATGCGCGCCTACAGCCCCTACGACAACCTCGAGCCCGGTGCCTATCCGGCGATGCTCGTACGCACCGGTCTCAACGACACCCAGGTCGCCTACTGGGAACCGGCCAAGTACGTCGCACGCCTCCGCACGCTGAAGAGCGACGACCGGCCGCTCCTCCTCAAGATCAACCTCGAGGTCGGCCACGGCGGTGCCTCGGGCCGCTTCGACGCCTTGCGCGAGATCGCCGAGGACGACGTCTTCCTGCTCATCGAGCTCGGCCTCGTCGGCGCGTAGGGGACGTGGCGTACGTCCGCGGCGCGCTGCGCGCGCTGGTCCTGCTGCTCGTCGCCGCGGTCGCGGCGATCACCGCCGCCCAGCAGCTCGGCAGCGACGGCCCGTGGTGGCTCGAGCTCTCGCGCTACCTGCCTTACCCGATCCTGCTCGCGCCGGCCTTGCTCGCGTTGCTGCTCGCGCTGCCGCTCGGCTGGCGCTGGATCGTCGTCGCCGCGGCGGCGGTCATGGCAGTCGCCGTCGTCGCGATGGGATTCGAATGGCATTCGCGCGACGGCGAAGGAAGCACGTTTCGCCTCGTCACCTACAACGCCAAGGCGGCGCTGGCGCTCGAGCGCCCCGGCGGCGTCGCGGCGCTGATCCGCGAGGTCACGGCGCAGCACGCCGACATCCTCGTCATGCAGGACGCCGGCGGCCTGCGTCACTGGCGCGCCGAAGACAAGGCGGCGCTCCTCGCCGGCTTGCCGCAGGTCTTTGCCGAAGGGCAGTACCTCGTCGCCAGCCGCTTTCCGCTGCGCTGCGCCACCGCGCAGGTCGATACCGGCGGCGATCAGCTGGTCCATGTGCGCTGCAGCGTCGAGCGCGACGGCAGCGCCTTCGACCTGATCGCCATCCACTTCGAGTCGCCGCGCAGCGGCCTGCTCGCCGCGCGTCGCGAGGGCTTCGACGGCATCGAGCCCTGGCGCCGCAACCACGAAGCGCGCCTGGCCCAGTCGCGCGCGCTGGCGCGCGCCCTCGGTCCGGCGACCCGGCCGCTGATCGTCGCCGGCGACCTCAACGCGCCGGAGTCGTCGGCGGTCGTCGGCAGCCTGCTCGCGACCGGCCTGCGCGACGCCTTCGCGAGCGCCGGCCGCGGCTGGGGCTACAGCTACGGCCACACCTTGCGGCCGGCGGTCTCGTTCCTGCGGATCGACCACATCCTGGTCGGCCCGGGGATCGCCGTTCGCGATTGCTTCGTCGGCGGCGCCGAGGCGTCGGACCACCGGCCGGTGATCGCCGACCTCGTGCTGGCCGCGCCCGCCGGCGGCTGACTCAGACGTCGAAGAAGACCGTCTCGTTCTCGCCCTGCAGGCGGATGTCGAAGCGGTAGACGGTCGCGCCGGTCTTGTCCTTCTTCGCCAGCCGCTCGGCGACCAGCGTATTCCTGCGCTGCTCCCACTCGATCAGGTTGAGCACCGCGTCCTTGGCGTTGGCCTCGGCCTCGTCGCTGAAGTAGATGCGCGTGTTGAGGCCCATGTTGATGCCGCGCGCGACGATCCACGCGTTGATGTGCGGCGCCATGAACCGGCCGTTGCGGCCCTCGACCACGCCCGGCTTGATCGTCTCGAAGGCGTAGACGCCGCTGTCGAAGTCGGTCGCGGCGCGGCCCCAGCCGCGAAAGTGCGGATCGATCTTCTTGCCGGGTTGGCGGTCGGCCGGATGGGCGTACTTGCCGGCCGCGTTGGCCTGCCAGATCTCGATCAGCACGTCCTTCAGCACGGTGCCGATGCCGTCGAAGACGCGTCCTTCGATGCGGATCCGCTCGCCCTTGGTCTTGGCGTCGACGAGGACCGGGCCGAAGTTGTTGGCGAAGATGTCGAAGCCGGCGGCACGCGGCGCCAGGCCGATGTGGACGTACGGGCCCGCGGTCTGCGAGGCCGTCTCGCGCCGCACGACCAGGTCGCTGCCGCCCGGCGCGGCCGACGGCCCGGACACGCCGTGGCGACGCGGCGTCGGGCCGCTCACGACCGCGCTCCCGGCGCCGACTTCTGCACGTGGTTCTCGAACAGCGTCGCGCGCTGGCCGCGCAGGACGATGTCGAAGCGATAGGCGCGGCTGTCGAGCTGGACGAAGGCGCCGATGTCCTGCAGCGCGATCAGGCCGCGGATCTGCTCCTCGCTCGGCACGACGCCGAGGATCGGGCAGCTGCGGATCAGCGGGTCGCCCTCGAAGTACATCTGGGTGACGAGCCGCTGCACCCAGCCGTCGCCCGAGATCGCGTAGTGGATGTGCGCCGGGCGCCAGTCGTTGACGCGGTTGCGCCACGGGTAGGGCCCGGGCTTGATCGTGCGGTACGCGTAGTAGCCGTTCTCGTCGGTGAGCATCCGGCCGCAGCCGCCGAAGTGCGGGTCGAGCGTGCCGATGTACTGGTCCTTCTTGTGCCGGTAGCGGCCGCTGGCGTTGGCCTGCCAGACCTCGACCAGGGCATTCCTGATCGGCCGGCCGAGCTGGTCGTGGACGTAGCCGTGAACGACGATGCGCTCGCCGATCGGCATGCCGTTCTTGGCGTAGTTGAGGATCAGGTCGTTGTCGCGCGGGCCGAGCTCATCGGCGCGAAAGACCGGCGCGGTCACCTCGGAAAGCGATTGCTGGAGCGAGATCAGCGCCAGCTTCGGGCTGCGCAGGACGCTCGTCTTGTACTGCGGCGTGTACGCCGGCGGGTGCGACGTCGTGTCGCGCATCAGGAATTCGGCGTCGGGTCGGGGGGATCGCATCGTTGCTCCGGCAGGCTGGCCTGCGCCGATTCTGCGCCCGCCGTGCGGCTCAGTGGCGGTCGGCCGGGCCCGGCAGCGCGCCGCTCGGCGTCGCCGGCGGCGCGGGAGCGTGCCGGTGCAGGCGCGCGAACAGGTGCTTGAGCTTCTGCACGCCGTCGTCGACGAAGGTGAAGACGACCGGGATGACGAGCAGGCTCAGGAACGTCGACGTGATCAGGCCGCCGATGACGACGATCGCCATCGGCGCGCGAAAGCTCGGGTCGGTGCCGATGCCGAGGGCGATCGGCATCATGCCGGCGCCCATCGCGATCGTCGTCATGACGATCGGCCGCGCCCGCTTGTGGCAGGCGTCGAGGAGCGCTTCCATGCGCGGCATGCCCCATTCGCGCCGGGCCATGATCGCGTACTCGACGAGCAGGATCGAGTTCTTGGTCGCGATCCCCATCAGCATGATCAGGCCGATCATCGACGGCATCGAGAGGGCCGTGCGGGTGATGAAGAGGGCGAGGAACGCACCCGGGACCGACAGGACGAGCGCGACGAGGATCGTCACCGGCTGGACGAAGTCCTTGAACAGGAGCACGAGGACGACGTAGATGCAGGCGACGCCGGTGAGCATCGCCAGGCCGAAGCTGTCGAACAGCTCGGTCATCGCCTCGGCGTCGCCGACGCTCGTCTGCATCACGCCGGGCGGCAGGTGCTGCAGGCTCGGCAGCGCGAGCGCCTCCTCCTGCACCGCGCCGAGCGGCTGCTGGTTCAGCTCGATGTCGAAGTTGATGTTGCGCAGGCGGTCGTAGCGGTCGATCTTGGCCGGGCCGCTGTCGATCGCCAGCGTCGCGACGTTGCCGAGCATGACCGGTCCGCGCGCGCCCGGCACCGCCAGGCGCGAGAGCAGGCCGAGGTCGGTGCGCGCCTCGGCGGGCAGCTTGACGACGATCGGCACCTGGCGCTGCGCGAGGTTGAGCTTGGCCAGGCTCTGGTCGTAGTCGCCGGCCGTGGCGACGCGCAGCGTCTCGCCGATCGCCGTCGCCGTGACGCCGAGGTCGGCGGCGCGCGCCGAGTCGGGGCGAACGATCAGCTCGGGCCGGACCAGGCTCGACGTCGAGGTGACGTTGCCGATGCCGTGCAGCGTGCGCAGCTCCTGCTCGACGCGGCGGGCGACGTCGGCGAGCACGGCGCCGTCCTCGCCGGCGAGGACGAGCGTGTACTTCTCGTTCGAGCCGCCGAAGCCGACGTTGATCCGCGCGCCCGGAATGGCGACGAGGGCGTCGCGAAGCTGCTGCTCGACGGTCTGCTTGCGAACGCCGCCGCGGTCCTCGCGCGGCGTCAGGTTCAGCGTCAGCGTGGCCTTCCTGACCTCGGGGCTGCCGCTGCCCATGAACGGGTCGGCGCCGGTCGCGCCGCCGCCGACCGTCGTGTAGATCAGCTTGACATAGGGGTTCTTGGCGACGATCTGGCGCGCTGCTTCGGCGGTGGCGTTGGTCTGCTCGAAGTTCGCCCCCGGCGGCAGGGCGATCTGCACCTGCGTCTGCGAGAGGTCGTCGGGCGGGATGAAGCCGGTCGGCAGCAGCTGCGCGAGGGCGAGCGAGCCGAAGAAGAAGATCAGCGCGCCGATGGTCGTCAGGACGCGGTGGCGCAGGCACCAGCGCATCCAGCCGAGGTAGATCGTGATCCAGCGGCCATCGACGTGCGGCTTCTTCGGCGGCCTGAGCACGTAGGCCGACATCATCGGCGTCAGCATGCGGGCGACGACGAGCGAGAAGAAGACGGCGATCGCCGCGGTCCAGCCGAACTGGACGAAGAACTTGCCCGGAACGCCGCTCATGAACGCGGTCGGCAGGAACACGGCGATCAGGGTGAACGTCGTCGCGATCACCGCCAGCCCGATCTCGTCGGCCGCTTCCATCGCCGCCTGGTACGGCTTCTTGCCCATGCCGAGGTGGCGCATGATGTTCTCGATCTCGACGATCGCGTCGTCGACGAGGATGCCGACGACGAGCGAGAGCGCGAGCAGCGTCACGCCGTTGAGCGTAAAGCCGAGCAGCGACATCGCCCAGAACGTCGGGATGATCGAGAGCGGCAGCGCCGTCGTCGCGACCAGCGTCGCGCGCCAGTCGCGCAGGAACAGGAACACGACCAGCACCGCGAGCGCGGCGCCCTCGAAGAGGAGCGCCATCGAGCCCTGGTAGTTCTCTTCGACCGGATCGACGAAGTTGAACGCCTCGGTGATCGTGATGCCCGGATTCGCCTTCTTCAAAGTCTCGAGCGCGGCGCGGACGCCGTGCGCGACGTCGACCTCGCCGGCGCCGCGCGTGCGAACGATCTCGAAGCCGACGACCGGCTCGCCGTTCAGGTATGCGGCCGAGCGCTGCTCGGCGACGGTGTCGCTGACGCGCGCGACCTGGTCGAGGCGGATGCGCCGGCCGTCGCTGAGCGCGATCTCCATCTGCGCAAGCTCGGCCGCGGACTGCACGGTCGCGATCGTCCGCACCGACTGCTCGGCGCCGCCGACGTCGGTGCGACCGCCCGACGATTCGCGCTGCGTCTGGCGGAGCGTGCGCGAGATGTCGGCGGCAGTGGCGTTGAGGGCGAACAGGCGCGCCGGGTCGAGCTCGACGCGGACCTCGCGCGTCGCGCCGCCGACCCGCGTCACCGCGCCGACGCCGCGCACGGCGAGCAGCGCGCGCGTCACCGTGTCGTCGACGAACCACGAGAGCGCCTCGTCGTCCATCCCGCTCGATGCGACCGTGTAGGTGAGGATCGGCGAGCCGGCGAGATCGAACTTCGAGATGATCGGATCGCGCAGCTCCGCGGGCAGGTCGGAGCGGACGCGAGACACCGCATCGCGGACGTCGTCGACGGCTTCCTGGGTCGGCTTTTCGAGCCGGAACTCGACCGTCGTCGTCGAGAGGCCGTCCTGAACCGAGGTGTAGATGTGCTTGACGCCCTGCAGCGTCGCGACCTGGTTCTCGATCTTCCTCGCCACGTCGGTCTCGAGCTGCGACGGCGACGCGCCGGGCAGCGACGCGGTGACGGTGACGGTCGGCAGGTCGATGTCCGGAAAGTTCTGGATCTTCATCGCCCGGAAGCTCATCGCGCCGATGGCGGTGAGCATGATGAAGAGCAGCACCCCGGGGATGGGGTTCTTGATCGACCAGGACGAGACGTTGATCATGGCTTGGGCGGCGTCGCCCGTGCGGCCGACGTCGCGCTCGCGGTCATCGCTGGCGGCGTGTCGACGACGCGGACCGTGTCGCCTTCGGCGAGGAAGCCTCCGCCCATCGCGACGACGCGGGCGTCGGCGGCGAGGCCGCCGGTGACCTCGATGCGGTCGCCGAAGCGGCGGCCGACATCGATCTTGGTCTGCGTCACCTTGTTGTCGGCGCCGACCTTGAAGACGTAGCTGAAGCCTTCGCGCAGCTGCACGGCGCTTTGCGGCAGCGTCAGCGCGCTCGAGCTGCCGGTCTCGAACTCGCCGCGCGCGAACATGCCGGAGCGGGCGCTGCCCGGATCCGGCAGGTCGACGTAGACGATGCCGTTCCTCGTCTGCGGGTCGACCGTCGGCGCGACCATGCGCACGGTGCCGACGATCGGCGCGCCGCCGGCCGGCGTGACGGTGACGCGCGTGCCCGCCTTGATCTGCGCCAGGTCCGACGACGCGACCTCGGCGCGCCACTCGAGCCGGCCTTGGCGGATCAGGCGGAACAGCTCTTGCCCCGCCGGTAGGACGGCGCCGACGGTCGCGCTGCGCGACGAGATCACGCCGGCGTCGGGGGCGACGACGGCGGTCTGGCCGACCTTGATCTGGCGCGCCTGCAGCGCCGCGCGCTGCGCGTCGAGGCGGGCCCGCGCGGTGCGCTCGGCGGTGACGTACTGGTTGATCGTCGCTTCGCTCAAGGCGCCGGTCGCGCGCAGGCTCTTCGCCCGCTCGGCGTTGGCGGCGGCGTCGCCGAGCGTCGCTTCGGCTTCGGCGACGGCGGCGCGTGCCTGCAGCAGATCGACCTGCATCGACTCGGGCGCGAAGGTGGCGAGGACCTGACCGCGCTTGACGACGTCGCCGACGTTGACGCGGACGTCGGCCAGGCGCAAGCCGTTCGCTTCGGTGCCGACGCTCGCCTCCTGCCAGGCGGCGATGTTGCCGTTGGCGCGCGCCGACACCGGGATCGTCGCGCGCTGCGGCCGGGTGACGACGACGCTCAGCGCCGGCTTGACGGGGGCGGACGCCTTCTTGTCATCGGCCGCGTTCGCGCGCACCCCGAGCACGATCGCCGTCGTCGCGACGGCGAGTCCGGTGAGGGCGGACAGGAGAAGGCGGCGTGAACGAAGGGTCATGACGAAGGGGGACGAACCGGAGACGTGGCAGCGGTCCGCTCGTCTGCGAGCGACCAGCCGCCGCCGAGGGCGCGGTAGAGGGCGATCCAGGCGGCGACGCGCTCGCGGCGCAGGTCGATCAGCGTGTTCTGCGCCGCCAGGGCGCTGCGGCGCGCGTCCTCGAGCTCGAACAGCGTGCCGAAGCCACTCTTGTAGCGCGCCTCGGTGGCGCGGTACGAGACCTCGAAGTTGTCGGCCGCGGTCTGCGCGTCGGCGCTGCGGTCGGCGGTTCCCTGCAGGGCGATCAGCGCGTTCTCGACGTCGCGGATCGCGTTGCGCAAGGTCGCCGCGTAGGCGCTCGCCGCCTCGTCGTAGCGGGCTCTGGCGGCGAAGACGTTGGCACGCCGCGCGCCGGCGTCGAACACCGGCAGGCTGACGACGACCGGGCCGATGCTCCAGGTCGTTCCGCTCAGCGAGCCGAGGCCCGAGTCGAACCGGGCCGCGCCGACGCTGCCGGCGAGCGTGATGCGTGGCCACTGCGCCGCCCGCGCTTCGCTGACGTCGGCGCTGGCGGCGACGACGTCGCGGGCGCGCGCGAGGACGTCGGGCCGCTGCGCCAGCGCCGCTGCCGGAACGGCAGGCACCGCGATCGCCGCCGGCACGGGCAGGCGCGCCGCGGCGGCGGCGAGCTGAGCGCGCAGCTCGGGCTCGGCGAGGCCGGTGAGGGCGACGAGCGCCTTGACGTCGCGCTCGCACTGCTCGCCTTGCTGCTTGACGCCGACCAGTCCCTGCGCGGAGCTCGCCCGCGTCAGCGCTGCGTTGGCGCGCGACTCGAAGCCGCTCTGCATGCTGAGCTCGGTCAGGCGCGCCGTCTCGGCGCGCGAGTCGGCGTCGAGGCGCGCCTGCGCGAGCAGCGACTCGCATGCGCGCAGCGTGAGGTACTGGTTCGCCGTCTCGGCGGCGACGACGACACGCGCGTCGTGCCACGACGCCTGCGCGCCTTCGACGCGTGCCTCGGCGCCGTCGCGGGCGGCCTGGTTGCGGCCGAAGACGTCGAGCTCCCAGCTCGCCTGCAGGCCGATGCTTTCGCTCGTGCCGACCGGCAGGCTCACGTCCTGACGACCCCGGCCGACGCTGGCGTTGGCGTCGAGCGACGGCAACAGCGCCGCGCCGGCGGCGGCTCGGCGCGCGCGCGCGTCGGCGATCCGCGCGGCGGCGCTGGCGATCGTCGGGCTCGCCGTCTCGGCGGCGTCGATCAGGCGTGCGAGCAGCGGGTCGTCGAACTGCGTCCACCAGCGGCGCAACTCGGCGACGTCGCCGCCGTGCGGCAGCGGCGCCAGCCACGCCGGCGCCACGGCCGGTGCCGATGGGGCGCCGGTGCCGGTCGCGGCGCAGCCGGCCAGGCCGAGGGCGAAGAGCATCGCCGCGAGCGGGTCGCGTTTCATGGGGGGCGAAGTCTACGGCGTCGCACGACGCCGGCGGCGCGACGGGCGAACCGGCACCTCGACTCAGGCGCGCCGGCGCGGGTGGTCGAGAAAGAAGCGAAGCATCTCGCGCGAAGCGTCCGGGCCCTGCGGGTCGGTGTACGAGCCGGCGGGAGCGCCGCCCGACCACGCGTGCGCCGCGCCCTGGACGACCCAGTGCTCGGCCAGGGTCGGCGCGTCGGCGCCCGCATTGGCGTGACGCCAGACCGTGCGGTGGACGCGGCGCGTGCCGGCGGCCAGGCCGTCGTCGACCTTCTCCGCCACCGCGTCCGCCGCGCTGAGCGCGGCGGCGATCACCGCGTCGCCGTTGACGGCGGCGACGGTGGCATCGGCATCCCCGTGGAAGACGATCACGGGCGCGTGCGTCTGCCGCGCCGCGCCGTCGGCCTTGGCGTCGCGCGCCGGCGTCGGCCAGCGCGTCGCGCCCGCGCTCGGCCAGGACGCCGCGGCGGCCGGCCCGGACTTCATCACCGAGAACGCGGAGGCGACGTCCTGTGCGGCGCCGGCCGCGACGCCGGAATGGACGCCCGCGGCGGCGAAGAGGTCGGGGTACTCGCTCGCCAGGATCGCCGCCATCGCGCCGCCCGCCGAGAGGCCGGCGACGTAGACGCGGTCGCCGTCGACCGGGTGGGTCTGCATGACGTGACGGACCATGCCGGCGAGGAGCGCCGGCTCGCCGGCGCCGCGACGCTGGTCGGCGGGAGAAAACCAGTTCCAGCACTTGTGCGAGTTCGACCGCGCCGCCTGCGCCGGGTAGAGGACGAAGAAGCCTTCCTCCTGCGCGAGCTCGTTCATCCGAGTTCCGGCGGCGAAGTCGTCGGGGTCCTGGGTGCAGCCGTGCAGCATGACGACGAGCGGCAGCATCTCGCCCTCGAGGCCGCCGGGCAGGAAGAGCTTGAAGGCGCGCGTTCCGGCGGCGCCGGTGAAGCTGCTGTCGAGGAATCGGCCCGCCGTCGAAATGTCGTCGACGGCGCGTCGTTGCGCCGCCACGGGCTGCGTCACCAGGCCGTCGAGGACGAGCGGCGAATCGATCACACCAGCCCCACCGGCGCCCGGCCACGAGGCCCTGGTGTAAGCGCGCGCTTGCGGCTCACCCGACAGCGCACGCTGGATCGCCATCGTGGCTTCGACGAGCTTGCCCTGGCCAGTCAGGCGGCTGGCGGCGAGAATCTTCTTCAGGAATGGGTTCTTCACGCGGCCTCTCGAAACGCACTTTGCTGCAGTGCAACAATCCAAGGTTACACGGACCGGGGCGACTGCGCTCGCGCCGGCCATTTCGATCGCGAATCCGGCTATTTCGGCCGCGGCGGACGCTGCGGCCGGGTCGCGTCGTCGAGCTGGCCTTGGCGCAGCGCCGTGGTCGTCTGCGCGACGGCACGGGCGACGTTGCGAGTCTCCTCCTGCACCGCCTCGTCGCGATCGAGCGCCTCGTGGCTGGTCGCGTAGGGCTCGTAGTAGCCGATGAAGCGATCGAGGCGCGCCTGCGCGCCGGCATCGATCAGGCCCATCCAGTCGAGCCAGTCGGAGAGCGCCCGGCGCGAGCCCTCGATGCCGGCGACGTCGCCGTGGACGACGACGCCGTAGACGCGGCGCGCGAGGTGCTTGGGATAATCCCAGCCTTTCAGCTCGAGTGCCTTCGCCAACTCGGGCTTCTTGCCGTGGGTCGAGGTCGGGTCGGGGTTGCCGCCGTCGGCGCAGACGAGCCGGTCGATCATCAGCTTGAGCGCGCTCGACGTGCTGTACCAGTGCGTCGGCGTGACGATGACGATGGCGTGCGCGGCGACCCAGCGCTCGTAGATCTCGTTCATCCAGTCGTGGACCTGGTTCAGCGAGTGGTTCGGGTAGCAGCTGCACGGCCAGTGGCAGAGCGGCATCGCCGTCGACACGCAGCCCTTGCACGGATGGATCTTGCGGCCGTACTCCGAGGTGAGCAGGCTGAGGTCGAGGAAATCGACCTCGACCTTGGCCTTCGCCAGCTCGTCGCTGACGATCCCGGCGAGGCGAAACGTCTTCGAGATCTCGCCCGGACAGGTGCCGTCGTTGCGCGGCGAGCCGCAGATGACGAGCGCGCGCGTCTTCGTCTTCGGGTCGGCCCAGGACGCCTCTGCCTGCTCGAGGCGCGCCTTGGTCTCGATCCACTCCACCGAGAGGTCGTAGTCCGGGTCGGCGTAGCCGGGGCCGGCCTTGCGTGTCATCGGCGCCTTGCGGCCGTCGCAATACGCATCCCAGGCGATCGCCTCGAGGCGGTCGATGGCGCCGTCCTCGGCGCGAAACGCCGGGTCGACGAACGAGGCGCGGAAGCGCAGGGCGAACTCGCCGCGCTCGAGGTTGCCGGGCGCCTGGCCCTTGCGGATCTTGATGGTCATCGGCGTGCCTTCCTGGTCATCGCTAGTATTCCGCCTTCTCATCAAGGACGTGCGAGATGAAAGCCACCTGGAACGGCGCGACCATCGCCGAAAGCGACGACACCGTCGTCGTCGAGGGCAACCACTACTTCCCCGAGGCGAGCCTGAAGCGCGAGTACGTCACCTTCAGCAATCACCGTTCCAGCTGTGCCTGGAAAGGCCAGGCGCACTACTACAGCCTGATGGTCGACGGCGAGATGAACGAGAACGCGGTCTGGTACTACCCCGAGCCGAGCGACGCGGCCAGGGAGATCAAGGGCCGCGTCGCTTTCTGGAAGGGCGTGAAAGTCTCCTGAGCCTGGCCTGCGTCCGCGTCAGCGGCCGGCCTTGAAGTTCGTGAAGATGCGCGTCTGCACACGCCGGATCGCCTGCGGCACGGCGTCGGGCGGCGTCATGCGCGCCTTGTCGGCGGCCGGGAGGAAGATCGTCTTGTTCTCGGCGACGTCCTTCTTGACGAACTTGAGCGAGGCCGCGTTGGGGTTGGCGTAGAACACCTTGTTGGTGAGCGCGGCGGCGACGTCGGGACGCAGGATGTAGTTGATGAAGAGATGCGCGTTGGCGACGTTCTTGGCGTCCTTGGGGATCGCCATCGAATCGAAGAACAGCGTCGCGCCGCCCTTGGGGATGAGCGCCTCGATCGCCGCCGGCTGCTTCGGGTTCGCTTCGAGCGCACGCGCGCGGGCGATGTTGATGTCGCCCGAATAGCCCATCACCGCGCACAGCGACCCGGCCGCGAGGTCGTTGATGTAGCCCGACGACGAGAACCGCGTCACGTAGGGCCGCACCGACTGCAGCATCTTGGCGGCGGCGTCGTAGTCGGCGGCGTTGGCGCTGTACGCGGGCTTGCCGACGTAGAGCAGCGCGACCGGCAGCACCTCCGACGCCGAGTCGAGGAAGTTGACGCCGCAGCCCTTGAGCTTTGCCGCGTACTTCGGATCGAAGATCAGGCTCCAGGCGTTGTCGGGCATCGGCAGCGCGTTTGGCGGGGCGGCGAGCGCGGCCTTCACCTTGGGCACGTTGATGCCGATCGTGACGTAGCCCCACAGCCAGTCGACCAGGTACTGGTTGCCCGGGTCGACCGCGGCGAGCTGCTTCAGGAGGGCCGGGTCGAGGTTTCCCCAGTTGGTGAGCTTGGCGCGGTCGAGCTTCTGCAGCAGGCCGCCCTCGATCTGCGTCTTCGCGAAGTGCGCGCCGGGGACGACGATGTCGTAGCCGGTGTTGCCGGCGACGAGCTTGGCGAGCAGCACCTCGTTGCTGTCGTAGTTGTCGTAGTTGACCTTGATGCCGGTCTCTTTCTCGAAGTTCCTGATCGTGTCTTCGGCGATGTAGTCGGACCAGTTGTAGATGTTGAGGACCTTCGCGTCGGCGGCGAGCGCGCTCGACGCGCCGGCGGCGAGCAGCGCGAAGGTCGCGCCGAGGCGGCGAACGAAGTGCAGGCCGGGGCGGTGGGTCATCGGTTCGGGTCCTTGGTCTTGGCGGTGCGAGGAAGGGAGGGCGTCCGCTCATCGTACCTGCGCGAAAAGCTTCGAACGGCCGAATCGCGGTATGGTTGACGGCTCGCCCGACCCGTGCCGCGCTGCTTTCGATGCTCGACGTTTCCCAGGCTTCCATGAGCCCCGCCGGCGCCCCGGCCGTCGCGCTCGGCATCGTCCACAAGCGGCGCCTGCGCGAGGTCTACCGCTCGGCCGGCTGGCCGTGCCAGGACGGCATCGAGGTCGAGCTGCTTGCCGCCGGCCTCCTGCAGCGCGAGCGCGGGCCGCTCGGCCACGAGACGATCCGCGTCACCGATGCCGGCATCGCCGTCCTCGCCGAGTCGCTGGCCAGGAACCGGTCGCGTCGCGACGCCCACGAGCTGCTCGTCGAGCGCGTCGCCCGCGAGATGACGCGCGCTGGGCGCCTGGTCTGGCGCGGCCTCGCCGTGCGCGCGCGCGTCGACGCGGGCTGGGCGATGGCGATGCCCGACGTCTTCTCGATCCGCCACACGACCGTCGAGGCGTACGCCGAGCCGATCGTCCACGAGGTGAAGGTGCAGCGCGCCGACCTCCTTGCCGACCTGCGCCGCGCCGGCAAGCGCCAGGCGTACCTCGACCTCGGCGGCGAGTGCTGGTACGTGATCAAGGAAGGCATCGCCGCTGCCGACGAGATCCCGGCCGAATGCGGCGTGCTGGTCGCGAGCGGGCGCGGCCTCGAGGTCGCGCGGCCGGCGCCGAAGCGACCTACGCGAATCGGCTTCGCGCTCTGGATGGCGCTGGCGCGAGCGTCGCCGGTCGACGGCTGGTGCCTCGACGACGCGCAGATGCCGCTCGGCGCGACGGCCGGCGGCGCCGACGACGCCGCGCCGCCCGCGGCGACGCCGTGACGCGCCGATGACCGCCGCGTCGACCACCTCTTCGCCCGCCGCCGCCGCCGACCGCTCGCGCCAGGCGCTCTGGGCGGCGCTCGTCCTGATCCTTGTCTGGGGCGCCAACTTCAGCGTCCAGAAGGCGATCTTCCAGGCCTTGTCGCCCGGCGGCTTCCTGTTCGTCCGCTACCTGATCATGCCCGTCGCGGCAACGCTCCTGCTGTGCCTTCGCTTCGGCCTGCACTGGCCGCGCGTCTCGCGCGCCGATGCGTTCGCGCTGCTTCGCCTCGGCCTGGTCGGCCACCTGCTCCACGTCGGTCTGGTGACCTACGGCATCCACTGGTCGACGGCGTTCTCGAGCTCGCTCATCCTCGCCTGCGGTCCGGTGTTCACGCTCCTGATCCTGCACTGGCACGGCCATGAGGCGCTGACGCGCGGCTCGGTCGCCGGCGTCGCGGTCGCCTGCGTCGGCGTCGTCGTGTTCCTCTCCGACAAGCTGTTCGGCGGCCACTGGCAGGCGAGCGCCGGCGACCTCGTCCTCCTCGTCGCGGCCTCGTTCTTCTCGTACTACACGGTCGCCGCCAAGCCTTACATCGAGCGCCTCGGCGGCGTCACCGTGATGACCTACGCGGTGCTGTTCGGCAGCCTGCCGGTGGTCGCGCTCAGCCTGCCCGCCGGCCTCGCGGTCCGCTGGGGCGAGATTTCGCCGGCGGTCTGGGCCGGCACGTTCTACGCCGTCATCATCTCAGCCTTCATGGGCTGGCTGGTCTGGGGCTGGGTCAACGCGGTGCGCGGCGTCGGCCCGACCGCGCCGCTGATGTACCTGATGCCGCCGGTCGCCGGACTGGTCGCGTGGGGCCTCACGGGCGAGCGCTATTCGGCCGCCAAGATCGCCGGCGCGGCGATCACGCTCGCCGGCGTCGCGCTGGCGCAGTTCACCTCGTCGCCGCGCGGCCCGGTGCGCGAGGCGCCGGCACCGGTCGACTGATTGCGCCATGATGGCGGTCCCTTGGGAGACGCGATGAACCCGACCCGCACCGCCCGGCCCGCCTCCGCCGTCACCGCGCTCGCGACGTTCGCCGCGGCGCTCGCGCTGGCCGCCTGCGACAAGCCGGCAACGTCCCCGGCCGCGCCGGGGGTCAGCGCGACGATGGCCGCTCCGGCTGCAAAGGTGCCGACCGCGCCGGCCGCCGGCACCAAGGCTGCCGCGCCGGAGAATGCGGACGCCGGCATCGCCTGGCGCCAGGCCGCCAGCGACGCCGAGATCGACGCCGCCTTCGCCGCCGCGAAGAACGAGAACAAGCCGGTCTTCGTCTACTGGGGCGCCAAGTGGTGCCCGCCGTGCAACCAGGTCAAGGTGACGCTCTTCAACCGCCAGGACTTCATCGAGCGCTCGCGCGGCTTCGTCCCGGTCTACGTCGACGGCGACAGCCCGGGCGCACAGAAGATCGGCGCGCGCTTTCACGTCAGCGGCTATCCGACGATGGTGCTGTTCAACCCGCAGGGGCGGGAAGTGACGCGGCTGCCGGGCGAGGTCGAGCCGGTCCGCTACACGGAGGTGCTCACCCTCGGCATGAACGCGGCGCGGCCGGTGGGCGCGGTCCTCGCCGACGCGCTCGCCAAGCCGGCGACGCTCGGCGCCAACGACTGGCGCCTGCTCGCCTTCTATTCGTGGGAGACCGACCACCAGCAGGTGATCGCCAAGGAGCGCCTGCCCGCGACCTTGCTCGCCCTCGCCGACGCCTGCCCGAAGGACGCGCCCGACACCGCGATGCGCCTGCGCCTGAAGGCGCTCGTCGCCGCCGATTCCAAGAAGCCGGCGCGCGTCGACGCGGCGACGCGTGCCGCGGTCATCGCCCTCCTCGGCGACGAAGCGCGCACGCACGGGCAGACCGACATGGTCACCAACTACGCCGCCGAGATCGTCCGCGCGCTGAGCGCGAAGGGATCGGCCGATCGCGGCGCGCTCGTCGCCGCCTTCGACACCGCGTTGAAGCGGCTCGAGGCCGACGCGGCGCTGTCGCGCGCCGACCGCATGCAGGCGCTGATCGCGCAGGTCGACCTCGCGCGCATCGACGTCGTCGAGCCCGATGCCGGCAAGCCCGGCGCGAAGCGCGCGGCGCCGATCGCTCTGCCCGCCGACCTCGTCGCCGACGTGCGCGCGCAGACGGTGCGCGCCGACCTCGAGATCACCGACGGCTACGAGCGCCAGGCGGTCATCACCGCCGCGGCCTACCTGCTCGAGCACGCCGGCCTCGGCGCCGACTCCGACGCCCTCCTCAAGGCCAACCTCGCCAAGAGCCACTCGCCGTACTACCTCATGTCCGAGCTCGCGGGCAACGCCAAGAAGCGCGGCGACAAGGCCGAGGCGTTGCGCTGGTACCGCGAAGCCTTCGAGAAGAGCGAAGGTCCGGCGACGCGTCTGCAATGGGGCTCGAGCTACGTCAACGCGCTGGTCGACCTCGCGCCGACCGACGAGGCGACGATCGAGGCGGCGACGGCGCAGCTCTGGAGCGAGGCGGCGTCGCAGTCCGATGCGTTCTACGAACGCAGTGCGCGCTACCTGCAAAAGGCCGGCGGCAAGCTGCAGGCGTGGAACAAGGCCGGTGCGCATCGCGCCGCGATGGCTCGCCTGCAGATCAAGCTCGACGCCCTGTGCGCCGCGCCGACGCACAGCGCGAGCGAGCGCGCGACGTGCCAGGCGCTGCTCAAGGCGCCTGCCAAGGCGAGCGCCTGATCGGCGCGCCGGCCCGCGCCATGTCGATCGCGCCGGGCGGCGCCGGGTTGCCGCCGTGAGCGCGCTCCTCGCGATCGAGCACCTGACGGTGCGCTTCGGCGCGACCGCCGTCGTCGACGACGTCTCGCTGACGATCGACGCCGGCGAGAAGTTCGCCCTCGTCGGCGAGTCGGGCTCGGGCAAGTCGATCACGGCGCTCTCGGTGCTCGGCCTCGTCGACGGCGCGAACACGTCCGGGCGGATCGTCTTCGACGGCAACGACCTGCGCGCGAACAGCGAGCCGCAGATGCGCGCCATCCGCGGCGGCGAGATCGCGATGATCTTCCAGGAACCGATGACCGCGCTCAATCCGCTGCACACGATCGGCGCGCAGATTGTCGAGGTGCTCCAGCTGCACGAAGGGCTCGGCCGCGGCGAGGCGCGCGGTCGCGCGGTCGCGCTGCTCGATCGCACCGGCATCCCCGAGCCGGCGCGTCGCGTCGACGCCTACCCGCACCAGCTCTCGGGCGGCCAGCGGCAGCGCGCGATGATCGCGATGGCGCTCGCCTGCCGGCCGCGGCTGCTCATCGCCGACGAGCCGACGACCGCGCTCGACGTGACGATCCAGGCGCAGATCCTCGCCCTCCTCGACGAGCTGCAGGCCGAGATGGGAATGGCGCTCCTCTTCATCACCCACGACCTCAACCTCGTGCGCCGGTTCACCCACCGGGTCGGCGTGATGGAGCGCGGCAAGCTGGTCGAAACCGGGCTGACGACGGCGGTGTTCGCGTCGCCGCAGCACCGCTACACGCAGGGGCTCCTCGCCAGCCGGCCGACGCGCGCCGTCACGCCGGTCGCGGCCGATGCGCCGGTGCTCGTCGACGCGCACGACGTTCGCGTCAGCTTCGAGGTTTCGCGCGGCTGGTTCCGGCACCGCCGCTTCGATGCGGTCCGGCGCGCGACGCTGAGCCTGCGCCGCGGCGAGACGCTCGGCATCGTCGGCGAATCGGGATCGGGCAAGACGACGCTCGGCCTCGCCCTGCTCGCGCTGCAGCCGATCGCCGAGGGCGCCGTCACGCTCGACGGCGCGCGCATCGACAGCGCCGACCGCGAGACGCTGCGGTCGATGCGGCGCCGCATTCAGGTCGTCTTCCAGGACCCATTCGGCTCGCTCAGCCCGCGCATGACCATCGGCCGCATCGTCGGCGAGGGCCTCGAGCTGCACCGTCCCGAGCTCTCTCGCGCCGAGCGCGAGGCGCTGGTCGTGCAGATGCTCGACGAGGTCGGCCTCGGCGCCGGCTCGGGCCTGGCCGGCGTGCAGGGTCGCTATCCGCACGAGTTCTCCGGCGGCCAGCGCCAGCGCATCGCCATCGCCCGCGCCGTCGTCCTGCGGCCCGAGGTGCTCGTCCTCGACGAGCCGACCTCGGCGCTCGACGTCTCGGTGCAGCGCCAGGTGCTGGCGCTGCTCTCCGAGCTGCAGCGCCGCTACGGCATGAGCTACGTCTTCATCAGCCACGACCTCGCCGTCGTCCGGGCGATGTCGCACCGCGTCCTGGTGATGAAGGACGGCGAGATCGTCGAGTCGGGCGACGCCGAGGCGGTGTTCTCGGCGCCGCGCGAGCCCTACACGCGCGAGCTGCTCGCCGCCGCGCACCTGGCGTAGCGCCGCGCGCCGCGAAGGGGGCGGCTTCCTACCGGGCGGCGGCCCGGCGCGCGCCGATCCGCACCTCGTAGCGAACGTCCTTGGCGGCGTCGCTGAAGCGCAGCGTCGACCCCTCCCAGGCGTAGGCGGCGCTGAACTCGTCGATCTGCATCTGTCCGTGCATCGTCTCGACGTCGAGCTGGGCGGTCCTGAGCGCGAGCCGGTAGACGATGTCGGCGACGCGGACGCTGATCCGCGCCGGCGTCACCTCGACCTCGGCGGCGCCACAGGTCGGCGCCTCCTGCGGCCGGGTCGCGACGCAGAGCTCGGCGTCGTAGCGGCCGGGCGACGCGGGCATCGCGCCGGCGCTGCCCGCCGCCAGCAGCGCGATCAGGGCAGCGTTCCGGCGCATCGGCCTACTTGAGGAGGCCCTCGGCCTTCATCGCCTCCTGCACCGCGGGTCGAGCCGCGACGCGGGCCATGAAGGCGCCGAGGTTCTTGAAGCCAGAAATGTCGATGCCGACGTGCTTGGCCCAGTTGGTGACGGTGAAGAGGTAGGCATCGGCGACGCTGAACCCATCGCCGAGCAAGTAGCTCTTGCCTTCGAGCTGCGAATCGACCCAGCGGTAGCGGTCGAGCAGCTTCGCCTTGGCCATCGCCTTGTACGCCTCGGGAACGTCGGGGTTGAAGAGCGGGCTGTAGGTCTTGTGGATCTCGCTGGTCGTGAAGTTGAGCCATTCCTGCAGGCGATAGCGCGCCATCGTCCCGGCGGCGGGAGCAAGGTTCTTCGCCGGCGCCTGGTCGGCGATGTACTGGACGATCGCCGGGCCCTCGGTGAGCCTCTCGCCGTTGTCGAGCTCGAGCACCGGCACGTAGCCCTTGGCGTTGATCGTGTAGAAGTCGGTGCCGTCCTGGAGCTTGTGGGTCTTGGTGCTGGCGAGGACCGGCTCGAACTTGAGGCCCGACTCGCGTAGGACGATGTGCGGCGAGAGCGAGCAGGCGCCAGGGCTGTAGTAGAGCTTCATGGGGTTGCGTCGATGAGGGGGAGGGAGGGCTATTAGACCGCGAGCCTGCTGGCGGCGCTGTTCGCGCCAATTGAAGCCAGCGTTGCAAGAAGGCGACGTTGACGACGGCGAAGTCGTCGCTACATGGGTTCCATGAACACCGCCACCACCCCGGCCAGCCCCTTCGTCTCGCGCGCCGTCGAGCGCGTCGTCCGCGGCCAGGCCGCCTCCGACGGCGACGGCGTCAAGCTGACGCGCGTCCTGACCCAGCCGCTGCAGAAGCGCCTCGACCCGTTCCTGATGCTCGACGCCTTCGGCAGCGACTCGGCGAGCGACTACGTCGGCGGCTTCCCCGACCATCCGCACCGCGGCTTCGAGACCGTGACCATCATGCTCGAGGGGCGCATGCGCCACCGCGACAGCGTCGGCAACGTCGGCCTGCTCGAGCCCGGCAGCGTCCAGTGGATGACCGCGGGGCGCGGCATCATCCACTCGGAGATGCCCGAGCAGGAGGAAGGCCGCATGGCGGGTTTCCAGCTCTGGGTCAACCTCGCCGCCGCCGACAAGATGACGGCGCCGGCGTACCGCGACATCGCTCCCGACGCGGTGCCCGCGTACACCGGCGCCGCTGGTGTTCGCGTCCGCGTCATCGCCGGAAGGAGCGACGGCACGGCGGGCGCGGTGACGCGGCCGAAGACCGAGCCGGTCGTCCTCGACCTGACCCTGCCGCCCGGCAGCACCTTCGACGCCGAGCTGCCCGCGGGCCACAACGCCTTCGCCTACGTGTTCGGCGCGACCCCGGTCGCGATCGGCGCCGCGGGCGCGACGACCGTCGAGCCCGACCGCATGGCGATCCTCGCCAACGACGCCGGCGGCGACGGCGTCCGCTTCGCGGTGCCGGCAGATGCGGCCGAGGCGGCGCGCGTTCTCCTGGTCGCCGGCCATCCGCTCGGCGAGCCGATCGCGCAGTACGGCCCGTTCGTGATGAACACGACCGCCGAGCTGCAGCGCGCGGTGCAAGACTTCAAGAGCGGCGCGCTGGCGGGCTGAGGCGCCCGCCGCCGCGAGGCGACGCAGGGCGGTGGTAAGGTGCGCGCTCGTCGATCTTCCGCACGCGCCCATGTCCCGTACCGTTCTCGAAGAGGCCCGCCTGCACCCGGCGATCCGGGACACCGTCGCCAACCTCAACGCCGACATCGTCCACAACGTCCAGGCGGCGGCGTCGTCGAACCCGGTGCTGGTGGTCGGCATGGCCGGCAACCCGCACGTGCGCCGGGCGCGCAAGCTGCTCGACGCTGCCGGCATCGCCCACCACTACCTCGAGTTCGGCAGCTACTTCGGCGAATGGCGGCGCCGCAACGCGCTCAAGATGTGGACCGGCTGGCCGACCTTTCCGATGGTCTTCGTCAAGGGCACGCTGGTCGGCGGCGCGAGCGAGCTCGAGCGGCTCGTGACCAGCGGTGAGCTGAAGCGCACACTCGGCGAATGACGCCGCTGGCGATCGCGGCTCGCGCGGCGCGCCCGAGGTCGCGCCGCGCCAGGCTCGCGCTCGGCGCGGCCCTCGCGGTCTGCGCCCTGGCCCGGGCCGTCGCGGCCGGGCCGACTCCGCCTGCCGCGCCGGCGTCGTCGTCGGCGCTCGCCGACTGCCACGTCGCCGGCATCCGCAACGGCGTCCTCTGCGGCACGCTGGAGCGGCCGCTCGACCCGGCGCATCCGGATCGCGCCCGGATCGCGATCCGCTACGTCGTCGTTCCGGCGATGGCGCGGCGCAAGTTTCCCGACCCGGTGTTCCTGCTCGCCGGCGGCCCGGGGCAGAGCGCGATCGCCGTCGCCGCATCGACGATGACGCTCTTCAGCCGCCTCAACAACCGGCGCGACATCGTCTTCGTCGACCAGCGCGGCACCGGCGGCTCGGCGCCGCTCGCGTGCGCCGACCCCGAGCACGAGTCGCTCGCCGAACAGTCCGATCCGGACCGGCAGTACCGGCTCGCCCTGCAATGCAAGGCGCAGCTGCTGAAGCTCCCCTACATCGCGAACGAGAGCGACCTGGGCCTCTTCACGACGTCGATCGCGGTGCAGGACCTCGACGCGGTGCGGCGCGAGCTCGGCGCCGAGCGCATCGACCTGGTCGGCGCGTCGTACGGGACTCGGGTCGCGCTCGAGTACCAGCGCCAGTTTCCGAAAGCGGTGCGGCGCAGCGTGATCGACGGCGTCGCGCCGCCCGACATGGCGCTGCCGGCGAGCTTCTCGTTCGACAACCAGGCGGCGTTCGACGCCCTCGCCGCCGCCTGCGCCGCCGAGGCCGCGTGCGCACGCGACCACCCGGACCTGCACCGGCGCTTCACGGCGCTGCTGCAATCGCTGCCGCGCACGGTCAAGGCGGCGCACCCGCTGAGCGGCCGTGCCGAGGAGTTCGTCCTGACGCGCGACATGCTGCTCGGCGCGGTGCGCAGTGCGCTCTACGCGCCGGCGCTCGCCGCGGCGCTGCCGGAGGCGATCGATGCCGCGTCGCGCGGCGAGTTCGCCGGGCTGATCGGCCTGAACGCCACCTTCAGCTCGCGCAAGGCGATGCGGCTCGCGACCGGCATGCACCTCTCGGTCGTCTGCGCCGAGGACGTGCCGCGGCTTCGCTTCAGCGGCGACCGGCCGGGCCCGGACTTCGGCCTCGAGTTCGCGCGCTTCTACGAGCGGCTGTGCTCGGCGTGGCCGCGCGGCGAGGTGGCGCCGGCGTTCTACAGCGTCGTCGCGGCCGCTTCCCCGGTTCTCGCGCTGAGCGGCGGAATCGACCCGGCGACGCCGCCGCGCCACGGCGAGCGCGTCGTGCGCGCGCTCGGGCCGATGGCGCGCCACGTCGTCGTCGCCAACGCTGGCCACGGCGTCCTCGGCATCGGCTGCGTGCGCGACGTCGTCTTCCGCTTCATCGACGCGAGCGACGATCGCGACGCGCTCGCGGTCGACGCCGGCTGCGCCGCCGGCGTGCCGCGCCCGCCTGCGTTCCGGCCGGTCGCGGCCGAGGGCGACATCAGCGCGAAGCTGGCGCGATGATCGAAGTGCGTGGCCTCGCCAAGTCGTTCGCCGCGCCGGCGCCGCGGCGCGGCGGCGCGTGGCGCTTTCGCGCGCGCGCCGAAGCCGGTGCGAGCGTTCCCGCCAACGCGAAGCCGGCGCCGGGACCGGTCCGCGTCCATGCCGTTCGCGACGTCAGCTTCGACGCGCCGAACGGCCGCATCACCGGCCTGCTCGGACCGAACGGCGCCGGCAAGACGACGACGCTGCGCATGCTCGCCGCGCTCATCACGCCCGAGGCCGGGACGATGCGCGTCGACGGCATCGACGTGGTCGCGCGGCCGCGCGAGGTGCTGGCGCGGATGGGCGTCCTCTCCGACTCGCGCGGCCTCTATCCGCGCCTGACGGCGCGCGAGAACATCGTCTACTACGGGGCCCTGCACGGCATGGAGCGCGAGGCCGCCGACGCGCGCGCGCAGGATCTCGCCCGCATGTTCGACATGACGGCGCTGCTCGACCGGCGCGCTGCCGGCTTCAGCCAGGGCGAGCGGATGAAGACGGCGCTGGTGCGCGCGCTCGTCCACGACCCGGCCAACATCGTTCTCGACGAGCCGACCAACGGCCTCGACGTGCTGGCGACGCGTGCGTTGCGCGAGAGCCTGCGCTGGCTGCGATCGCCCGAAGGCGGCGCCAAGTGCATCGTCTTCTCGACCCACATCATGCAGGAGGTCGAGCGCCTGTGCGACAGCGTCGTCGTCGTCGCCCACGGCCGCACGGTCGCCACCGGCACGGTGCCGGAGCTGCTCGCCAAGACCGAGGAGAGCGACTTCGAGGAAGCGTTCGTCAAGCTCGCGTTCGTGTCGGAGCTCTCGGCCGCTGGAGCGGCGCTATGAGGCGATCGATCGCCGCCGCATTCGTCGTCCTGCGCAAGGAGCTGAGCGACGCCCTGCGGGATCGACGCACGCTCGCCACGGTGCTGGTGTCGTCGGTGCTGATGGGGCCGCTCGTCCTGATGGCGATCTCGGGCCTGGTCGCGTCGCTCGAATCGCGCGCCGAGCAGCGCGAGGTCTACGTCGCCGGGCTCGCGAACGCACCGACCTTGCGCAACTTTCTCGAGCGCCAGACCTACGTCGTCAAGGAGGCGCCGGCCGACTTCGAGGCGCGGTTGCGGCGCTCGACCTTCAGCGATCCGGTCGTCGTCGTGCCGCCCGATTTCGAGGCGGCGCTCGTCCGCGGCGACGTGCCGATCGTCGAGATCGTCTCCGACAGCGCGAACCAGCGCTCGGAGGCGAGCACGACGCGGATCGAGCGACTCCTCGGCGGCTTCAGCCGCGAGCGGGCGCTCCTCAGCCTGGCGCTGCGCGGCGTCTCGGCGCAACTGCTCGAGCCGATGCAGGTCGAGGACCGCGACCTCGCCAGCACGCAGACGCGCGCCACCCGCATCACCGGCATGCTGCCGTACTTCGTGATGATGGCGGTGCTCTACGGCGCGCTCAACGCCGCCCTCGACACGACCGCCGGCGAGCGCGAACGCGGCTCGCTCGAGCCGCTGCTCATGAACCCGGCCGAGCGCTGGGCGCTCGTCGCCGGCAAGTGGGGCGCGGTCGCTTGCGTGAGCATGCTCATCGCCGTCCTCAGCTGCTTCAGCTTCCTTCCCGGCCAGTGGGTGCTGCGCAGCGACACGCTGGCGGCGATGTTCCAGTACGGGCCGCGCGAGGCGGGCTTGTTCATCGTCATCCTGCTGCCGCTCGCGGCGGCGCTGGCGGCGGTGCTGATGGCGGTCGCGATCCGCTCGCGCTCGTTCAAGGAAGCGCAGGCGAGCTCGACGATCGTCGTCCTGGCGGTGTCGCTGTTGCCGCTCGTCAACGTCTTCGATCTCGGCGGCGAGGCGCCGTGGCACCTGTGGGCGCCGGCGCTGGCGCAGAACTCGCTGATGACGCGGGTGCTGAAGGGCGAGGCGCTCGGCGTCGAGCAGGTGCTGATCCCGCTCGGCGTGTGCGTCGCGTTGACGGCGGTCGGCGTCTGGTACGTCGCCCGCGAGCTCCATCAGGCGGCGGTGAAGTGAGCGACGCGAGCGCGGTGGCGGCAGGCCTCGGCGCGCGGCCGGTCTGGCGCTTCGCGCCGTTCGAGTCGCTCACCGTGCGCGAGCTGCAGTACATCTACATGGCGCGCCAGGCGGTGTTCTCGGTCGAGCAGCAATGCGCCTTCATGGACGCCGACGGCCTCGACGAGCGCGCCTGGCACCTCGCCGCGTGGTCGCCGCTGCAGCGCGAGCCGCTCGCCTACGCGCGCCTGCTCGAGCCGGGCGCGAAGTACGCCGAGGCGTCGATCGGCCGGGTCATCACGACGGCTGTGGCGCGCGGTCGCGGCCTCGGGCGCGAGACGATGGTCCGCGCGCTCGCGCACGCGGCCGAGACCTGGCCGGGCGTGGCGGTCCGCATCTCGGCGCAGTCGCGGCTCGAGTCGTTCTACGCGTCGCTCGGCTTCGTCGTCGCCGGGCCGCGCTATCTCGAGGACGGCATCGACCATACCGAGATGGTTCATGTCGCGCCCGGTGCGGGAATTTCGGTGCAGCGAAAAGGCGGCTGAGCGCAGGGAAAAATACAATCGGTCCTCACGCGCAAAGGGCCGGATGCAGTTTCCTCGACATTTCGACGTCATCGTCGTCGGTGGCGGCCACGCCGGCACCGAGGCGGCGCTCGCTGCCGCACGCATGGGCGCGACGACGTTGCTTCTCACGCACTCGATCGAGACCTTGGGGCAGATGAGCTGCAACCCGTCGATCGGCGGCATCGGCAAGGGCCACCTCGTCAAGGAGATCGACGCCCTCGGCGGCGCGATGGCCGCGGCGGCCGACGAGGCCGGCATCCACTTCAGGATCCTGAACGGTTCGAAAGGTCCGGCGGTGCGCGCGACGCGTGCACAGGCGGATCGCGCGCTCTACAAGGCGGCGATCCGGCGTCGTCTCGAGAACCAGCCGAATCTCTTGCTGTTCCAGGCGGCGTGCGACGACCTTGTCGTTCAAGGAGACCGTGTTTGCGGCGTCATCACGCAAGTGGGCGTTCGCTTCGACGCCACGTGCGTCGTCTTGACGGCCGGGACCTTTTTGGACGGCCGGATCCACATCGGCCTCGACAGCCACGCCGGGGGTCGGTCAGGCGAGGCGCCGGCCAAAATGTTGTCGGCGCGGCTGAAGGAGCTCAAGCTTCCCCAGGGGCGTCTCAAGACCGGGACGCCGCCTCGGCTCGACGGTCGGACCATCGACTACAGCAAGCTCGTCGAACAGCCCGGCGACGGCGTCGGCCCGGGATTCGACATCGACGACCTGCCCGTGTTCAGCTTCCTGGGCGATCCGCGCCAGCACCCGCGCCAGGCCTCTTGCTGGATCACCCAGACCAACGCGCGAACCCACGAGATCGTTCGGTCCGGCTTCGCCCAAAGCCCGATGTTCGCCGGACTCATCGACGGCGTCGGGCCGCGCTATTGCCCGAGCATCGAGGACAAGGTGAACCGCTTCGCGGGCAAGGATTCGCACCAGATCTTCCTCGAGCCCGAGGGGCTCGCCACGCACGAGGTCTATCCGAACGGCATTTCGACGTCGCTGCCCTTTTCCGTGCAGATCGAGGCAGTGCGCTCGATCGCCGGTCTCGAATCGGCGCACATCGTTCGTCCCGGCTACGCCATCGAATACGACTTCTTCGATCCCCGGGCATTGCAACCGAGTTTCGAGACGCGGGCGATCGCGGGCCTGTTCTTCGCCGGTCAGATCAACGGCACCACCGGCTACGAGGAAGCGGCTGCCCAGGGGTTGCATGCCGGCGTCAACGCCGCACTCCAGTCGCGCGGCGACGCGCCCTGGGTCCCGCCGCGCGACCAGGCGTACCTCGGCGTTCTCATCGACGACCTGGTCTCGAAAGGGGTGACCGAGCCGTACCGCATGTTTACCAGCCGCGCCGAGTACCGACTGCAACTGCGCGAAGACAACGCCGACTTGCGTTTGACCGCCGTCGGCCGGCGCCTCGGGCTGGTCGGCGATGAGCGGTGGGCGGTGTTTTCAAGGAAGTGCGAGCTCGTTTCACGTGAAACCACGCGCTTGTCAACGACCCGAGTTCCGATTCGCGACGCCGGCGCCGGCGGCTCGCGCAGCCTGCTGGAGTTGTTGCGGCGCCCGGGTGCGAGCTTCGACACGATCGTCGCCTCGCCGGATCTTTCCAGCTCGTTGGTTTCACGTGAAACCCTGCGATCGGAGGCAGGCCGCCAGCTCGCCGACCAGGTCATCGACCAGATCGAGACCGCGATGCGCTACGCCGGCTACGTTGAGAAGCAGCAGGCGGACGTCGAGCGGTCCGTCCGCGCCGAGTCGACGCTCATTCCGGCGGATCTCGATTTCAGCGCGATCCGAGCCCTGTCGTTCGAAGCGCGCCAGGCTTTGACTTCTCAGCGGCCAGCCAGCATCGGCGCGGCATCGCGGTTGCCGGGCATGACGCCCGCCGCGATGTCGCTTTTGCTGGTCCACGTCAAGAAGCATCGCCGTGTCGAAGGTGCCGGCCTGGTTCCCACGCCTTCCAGCGCCGACGCTTGAGCGCTGCGACCGAACCCACGCGAGTCGACGACGCCGAGCTCGCGGATCTTGTCTCCAGCGGAGCGGCGACCCTGGCGCTGCCGCTGACCGCGGCGCAGGTCGACCGCTTGGTGGCCTACGTCCGATTGATCCAGCGGTGGAGCGCCACCTACAACCTGACTGCGATCCGCGATCCTCGAGACATGGTGACGCAGCACATTCTGGATTGCCTCGCTGCCGCCGCCGCCCTCTTTCGTCGCCGGGGAAACGCGACCGGCGAGCGCCTGCTCGATGTCGGCAGCGGGGCCGGCCTGCCGGGGATCGTCATCGGCGTCGTGGCGCCGGAGCGAGAGGTTGTCTGCGTCGACAGCGTCGGCAAGAAGACCGCGTTCATCACCCACGCTGCCGGGACCCTCGGCGTGAAGAACGTCACGGCGCTGCACCAGAGAGTCGAGACCCTCGTCGAGAGTCGATTCGACGTCGTTGCAAGCCGGGCCTTCTCTTCACTGCAGGACTTCGTCGCCGCGACTCGCCACCTGTTGGAAGAACGAGGAACCTGGATGGCGATGAAAGGCAAGGCGCCCCATGCCGAGCTGGAGGGTTTGAAAGGGCTGACGTTCCACGTGGAACCCCTCGCCGTCCCCGGCTTGAATGCCGACCGGTGCATCGTCTGGATTCAACCGCTCGATCTTGGAGCGAGCGCACGCTTATGAGCAACGCTAGTCCTCTCAACACGTCGACTATGCGGATCTTCTGCGTCGCCAATCAGAAAGGCGGCGTCGGCAAGACCACCACGACAGTGAATCTCGCTGCGGGCCTCGCCAAGCTCGGCCGCCGCGTCCTCGTCGTCGACCTCGACCCGCAAGGCAACGCGACCATGGGGTCCGGCATCGACAAGCGGGCCCTCGACCTCAGCGTCTACGACGTCCTGCTCGAGAACGCCACGGTTGCCGAGGCACGGCGGGCCAGCCCCCAGGGCGGCTACGACGTCGTCGGCGCGAATCGCGAGCTCGCCGGCGCCGAGGTCGAGCTCGTCGGCCTCGAGCGGCGCGACAAGCGCCTGCGCAGCGCCCTCACGGCGGTCACAGCCGACTACGACTTCGTCCTCATCGACTGCCCGCCGAGCCTGAGCCTGCTGACCTTGAACGGGCTGTCGAGCGCGCACGGTGTCGTCGTGCCGATGCAGTGCGAGTACTTCGCGCTCGAGGGCCTCTCGGACCTCGTCAACACTATCAAGCAGGTGCACGCGAACCTCAACCCGGCGCTCCAGGTGATCGGCATCCTGCGCGTCATGTTCGATGCCCGCATCACGCTCCAGTCGCAGGTCAGCGAGCAGCTGAAGGCGCACTTCGGCGACAAGGTGTTCGACACCGTGATCCCGCGCAACGTGCGCCTTGCGGAAGCCCCGAGCTACGGCATGCCGGGGCTCGTCTTCGACCCCGCCTCGAAAGGCGCGCTCGCGTTTCTCGACTTCGCGCGCGAGATGGCAGCGCGCGCCGACGCGCTACGCGCCGAGCCGGTGGCTTGAGCACGACTCGGTCGACGGCGCCCGCGCCCCTCGATGAGGCACTGCTCGCCTGCATCGAGGATGCCGGGATCAACGCGAGCGCGCCGCGCGAGCAGCGTTGGGTCGACGGCTGGCTGCTGCGCCTGTCGCCGGGCAAGGCCAAGCGAGCGCGCTGCATCCAAGCGGTTGCTCCCGGCAGACTGGGCGTCGACGCCAAGCTCGCCGTCTGCCTGCCGCTCTTCGCGGCGGCCGGGCTTCGGCCCTACGTGCGGATCACGCCGTTCTCCGAGCCGCCGGGACTCGATCGCCACCTCGCCGATCTGGGCATGGTGCGCGTCGACGACACGCGCGTCATGGTCGTCGCCTCGCTCGCCGCGTTCACGGCCCAGGGCGGCCCTGCAGCCGCGGGCGGTGCCATCGAAACCGCCGACGCAGCGGCGTTCGCCGCCTGGGTCGGCCGCGCGCGAGGCTCGTCTGCCATCGAGCGAAACGCCCACGCCGACCGCATCGCAAGGCCCGCAGTGACACATCACGCCGTGCTCGCCAAGGATGCGCAAGGCGAGGTCGTCGCCGCCGGGCTGGTCGTGATTGAGGGCCGCGTCGCGGGCCTGTACGACGTCATCACCGCCGAGACCGCGCGCGGCCGCGGCCACGCGGAGCGGGTGTGCCGGCATCTGCTCGCCCTCGCCGCGAGTCGCGGCGCGACGGTGGGCTACCTGCAGGTCGACGCCGCCAACGAGGTCGCGCGACGGATCTATCGGCGCCTCGGCTTCGCCGACGGCTACGCCTATCACTACCGAACGCCGAACGCTGGCTGATGGCGCCGGCTGAGCGGCACGTCGCAAGGACGCGCTAGACCAGCCCGGTCGCCTCGTCGAGGCCGAGGTGCACGTTCATCGACTGCACCGCGGCACCACTCGCGCCCTTGCCGAGGTTGTCGAGGCGGCACATCAGCAGCGCCTGCGTTTCGCTCGCGAACACGAACAGGTCGACGCGGTTGGTGTCGTTGCACTCCTGCACGTCGAAGTAGCCGTCCGCCAGCGTCGCCTCGTCGCGCAACGGCATGACGCGAATGAAGCGCTCGCCGGCGTAGCGCTCGCTCAGCGCCGCGTGGAGCTGCTCGGCCGCAGTGCCTCGCTTCAGCGTCGCCAGGTGCAGCGGCACCGCGACCGACAGGCCCTTCAGGAAATTGCCGACGATCGGCATGAAGACGGGCGCCGACTCGAGGCGGCTGTGCACCGCCATCTCGGGCAGATGCTTGTGGTTGAGCTTGAGCCCGTACGGACGGGGCGACGCCAGGCGCGGATCGCCGCCGGCTTCGTACTGCTCGATCATCTTCTTCCCGCCGCCGGAATAGCCGGTGATCGAGGTCGCGCTGAGGAGCGCCGTCGACGACACCAGCCCGGCGTCGACGAGCGGCCGCACGAGCAGGATGAAGCCGGTCGCGTGGCAGCCCGGGTTGGCGATTCGCTTCGAGGCGCGAATGCGGGCGCGCTGGTCGGCGACGAGCTCGGGCAGGCCGAACACCCAGTCGCTCGCGGTGCGGTGCGCCGTGCTCGCGTCGATCAGGCAGGTCGACGGGTTGGAGACGAGCGCGACCGCTTCGCGCGCCGCCGCATCGGGAAGGCAGAGAAAGGCGACGTCGGCCGCGTTCAACAGCCGTGTGCGTTCGGCAGGATCCTTGCGCAGCGCGGGTGCCGCGCGCAGGACTTCGACATCGCTGCGGCGAGCGAGGTACTCGTTGATGCGAAGGCCGGTGGTGCCTTCCTGGCCATCGACAAAGACGCGGGTCGCCATGATGAGTTTTCGCAGGGGATCGACAGCATAAAGCACGGCGGGCGTTCCTGCGCGGCGCCTGACTGCGCCGACAATGGCGGTTCATGGCGACGAAGAAACCGAAGGGTCTCGGCATGGGGCTGGAAGCGCTCCTCGGCCCCCGCGTCGTCGACGTCGCAGCAGCTGCCGAATCCGACGGCGAGCCGCACACCCTCACGCTCGACCAGATCCAGCCCGGCCGCTACCAGCCGCGCACGCGCATCGACGAGGGCGCGCTCTACGAGCTCGCCGAAAGCATCAAGGCACAGGGGGTGATGCAACCGGTGCTGGTCCGCCCGCTCGCGCAGCCGGGCGCCGGCGGGGCGCGCCGCTTCGAGATCATCGCCGGCGAGCGCCGCTTTCGCGCTGCCCGCCTGGCCGGCCTCGACAAGGTGCCGGTGCTCGTCCGCGACGTCAGCGACGAGGCCGCGGCGGCGATGGCGCTGATCGAGAATATCCAGCGCGAGGACCTGAACCCCCTCGAGGAGGCGCGCGGCCTGCGCCGCCTCACGGAAGAATTCGGCATGACCCACGAGGCGGCGGCGCGCGCCGTCGGCCGCTCGCGCAGCGCGACGACCAACCTGCTGCGCCTTCTCAATCTCAGCGAGCCGGTCCAGCAGATGCTGCTCGTCGGCGATCTCGAGATGGGCCACGCGCGCGCCCTGCTCGCGCTCGACGGCGCGCGCCAGATCATCGAGGCCAACGAGATCGTCGCCAAGAAGCTGAGCGTCCGCGACGCCGAAAGGCGGGTCGGACGTCTGTCCTCGCCGGCGTCGGCGCAGACGCCGAGGGCGCGCGCGATTCGTCAGAAAGGGCGCGATATCGACCGCATCGAACAACAACTGTCAGACGTGCTTTCGGCGCCGGTCGAGGTGCGCGTGAAGAAGCGCACGAGCCAGGGCGAGGCGGGCGAGATCGCGATCGCCTTCGCTTCGCTCGACGAGCTGAACGGGCTGCTGGCGCGGCTCGGACACGTCGGCCACTGATGCGCGCGCACGTCGGTCGCCTGCTACTTTCGCACGCGCGTGTGTGGTCTTTGAACGCTCCCGTCAACGAACCTCGATTTCGGCACGTTGCTTGCTAACCTTGGCCTCATCCGCCGCGAGCAAAGTGCCGAAGACCCCTCAACTCGGGGCTTTCCTTGGCGCACGAATGAACGAAGCTTGACCGACAGACGCTGATTGAGGATCGGGTCA
>JADGRJ010000197.1 GCA_017881025.1 Rhizobacter sp. | reverse complement strand
CAGGCGCTCGGCGTCAGCCACGCGCACAACGGCCTGCGCCTCGATCGCCGCCCGTTTCGCGTCGTTCCGCGCGGCGACGATGCGACGCTCGTCGTTCATGCCGGCGTTCGCATCGGCATCAGCAAGTCGATCGAGCTGCCGTGGCGCTTCGTCCTCGCCGGCTCGCGGTTCCTGAGCAAGCCCATGCGCCCGGAGGCCGCGCCGGTGGCGCGAGCTATCGCGAAGCGCGCGCGTCGGTGAGCGAAGGTCGCGACGGCGCGAGCGCGGCGGCGTCGAGACCGAAGGCAGCGATTCGCGCCGGCAGCGGCAGGCCGCGGACGAGCGCGGCGCAGGCCTCGCCCATCGCCGCCGCGGTCTGGATGCCGTAGCCGCCTTGCGCGGCGACCCAGAAGAAGCCCGGCGCATCGGCCGCGAAGCCGCCGACCAGGTCGCCGTCGGCGACGAACGAGCGCAGCCCGGCCCAGGTGCGACGTGGCCGGACGGCGAGCGTCGTCGCCGCCTCGATGCGATCTATCGCCAGGGCGATGTCGAGCTCCTCGGGCTGCACGTCCTGCGCCGGCACCGGATCGGCGTTGGCGGGCGAGCCGAGCAGCAGGCCGGCGTCGGGCTTGACGTACCAGCGCTCGTCGATGCTGCCGAAGTTCGGCCAGCGCGCCGTGTCGACGCCGTCTGGCGGCGCGAAGGTGAAGATGCTGCGGCGCTTGGGCACCAGGCCGATCGGCGCGGCGCCGGCGAGCGCGGCGACGTGATCGCACCACGCGCCGGCGGCGTCGACGAGCACCGGCGCGCGATAGCGCACGCCGCCCGCGTCGGCGAGCCAGTCGCCGCCGTCGTCGCGCGCCAGCGCGGTAACCTCGGCGTCGCCGACGACGCGCCCGCCCTGGCGACGGATGCTGCGCAGGAAGCCGTGGTGGAGACGGTGCACGTCGATGTCGGCGGCGTCGGGCTCGAACACCGCGCCGAGCACCTGCTCGCGGCGCAGCACCGGCACGAGCTCGTGCGCGCCTGCGGCGTCGAGCAGGCGACCGCGCGGGCTCACCGACGGCATCACCTGCCAGAGCGCGGCGAGCTCGGCGTCCTGCCCCGGCGCGGCGATGAACAGCGCGCCGCGCGGCGAGAGGATCGGGCCGTCGGCGAACCCGGCCGGCGGCGCTTCGAGGAAGGCGCGGCTGGCGAGCGTCAACGCGCGCACCTGCGCCGTACCGTAGCTTTCCAGGAAGAGCGCCGCGGAGCGACCGGTCGAGTGGTAGCCGGGCTGGCTTTCGCGCTCGAGGACGACCGTGCGGCCATGCGGAGCGAGGAAGTGGCCGATCGACGCACCGGCGATGCCGGCGCCGACGATCAGGAAATCGCAGTCGTGGCGCTCCGAGGACATCCGCGCATTGTCCGCGCGAGTCGCCAGCGCAGTCGCCGTCGCCGCGCCGATCTGGCTTAATCGCGCCTGGTCCGGCGCCGCGGCGCGACCCAGGGGATCCGATGGCCGAAGAGACCGACGCGTCGTCGCCGCAATGTTGCATCGTCGGCGGCGGCCCGGCCGGCATGATGCTCGGCTACCTGCTTGCCCGCGCCGGCGTTCGCACCGTCGTGCTCGAGAAGCACGGCGATTTCCTGCGCGATTTCCGCGGCGACACGGTCCACCCGTCGACGCTGCGCATCATGGACGAGCTCGGCCTGCTCGACGACTTCCTGCAGCGGCCGCATCGGCGGCTCGAGGTGATCGGCGGCTGGTTCGGCGCCAGGCACGTCCAGCTCGGCGACTTTCGTGGCCTGCCGGCGCGCTACGCCTTCATCGCGATGATGCCGCAGTGGGAGTTCCTCGACTTCCTCGCGGACGAAGCGAAGAAGCTGCCGACATTCGCGCTGCGCATGCGCGCCAACGTGATCGGCCTGATCGAGTCCGAAGGGCGCGTCGCCGGCGTGCGCGGCACGTCGCCCGACGGCGAGTTCGAGATCCGCGCCGATTGCACCGTCGGCTGCGACGGCCGCCATTCGACGGTGCGCGCCGCGGCCGGTCTCGCGGTCAAGGATCTCGGCGCGCCGATCGACGTGCTCTGGTTTCGCGTCACGCGCGATCCGGCCGAGGTCGACAGCAGCCTCGCGCGGATCGCGCTGGGGCACTTCGTCGTCACGATCGACCGCGGCGACTACTGGCAGTGCGCGTTCGTCATCGCCAAGGGAGGCGCCGAGGCGCTGAAGCAGCGCCCGATCGAGGAGTTCCGCGCCCAGGTGGTCGACGCGGGGCCGGTGCTCGCGGCGCACATCGCGGCGGACGTGCGCTCGTGGGACGACGTCAGGCTGCTCACCGTTGCCGTCGACCGGCTGACGCAGTGGTCGAAGCCGGGGCTGCTCTGCATCGGCGACGCTGCGCACGCGATGTCGCCGATCGGCGGCGTCGGCATCAACCTCGCGATCCAGGACGCGGTCGCCACGGCGAACCTGCTCGCGGTGAAGCTGCGCGCCGGGATCGCGAACGCCGACGACCTCGACGCGGTGCGCAGTCGCCGCCTCTGGCCGACCAAGGCGACGCAGGCGGCGCAGGTCGGGATCCAGAACAACGTGCTCTTGCCGGTGCTCGGCGGCGCCAACGCCGAGCTCCGGGTGCCGCTGCCGATGCGCATCCTCACCGCCATGCCGGCGCTGCAGCGCGTCATGGCGCGCCTGCTCGGCATGGGCGTCCGGCCGGAACACGTTCGTTCGCCCGCCGCCTGATCGCGGGCTGCGGAAGCGCTCTCGTCGCGTCTGGGCAAGAATCAGCCGTGGCCCTCGACGACCTCCACTACCTCGAGATCAGCGAGCTGTCGCGCCTGCTCGCGGCGCGCAAGGTCTCGCCGGTCGAGCTCACCGAAGCGATGCTGCGCCGGATCGAGCGCCTCGATCCGGCACTGAAGTCATATGCGCTCGTCACGCCCGAGCTGGCGCTGGCGCAGGCGCGTGCCGCCGAGCAGATGATCGGCCGGCGCCAGATCCTGTCGCAGCTGCACGGCGTGCCGATCGCCGTCAAGGATCTGTGCTGGACCGAGGGCGTCGCGACCGCGGCGGGAATGCCGCTGCATCGAAACTTCGTCCCAGCGGTCGACGCGACGGTCGTGCGCAAGCTGCGCGAGGCCGGCGCGATCCTGCTCGGCAAGCTGCAGCTCACCGAAGGCGCGTTCGCCGACCACCATCCCGACGTGCCGGCGCCGATCAACCCTTGGCATCGCGACCACTGGTCGGGCGCGTCGTCGAGCGGCTCGGGCGTGGCGACGGCGGCAGGTCTGTGCTTCGGCTCGCTCGGCTCGGACACCGGCGGCTCGATCCGCTTTCCCTCGGCCGCCAACGGCACGACCGGGCTGAAGCCGACCTGGGGCCGGGTCTCACGCTTCGGTTGCTTCGAGCTCGCCGCCTCGCTCGACCACATCGGCCCCATGTGCCGCAGCGCCGCCGACTCGGGTGTCATGCTCGGCGCGATCGCCGGCAGCGACCCGCGCGATCCGACCGCGCTGCGCAGCGCGGTTCCCGACTACCTCGCCGCCGACGACGGCACCTTGCGCGGAGTTCGCGTCGGCTTCGACGAGCGCTACGCGCTCGACGACGTCGACGCCGAGACGCGTCGCGCGGTCGAGTCGGCGCTGGCGACGGTGCGCTCGCTCGGCGCCGAGATCGTGTCGATGCGATTTCCCGATGTCGCCGCGGTGGTCGCCGACTGGGGCCTCAACTGCGCCGTCGAGACCGCGGTCGCGCATGACGCGACCTTCCCGGCGCAGCGTGACCGCTATGGGCCGGGGCTCGCCGGCCTCATCGACGCCGGTCGAGCGTTGTCGGGTGTCGACTATCAAAGGATCCTGCTGCGCCGGCGCGACTTCGCCGGTCGCGTCGTTGCCGCGCTCGACGCCGTCGATGCGATGCTCGTGCCGGCGCAGCCGATCGCCGCGCCGACGGTCGCGCGCATGGCGACGCTCGGCCAGGTGCCCGCCGAGCTGGCGGCGCTGACGCGCTACACCGCGCCGTTCGACATGTCGGGTCATCCAACGCTGACGCTGCCGGTGGCCTTCACGGTGGCGGGGTTGCCGATCGGTGCCCAGTTCGTCGGCAGGCGCCTCGGCGAGCCGGCGATCGTTCGCGTCGGCCGCGCGTTCCAGCGCGCGACCGAGTGGCATCGGCGCCACCCGAAGGTCTAGAGCTTCGTCGACGGGCCCGGGTCCGTCGCGCCGCTGCGGCTCACGCCGTCGGTCGTTCCGCCGCTTCGATCAGCGTCGTCAGCAGCCGCTCGAGCTGGCGCGCGTTGCGGTCGCCGAGGAGCGCCTGCAACGCGGCGTGGTGCTGGTCAACCTTGCCTTGCAGCTCGTTCAGCAGGTCGAAGCCGGCGTCGGCCGCGTAGACGAGGACGCGGCGGCTGTCCTCGGGGTCGGCGGCGCGCTGGACGAGCGACTTGCCGACCATCCGGTCGACGAGCTTCGTCAGTGTCGGCGGGTTCATCTGCAACCGCTCGGCGATCTCGCCCATCGTGTGCCCTTCGCCGTCGGCGAGGAGGCGCAGGACACGCCAGTGGTCCGAGGTGACGCCGTCGCGACCGAACGCGCGGTCGAGCCGCTCGCCGACGACGCGGCCGGCACGCTCGAGCAGCAGGCCGAGATGGGGGTCGAATCGATTCATGCTGTGATATTGTAGAAGTCGCTTTCCGGAGAAAGCAAAACGAGGGGATGGCAAAGCCCCCGACGCCCCGCGCGGGCCCATGGGAGTGACGATGCCCGAGATGGCGGTCGGCAATTGCGCCGGCGCGAAGGTCGCGCCATCGCTCGTACGCGCTCGCCGCGCCGCCGCCCAGCGCGAAGCGCTCGCCGACGGCGCCGATTTCGTCGTCGGCCTGCTCGTTCCGATCAACGGCTCGGCCGGCATCTGGGGCCCTTCGTCGATCGCCTGCGCCCAGCTCGCCCAGGCCGAGATCAACGCCGACGGCGGCCTGCTCGACCGGCGCCTGCGCCTGTGCGTGATCGACTCGTCCGACGAGGCGACCGAGGTCGGCAGCGTCACCGCCGGCCTCATGAACGCCGGCGCGATCGACGCGATCGTCGGCATGCACACGAGCCAGGTGCGCCAGCGCGTCCTCAAGGACGTCGCGCGCCAGATCCCGTACGTCTACACGCCGCTCTACGAGGGCGGCGAGCGCACGCCCGGCGTGTTCGCCCTCGGCGAGACGCCGGGGCAGCAGCTGCGGCCGGCGATCGAGTACCTCGCCAGCCGCTACGCGGCGCGACGCTGGATGTTCGTCGGCAACGACTACGTCTGGCCGCGCGTCTCGCACCGGCTCGCCGCGCGCTACGTGGGCGAGCAGGGCGGCGAGGTCGTCGCCGACCGCTACCTGCCGTTCGGCACCGAAGACTATTCCGAGCTGCTCGACGAGATCGCGCGCCTCAAGCCGCACGCGATCCTGCTCTCGCTCGTCGGCCAGGACGCGGTGCAGTTCAACCGTGCCTTCGGCCGCTGCGGCCTGTCGCGCGACATGTTCCGCCTCTCGTGCGCGATCGAGGAGAACGGCCTGCTCGCGATCGGCGCCGACAACACCGAGGGCCTGTTCGTCTCGTCGGGCTACTTCGCCTCGCTCGACAACGACGCCAACATGGCGTTCAAGGAGCGTTACTACAACCACTTCGGGCAGCGCGCACCGACGCTGAACGCGCTCGGCCAGTCGACCTACGAGGGGGTCCACTTCATGGCCGCGCTCGCACGCCGCGCCGCCGACGAGAACGCGCAGCTGCTCGGCAACCTGGCGGCGCCGCTCGCCTTCCGCTCGGTGCGCGGCATCTCGTATTCCGGCAACGAGCACTGCGCCCACCCGACCTACCTCGCCGAGGCCGGCGGCCACTTCTTCCAGCCTCCGGTCGCGTTGTAGCGATCGCCTGCCCGATGACGGTCCGGCCGAAGTCGGTGCGGAACTTGCAAAGCCCCTGCTATAGTTTCCACGGAAAGTAACGCCTTGGTGCGTCGGCCGCAGGTCGTCGTCTCGTCGTCGGAGGAGGGGATCCCATGACCTTGCTGGCCTGGCTCTTCGGCCTGATCGTCCTGATCGTCGCGGTCGCCGTCGCGGTCGCCTTCCTGAACCGCTTCTACCGCAAGACCTCGCGCGACGTCGCCCTCATCCGCACCGGCTTCGGCGGCCAGAAGATCGTCCTCACCGGCGGCACGCTGGCGCTGCCGTTCCTGCACAAGATCGACGAGATCAACATGCGGACGATGCGGATCGAGGTCAGCCGGTCGGGCGCCAAGTCGCTGATCACCGAGGACCGGATGCGCGTCGACGTCGAGCTCGAGTTCTACCTGCGCGTGCAGCCAACCGTCGACGGCGTCGCCACCGCGGCGCAGGCGATCGGCTCGAAGTCGCTCAGCCCCGACGGCGTCCGCAACCTGCTCGAAGGCCGCTTCATCGACGCGATCCAGGCGATCGGCGCGACCTTCACGATGGATTCCTTGCACGACAAGCGCGCCGAGTTCGTTCGCATGATCCGCGAATCGGTGCGCGAGAACCTCGCCCACAGCGGCCTGCAGCTCGAATCGGTGTCGCTGACGCGGATGGACCAGGCGGCGTTCGCCTCGCTCGACGACAACAACGCGTTCAACGCCGTCGGCCTGAGAAAGCTCGCCGAGATCATCGCGACGAGCAAGAAGAAGCGCGCCGAGATCGAGGCCGACGCCGACGTCTCGGTGCGGCAGACGCAGCTCGAGGCGATCAAGCAGCGCCTCAGCCTCTCGCGCCAGGAGGAGGAGGCGCAGATCGGCCAGCGCCTCGAGATCGAAAAGCTCAAGGCGGCGAGCGACGCAGACACCGCGCGGGCGCGCGAGCAGTCGACGGTGGCGTCGGAGAACGCGCGCATCGAGCGCGAGCAGTCGACGCGAATCGCCGAGATCCAGAAGGCGCGCGAGCTGAGAAAGCTCGAGATCGAGGCGCAGCTGAGCTCCGAGGTGAGGAAGATCGACAGCTCGATCACGATGGCGACCAAGCACGCCGAGGAGGCGAAGGCGCAGGCCAAGGCCGAGCTGGCGCGCACCGAGATCGTTCTCGCCCAGGAGCAGCTGCAGACCGAGCGCGAGCGCGCCGTCGCCGAGCGCTCGCGCGAGATCGCGCTCAAGCGCGAGCAGGAGCGCGGCGCGGTCGAGACGTCGAAGGCCGAGAGCGAGACCGCGGTGCTGCTGATGACCGCCAAGGCCGAGGCCTCGGCGACGACGACCCGCGCCGAGGCGCAGCGCATCCGCCTCACCGCCGAGTCAGAAGGCGCGCGGGCGATGATCGACGCCGAGAACTCGCGCACCACCGAGCTGATGCACCTGCAGCTCGAGCAGCACCGGCTCGACCGCCTGCCCGAGATCATCGCCCAGATGATGAAGCCGGCGGAGAAGATCGACAGCATCCGCATCCACCAGGTGACCGGCTTCGGCGGCTCGTCGAGCGGCTACGGCAACGGCGTTGGCGGCCCGGGCGGCGACGGTGGGCAGCGCGCGCCCGTCACGCAGGTGATGGACAGCATCCTCGGCATGGCCTTGCAGCTTCCGGCGATGAAGAGCATCGGCGATTCGATCGGCGTGGATCTTTCCGCGGCGGTGGGTGGGCCGAAGGGAGG
>JADGRJ010000196.1 GCA_017881025.1 Rhizobacter sp. | reverse complement strand
TCAGCGGTCGAGCGCCGGGCGCTTCGGGTCGAAGGTCCAGCCCGGGATCAGGTATTGCATCGCCACCCCGTCGTCACGCGCGCCGAGGCCGTGCTCGAGATAGAGCCGGTGCGCTTTCTCGACTTCGATCATGTCGAGCTCGACGCCGAGGCCCGGCGTCTTCGGCACCGCCACCAGACCCCCCTTGATCCGCAGCGGCTCCTTCGTGAGGCGTTGCCCGTCCTGCCAGATCCAGTGCGTGTCGATCGCGGTCACGCGCCCCGGTGCCGCCGCGGCGACGTGGGTGAACATCGCCAGCGACACGTCGAAGTGATTGTTCGAGTGCGAGCCCCACGTCAGGCCCCAGTCGCGGCAGGTCTGGGCGACGCGGACCGAGCCCGCCATCGTCCAGAAATGCGGGTCCGCGAGCGGGATGTCGACCGACTGCAGCGCCAGCGCGTGGCTCAGCTGGCGCCAGTCGGTGGCGATCATGTTCGTCGCCGTCGGCAGGCCGGTGGCGCGGCGGAACTCGGCCATCACCTCGCGGCCGGAGAAGCCCTCCTCGGCGCCGCACGGGTCCTCGGCGTAGGCGACGACGCCGCGCATGTCGCGCATCAGGCGGACGGCGTCCTTCAGCAGCCAGCCGCCGTTCGGATCGAGGGTGACGCGCGCTTGCGGGAAGCGCTCGTGCAGCGCCACGATCGCCTCGATCTCCTCTTCGGCGCGCAAGGCGCCGCCCTTGAGCTTGAAGTCGTTGAAGCCGTAGCGCGCGTGCGCCGCCTCGGCGAGGCGCACCACCGCCTCGGGCGTCAGCGCCTTCTCGTGGCGCAGGCGCAGCCAGTCGTCGCCGGCGTCGGGATCGCTGGCGTAGGGCAGGTCGGTCCGGGTCCTGTCGCCGACGTAGAACAGGTAGCCCAGCATCTCGACCGCATCGCGCTGCTGGCCCTCGCCCAGCAAGGCGGCCACCGGCACCTCGAGGTGCTGGCCGAGGAGGTCGAGCAGCGCCGATTCGATGGCGGTGACCGCGTGGATGGTCGTGCGCAGGTCGAAGGTTTGCAGGCCGCGGCCGCCGCTGTCGCGGTCGGCGAACTTCTTCTGCACTTCCTGCAAGAGCCGCTTGTGCGCGCCGATCGGCTGGCCGACGACGAGCTCGCGCGCGTCTTCGAGCGTGCGCCGGATCTTCTCGCCGCCGGGCACTTCGCCGACGCCGGTGCGCCCAGCGCTGTCGCTGAGGATGAGGAGATTGCGCGTGAAGAACGGGCCATGGGCGCCGCTCAGGTTGAGCAGCATGCTGTCGCGGCCGGCGACCGGGATCACGCGCAATCCGGTCAGCGCGGGAGTGGACGGAGTCATGGCGGGACTCGGCTGGCTTCTCGACCGTTCTTCACCCCCTGATCATCGCCTGATCCCGAGCCGCTTTTCCAGCGCGCTTTCCTCCATCGCCATGGCGAGGTGTCGTGGTCGAAGGCCGGCGAGCGCCGCAGCGCCCGGCCCGCGGCGTGCCGATCCACTTCGTGACTCTTTGCTCGCGTTCAGTCGCTCCGTGGGCACGACCGGCCCGCGGCGATCGTTCGCGGCGTCTCCCGATCGGACAATCGAACACGCCCGTCCGAGGGTCCTCGGTCGCGCTCCTCTCCATGCACCTCGACATCGCTTCGCTTCTCTTCGCCATGACCGTCTGCATGGTCACCATGGCCGTCGCCCTGCCGGCCGTCATGGGCGAGGTCAACGCACCGGCGCGCTGCGCGCAGGCCGGCGTCGTTCTCCAGGGAATCGCCTGGGCGCTGCTGCTCGCATCGGGCCTGGTCGCGAGCGGCTCGATCGCCGACCGCGCGCTGTCGACGCTGGCGATGGCAGGAATCGCCGGCGGCCTGGCGCTGAACGCCGCGGCGTTCGACCTCTGGTGCGGTCGTACACCGCAGATCCGCATCCCGGTGCTGATCGCCGTCGTCATGCCGATCGGCTACGCGCTCGGCTTTTCGAGCTACCCGTTTCGGGTCGGCTGGGCGAACGGCCTGTTGACGCTGCAGATGGCTTTCCTGGTCGCCTCGCTGTGGCGCAAGCCCGCGGTGGCGGTCGGCAGGTGGCGCTGGCTGCTCGTCATCAGCCTGCTCGCGCAGATGACGGTCACCTTGTGGCGCGGCGCGCTCGGCGCGTTCTTCACCGAGAGCTATCCGACCTTCCTGGCGCCGCACCCGGTGAACTACGCCTTCGCGATCATCGCCAACGCGACGACGGTGCTGTCGTTGATGGCCGTGCTGCTCGCCCATCGCGACGATGCGGCGCGCGAGCTCGAACGATTTGCGACCATCGACAGCCTCACCGGCGTGCTCAATCGGCGCGCCTGGATGAGCCTGGCCGGGACCGAGATGGCGATGAGCGTTCGCTACGGCCATCCGGTCGCCGTGCTGATGATCGACCTCGACCACTTCAAGCAGATCAACGACACCCAGGGCCACGACGCCGGCGACCGCGCGCTCGCCTTCATCGCCCGCGCGCTGCAGGCGGCGGTGCGGCCCGGCGACCTGGTCGGCCGCTACGGCGGCGAGGAATTCTGCGTCCTGATGACGCACGCCGACAACGCCGCGGCGAGCGCGTTCGACGTCCGCATGCGCACCTACCTCACCGAAGTCGCCGAGCGCGAGCTCGGCTTTCCGCTCGCCTACAGCGCCGGCATCGCGATGCGCACCTCGCCCGACGACACGCTCGCGGCGATGCTCAAGCGCGCCGACGCGACGCTCTACAGCGCCAAGGAACAGGGCCGGGCGCGAACGCTCGACGCGCAGGGGCTGCGACTGCGGTCGGCCTGAGCGTTCGCTACTTGGCTGCCGACGCCGCCTCGCCCGGGTCGTACAAGCCCATCGATCCGAGGGGAGCACCGGCCCAGAGCTTCTCGAGGCGCGCGCGCGGACGCTCGTACTTGGCGACGATGTAGGCGACGTCTTTTTCGAGACCGCCGAACACGTACGCTGACGCGGTGAAAGCTGCCTCGCTCTGGTCCATGTCGAGCTGGAGATCGGGCGGCAGCGGCTTGCCCTTGTAGAACTCTGCCTTTTCGTCGAGCCGCTTGCGTTTCACGCGCAGCTCGTCCAGCCGCACCATCGCCTGCCGGAGGTGGCCGATCACGATCTCGAGATCCGCCGCCCTCAGCTTTCGATAGCTTGCCTCGTCCGGATAGATGTACAGCAGCTGATAGTCGGCGCGCTCGGCGCGTCGCTTGGCGCTCGCCGCGATGGCCGCGCTGCGCGACGCCTCGGCACTCGCGGCGGCTTCGGCCGCAGTCGGCGTGGCGCGATCGCAGTCGCGGTCGGAGCGAGCGGCTCCCTGGCGCACCGGGCCGTTGCAATCGCCGGCCTTGGCGAACGCCAGCTCCGCTGCGACGACGAGCGCGGCGCTCGCGAGCACACCGATCACGAGCCGATGACATGAACCTGGGGCCACGCCGCACGCCCTTCGCTGATGCCGCCCACGCCGGACGACGACGCGCCATTGTCAACGGTCGAGGCAGAGACGGCGGCACTCAAGGCGTCACGCGCACCTCGTCGTCGCCGGACGGCGACGACTCCAAGCGACGCCTTCGTCGCCTAGCTGCAGCGCAGTCGCATCGATTCGATCCGGCCGCCGAAGCCGAGCTTCTCGGCCAGGCCGGCTTCGCGGCTGCCGGGCTCGAAGCCGACCGAGCGCGCCGACAGGAACTGCTTCTCGTACACGACCAGGGTCGCGCGCGGACCGGTGGCGACGCTCTTGATGTCGCGCTTGAGCTGGCGCGCGCTGCCCTTGTCGAGCGTCTGCAGCTCGATCGGGCCGACCAGCGTCAGCGAGTCGCCGTTGAAGTTGCGGTCGCCGAAGAAGGTCGCCCAGCAGCCCGACTGCAGCTCGCTGGCCGACGGCGACACGAGGATGACGGCGTCGGTCTCGACGACCGCCGCGCTGGAGGCGCCGGGCCTGCTCATCTGCCCGCACGCGGCCAGGGCCGCGGTCGCGATCAGGACCGGAATGAGGCGACGGGTGTTCATTTCTTGTCCTTGGGAGTGAAGGGTTCAGGCCCCATGGCGATCGGCGTGCCCGGCCGGGTCGCGGCCGCCGCCGTCGCTGGCCGGCCTACGGTCCGGCGGCTGCGGCGTCGCGAAACCGGCGCGCCGCGATAAGCTCGGCGATCGCGAATCCCGAGGCCGCCGCCTCGTCCCTTGATGCCCCCGACCATGCCGCTCGATCTGCGCCCCGACACCGTCGTCTTCGTCGTCGGCGCCGGCATCATGGGTGCCGGCATCGCCCAGGTCGCGGCGCAGGCGGGGCACGCGGTGCGCCTCTTCGACAGCCGCGAAGGGGCCGCGCAAGCAGCTTGCGCCAAGCTGGCGACGACGCTCGACGGCCTCGCCGCCAAGGGCAAGCTCGACGGCGCCGAAGCGAAGGCGATCGCCGCACGGATCGTCGCGGCGACCACGCTCGACGAAGCCGCGGGCGCCGGCCTGGTCGTCGAGGCGATCGTCGAGAGCGCCGATGCCAAGCGCACGCTGTTCCGCGACCTCGAGGCGATCGTCGGCGCCGAGGGCGTGCTCGCGTCGAACACGTCGTCGATCTCGATCACCGCGCTCGCCAACGGCCTGAAGCGGCCCGGCCGCCTCGTCGGCATGCACTTCTTCAACCCGGTGCCGCTGATGAAGCTGGTCGAGGTCGTCTCCGGCCTGCAGACCGACGCCGACGTCGCGGCGGCGATCTTCGAGCTGAGCCGGCGCTGGGGCAAGACGCCGGTGCACGCGCGCTCGACGCCGGGATTCATCGTCAACCGCATCGCCCGCCCGTACTACGCCGAAGCGCTCGCGCTCCTGCACGAGCGGCTCGCCGGGCCGGCGGCGATCGACGCGTGCCTGCGCGGCGCCGGTTTTCGCATGGGGCCGTGCGAGCTGATGGATCTGATCGGCCACGACACCAACTTTGCGGTCACGAACTCGGTGTTCGACGCCAACTTCGGCGACAAGCGCTATGTGCCATCCCTCGTGCAGCGCGAGATGGTCGACGGCGGAATGCTCGGTCGCAAGTCGGGCCGGGGCTTCTTCGCCTACGGCGCGAGCGGCGCGGCTGCGGCGCCCGCCACGGCCGCCTTCACGGCGCCGCCGGTCCCGGCCGGCGCGATCGTCGCCCTGCACGGCCGCGGTGTCGCTGTCGATCGCTGGGCGGCGTGCCTCGAGGAGGCCGGGGTCCGCTTCGAGGCCGACCCGGCGAGCCGATGGAACGGCCTGCAGACCGACGCCGGCGAGCTTCGCCTGACCGAGGGCCGGGCTGCGACCCAGGTCGCTGCCGAGTACGGTGTTCGCGATCTCGCCGTCTTCGACCTCGCCATCGCGCCCGCCGGCGGCGCGCCGGGGACGCCGCTCGCGCTGGCGTTCGCGGCGACCGCCTCGGCGGCCTGGCGTGAGCAGGCCGCCCAGTGGCTGTGCATCGCCGGCTGGCAGCCGCAGGTCGTCGGCGACGCGCCGGGGCTGGTCGTCGCGCGAACGGTGGCGATGCTCGTCAACGAGGGCGCCGACGCGGTCCAGCAGGGCGTCTGCACGCCGGAAGGCGCGGACCTGGCGATGAAGCTGGGCGTCAACCATCCGGCCGGTCCGTTCGAGTTCCTCGCCCGCTGGGACGCCATCGCCGTCGCCATCCTGCTTGGGCACCTCGACGGGCACTATCGCGGCGAGCGGTATCGCGTCAGCCCGTGGCTGCGCGAGCGCGCCTGGCTCGCGCAGCTCGATCCGCCGGCCACGTAAGACAGTTTCCCGCGCGCGGGTCAGCCGATGGCGCGACCGGCGCCGCCCGCCGTCTCGGGCCTCGCCGCGTGTCGAGAATCCGGGTTCGCGCCGCACCATTCCATGGCGCGCCCAGGAGACCCCATGAAAGCCAACAGAACCCACATCGCTGCCCTCTCCGTCGTTGCTGCTGCGGCCCTGCTCGTCGCCTGCGAGAAGAAGACGACCGTGACTGACACACCGGCGGGAACCAGCGCCACGACCACGACGACGGTGGCGCCGTCCACGGCGGCGTCGAACGCCATGGCCGCGACGGCGAGCGCCATGGAAAAGGCCGGCGATGCGGCCGGCGACGCGATCATCACCGGCAAGGTCAAGACCAAGCTGCTCGCCGATCCTGACGTGAAGGGTCTGATGATCGACGTCGACACCAAGAACGGCGTCGTGACGCTGAACGGCTCGGCCGACAAGGCCGGCAACGCCGACAAGGCGGTCTCGATCGCGCGTGGCGTCGATGGCGTCACATCGGTCGAGAACAAGCTGACCGTCAAGCCCTGACGATCGCCGCCGCGCGAGACCTTCGGGTCTCGCCGGCCGGCGCGGCGCGGGCGGCCGGACGAACGCGCCGCCGAGCGGATCAGCCGAGGCCGAGCAGGCGCATCGCGTTCTGCTTGAGGATCAGCGGCTTGACCTCGTCCTTGAAGCCGGCTTCCTCGAAGTCCTTCAGCCAGCGGTCGGGCGTGATGAGCGGGAAGTCGCTGCCGAAGAGGATGCGGTCCTTGAGCAGCGTGTTCGCGTACTGGACGAGCTGCGGCGGGAAGTACTTCGGGCTCCAGCCCGAGAGGTCGATCCAGATGTTGGGCTTGTGCATGGCGAGCGAGATCGCCTCGTCCTGCCACGGCCACGACGGATGGGCGACGATGATCTGCATGTCGGGGAAGGCGATCGCGACGTCCTCGAGCAGCATCGGATTCGAGTTCTGCAGGCGCAGCCCGCCGCCGCAGCGCATCCCCGAGCCGATCCCCGAATGGCCGCTGTGGAAGACGGCGGGCAGCTTGTATTCGGCGATGACCTCGTAGATCGGCCAGGCCATGGTGTCGGTGACGTCGAAGCCCTGCACCGTCGGGTGGAACTTGAAGCCCTTGACGCCGTATTCCTCGACCAGCTTCCTCGCTTCGCGGCCGCCCATCTTTCCCTTGTGCGGATCGATCGAGCCGAACGCGACCATGATGTCGCTGTTGGCCTGCGCCGCTTCGGCGATCTCCTCGTTCGGAATGCGCCGGCGCCCCATCTGCGTCTCGGCGTCGACGGTGAAGTTGACGAAGCCGATCTTCTTCTCGCGGTAATAGGCGATCGTCTCGTCCATCGTCGGCCGCTTGCTCGAGCGGAAGTACTTGTCGGCGGCGCGGTCGTACTCCTCGCCGTAGCTGTCGAACGGGTTGCGGCACGACACTTCCAGGTGGGTGTGGGTGTCGATGGCGATGAGCTCGGCGGTGTTCATTCGTCACTCCTGAAGCGGGTTTCGAAATCGCCTAGACGCGGCGATGGCGGGCGACCTTCTCGAGCAGATGGAACAGCTGCGCCCGCTCGACCTCGCTCAGGTGGCCGAGCAGCTCGCTCTCCATGCCGTCGGCGATGCGCTCGGCCTTCCTCACCAGCGCCGCGCCCTTGCGCGTCAGCGCGATGGTCTGCTTGCGGCGGTCTTCCTCGCTCTGCGTTCGCGTGATCAGCTCGCGCTCGACCAGCTTGTCGCAGACCACATGGAGAAGGAGCTGCTTGGCCACCTCACGGAGCTGGAGCAGACGATGCTGTTCCAGCTGCTCGAGAAGGTCGCGATCCACCGGCGTGTCTGAGGGGGTCCCGGCGCCGGCTTCGACTTCTC
>JADGRJ010000195.1 GCA_017881025.1 Rhizobacter sp. | reverse complement strand
CGCACGCCAACGTCGCGCCGTTCGTCTCGCGACAGCTGATCCAACGCCTGGTCGCGAGCAACCCGAGCCCGGCCTACGTCGCCCGCGTCGCGACGGTCTTCAACGACGACGGCAGCGGCGCCAAGGGCAACCTGAAGGCGGTCGTCAAGGCGATCCTGCTCGACGACGAGGCGCGCAGCGCCACGGTCGCGACGGGCGCCGCGGCGGGCAAGCTGCGCGAGCCGATGCTGCGTTTCATCGGCTGGGCGCGCGCCTGGAACGCGACCTCGGCGAGCGACGCCTGGGCGATCGGCGACACGTCGAGCGCATCGACGCGGCTCGGCCAGAGCCCGCTGCGGTCGCCGTCGGTGTTCAACTTCTTCCGCCCCGGCTACGTGCCGCCGAACAGCGCGATCGCGGCCGCGTCGCTGGTCGCGCCCGAGTTCCAGATCACCAACGAATCGACCGTCGTCGGCGCCGTCAACTACCTGCAGCGCGCCGTCTCGGGCGTCGGCGTCGGCGACGTCGCGGCGAACTACGCGTCGCTGCTCGCGCTCGCCGACGACGCGACCGCGCTGGTGGCCGAGATCAACCTCGTCCTCGCGGCCGACCAGCTCAGCGCGGCGACCGCGACGACGATCGCGACGGCGGTCGCGACGATGGCGAGCGGCAGCGACCCGAACCGTCTCAAGCGCATCTACGCGAGCCTGACGCTCGTCATGGCCGCGCCCGAGTTCGTCGTCCTGAAGTGAGGAGCACCGCGATGACGATCGACGCTTCCCGACGCGCCTTCCTGCAACGCGCCTCCGCGCTCTCGCTCGCCGGCAGCGCGGCGCCGTGGGCGATCAACCTGGCGGCGATGGGCGAGGCCGCCGCGGCCGGCGCGCCGGTCGACTACAAGGCGCTCGTCTGCGTGTTCCTCTACGGCGGCAACGATTACGGCAACACGCTCGTGCCCTACGACGCGACCAGCTATGCCAAGTACCAGGGCATGCGGCCGACGCTCGCGTACACGCAGGCGGCGCTGGCGCCGACGCTGCTCGTGCCGTCGGTCCCGCTCGGCGGTCGCCAGTACGCGCTCGCGCCCGAACTGGCGCCGCTGCTCACGCACTTCAACGCCGGCAAGCTCGGCGTCATGCTCAACGTCGGCCCGCTGGTCCAGCCGACGACCAAGACGCAATACACGAACGCCTCGGTACCGCTGCCGCCGAAACTCTTCTCGCACAACGACCAGCAATCGGTCTGGCAGTCGTCGGCGCCGGAAGGCGCGGCGTCGGGCTGGGGCGGTCGCATGGGCGACCTCTTCGTCGCCGGCAACGGCAATGCGACCTTCACCTGCGTCAACGTCTCGGGCAACGCGGTGTTCCTGTCCGGCAGCAGCGCCGTGCAGTACCAGGTCGCGACGACCGGGCCGGTCGCCTTCAGCGGCATCGCCGCGCCGCTGTTCGGCTCGGCGGCGTGCTCGACGGCGCTGCAGTCGCTCGTCACCGCGCCGCGCACGCACTTGTTCGAGAACGAGTATTCGCGCGTCGCCAAGCGCTCGATCGACGCCGGCGCGGTGCTGACGTCGGCGCTCGCCACGGCGCCGGCGTTGACGACGCCGTTCCCCGCCGGCAACGCGCTCGCCGACCAGCTCAAGTTCGTCGCCCGGATGATCTCGACCGCGGCGACGACGAACACCAGGCGGCAGGTCTTCTTCGTCTCGATCGGCGGCTTCGACACGCACGACGGCCTCGCCGCGATCCATCCGGGCCTGCTGACGACGGTCGCCGGCGCGATGAATGCCTTCTATCAAGCGACGATCGAGCTCGGCGTCGCCAACCAGGTGACGGCGTTCACGGCCTCCGACTTCGGCCGCACGCTCACCGCCGACGACGGCTCCGACCACGGCTGGGGCAGCATGCACTTCATGCTCGGCGGCGCTGTCCACGGCGGCCGCTTCTACGGCACGCCGCCGGTCGTCGACAACGGCGGCCCCGACGACGTCGGCCAGGGCCGCCTCCTGCCGAGCACCGGCGTCGACCAGTACGCGGCGACGCTCGGCAAGTGGTTCGGCATCGGCGACACCGACCTGCTGACGGTGCTGCCGAACCTCGCGAACTACAACGCCGGCCAGCGCAACCTCGGCTTCGTCTAGCCGGCGATGGAAGACGCCGTCCGCGCCGCCGCCGCCGCCGACCGCTCGGCCACGGGCGAGCCGCGCGGCGCGGCGGCGCGCTTCCCCTCCGTGGCGCCGACGGTCCGCGACCGCGCGTCGGCGCTGCTCGGCCGGATCGGACCGCTGGTGTGGCTGTACGCCCTCGTCCCGGTGCCGCTGCTCACGGACTGGATCGAGAACGGCTTGCTGCCCGATTCGCCGGGCGGCTGGCTCACCGAAGTCTGCGGCGGCCTCGTGATCACGGCGCTGGTCTGGCGCGTGCGGCGCGATCGACGCGCTCTCGAAGCGCTGGCGCGTTCGGACGGCCTCACCGGCCTGCTCAACCGGCGCAGCTTCGAGGCCACGCTCGACGCCGAGTGCACGCGCGCGCGGCGCACGCGCCAGCCGCTCTGCGTCGTCTATCTCGACATCGACAAGTTCAAGGGCATCAACGACCGCTTCGGCCACGGCGCCGGAGACCAGGTCCTGCGCCAGCTGACGGCGGGCATCCGGGCGACGATCCGGGCCAGCGTCGACGCCGGATTTCGCCTCGGCGGCGACGAGTTCGCCCTGCTGTTGCCGTCGACCACGAAGGCGCAGGCGGAAACGATCGTCGCTCGCCTGCGCTCGTTCTGCGCCGTTCACGATCCGCGCTGGGCGGTCGGGGCGTTCGACTTCAGCGCGGGCGTCGCCGAGCTCGAGCCGGACGACACCGTGGCGGGCCTGATGACGCGCAGCGACGCGGCGATGTATCGCGAGAAGAACTCGCGCCGGCCTTAGGCCATCTCGACGTCGTCGAACGCGAGCTCGATCGTTTCCATCAGGACGCCGCCGTCGACGCCGCGCAGCGGCGAATACGAGAGGCTCACCGGCCGGACGTTGCTGAAGCGCCAGGTCCAGACGACGGTCGCGTGGTCCTCGGCGAGCAGCTTCACGTTCATCACCCGCCGCGCCGGCGCCTTGCCGCGGCGCGCCTGGTCCCACCAGGCGTAGAGGTCGAGCGCGCCGGTGACGCCGCGGCGCAGGAGGAGTCGCTGCGCGGCCGCTTCGCAATCCGGCGCAACGGCCGGGGTCGAGGCTGCGGCGCGGCGCCCGGGAGGGCGCTCGGCGATCGTGAACGGCGGGAAGACGACCTCGGCGAAGCCGGTCCGGCCCGAGCGCGAGGCGCCGCTGCCGAACTCGACGACGAAGTTCGAGTTGCCGTGCGGACGGTCGCGCTGCTCGGGCATGCCGCTACTCCATCTCGAGCCGCTCGTAGGCGATGACGATCTCTTCCATGGCGACGTCGTTGCCCTTGGCGTTGAACGGCCCGCTGCTGTGCTTGACGATGCGCGCGCGCAGCAGCTTCCATGTCTGGACGACCTCGGTGCGGTCCTCGCTCTGCAGCTGGATGGTGACGGTGCGCAGCGCGTTCTGGTTGCCGTTCCTGATGTCGTTCAGCCAGGCGTAGAGATTGAGCGCGCCGATGACACCGCGTTTCATCGTCACGTCGGTGGCCTTGTTCAGCCCGGTGATCTTGATCGGGCTGTTCTCCTTCGAGTTGCCGTTGCGGTACTCGGTGACCGCGACCTCCATCGAGATCGCGCTCACCTCCTGAAAGCCCGCGCTCGGCCCGTCGGTGTTGCCGTCACCGATGTCGACGAGGAAGTTGAACTCGCAGTAGGGACGATCGCGCATCACGGCCATGCCGGTCTCCTCGGAGTGGGGTCGGGAACGGATTCTCGCTGCGCTGCCGGGTGAGCGCTAGGTCGCCAGGCAGCGCTCGGCGGTCCAGCCGTAGAGCCACTCGAGCGCGTCGTAGAAGCGCTCGGGGGTTCGCCCTTGCCAGAGCTCGTTGCGGACGAGCCGCTCGACGCCCTTGGCGTGATAAATCCGCCCCATCTCGCGCGTCATGAGGACGACGCGCGCCGTTCGCGCGACGCGCGATCGCTGGTAGAGCGCGAACGCGGCGTCGATCTCGTCGCCGGTCGCGGCGAGGGCGCGGCCGAGCGTCACCGCGTCCTCGATCGCCATGCACGCGCCCTGCGCGAGGTACTGCAGGAGCGGGTGGGCGGCGTCGCCGAGCAGAGTCGTGCGGCCGTGCGTCCAGGTCGCGATCGGCTCGCGGTCGGCGGTCGCCCAGCGCTTCCAGCTCTTCGGCAGGTCGAGCAGGCGGCGCGCGCGCGGGCCGATGCCTTCGAAGTACGACAGCACTTCGGCGCGGTTGCCTTCGCTGACGCTCCACGTCTCCTGCGCGCGGCTGTGGAAGGTGACGACGACGTTGTACTGGTCGCCGCCGCGCAGCGGATAGTGGACGAGGTGGCAGTCCGGCCCGACCCACACGGCGGCGGCGTTCCAGCGCAGGTCGGCGGGAAAGTCGGCGGCGTCGACGACGGCGCGGTAGACGACGTGGCCGGAGACGCGCACCTCGTCGCCGACCGTCTGCGCGCGCACCGCCGACTTGACGCCGTCGCAGCCGACCAGGGCGACGCCGCGATGGGTGTCGCCGCCGGCATCGAAGACAACGACGCCGTGCTCGTCTTCCTCGAAGCGTGCGACCCGGGTCGACGTGATCACCTCGACCCCGGGCAGGGCGCGCACGCCCTCGAGCAGCGACAGGTGCACGTCGGCGCGATGGATGACGGCGTACGGGTTGGCGAAGCGCGCGCGGAACGCGGCGCCGGTCGGGATCTCGCCGACCAGCGATTCGTCGACGGCATCCATCATCACCATGCGATCGGTGTAGACGGCGCGGCCGCGCGCGCGCTCGCCGACGCCGAGCGCATCGAAGGCGGCGAAGGCGTTCGGCGCGAGCTGGACGCCGGCGCCGATCTCGCCGATCTCGGCCGCCTGCTCGAGGACGGTGACGCGAAAGCCGCGCTGCGCGAGCGCCAGCGCCGCGGCGAGGCCGCCGATGCCGGCGCCGGCGACGATGACCAATCCCTTAGGCGCCACTGCCGGTCGTCTCGAACGAGCGTCAGCGCCCGCCCGGCCGCCCGAAGGGCGCTGACCGCCCCCTCGGGGGGCAGCGAACGAAGAGAGGCGCCAGCGGGCTCGGTCTCACGCCATCTTCTCTTCGCGCCACAGGCCGAGGACTTCCTGCACCGGCCGGTCGGAGAAGCTGAACAGGATCGTGTCGTCGTTCGCGGCGAGCGCGAACGCGTGCCACGACGGCACGACGAAGACGTCGCGCGGTGCGAAGTCGAAGGTGCTCGCCGCGCCGCTCGCGGCGTCGATCGTCGCCCGGCCGCCGCCTTCGAGGCAGACGTAGACCGTGCTGTCGCTGCTCCGGTACGGCCGCGTCGCGAAGCCCTTCGCCAGGCGCTGCGCGAAGGTGCCGATGGTCGGCATCGGCGATCGCCCGGTGGCCGGGTTGACGAAGCGCAGCTTGAAGCCGAAGTGCGGGTCGGCCGCGCCGCGCGAGATGCCGACGAGCGATTCGCGCGTGCGCGCGAACGGATAAGTGAAGACGCGCGACGGCTCGTGCGGCATCGGCGCGTGGTCGAGCGGCACCATGTTGCTGCCGTAGCGATGCAGCGCGTCGCCCTCGGGGCGCGCGTCCAACTGCGACTTGACGCTGCCCTTCTCGGCGAAGCCGGCGTCGAGGAAGCGGACCAGCGGGATGTCGAGGCCGTCGAGCCAGACGACCGGATCGCGGCCGTCGTTGCCGTGGTCGTGGAAGGTCCACGACGGCGTGATGATGAAGTCGCCGAAACGCATCGTCGTGCGCTCGCCGTCGACCGCGGTGTACGCGCCTTCGCCGTCGAGGACGAGGCGCAGCGCCGACTGCGTGTGGCGATGCGCCGGCGCGACCTCGCCCGGGAGGATCAGCTGCAGCCCGGCGTAGAGCGACTGGGTGATGCACGACTGGCCGCGCAGGGCCGGGTTCTCGAGGACGAGGACGCGCCGCTCGGCTTCCTCGGCGCTGATCAGGCGGCCCGCCTCCATGACGTGCTCGCGAACGCTGTCGTAGCGCCAGTGCGCCGGCGCGACCGGGCTCTTCGGCTGCGGCGGCACGAGCGCGCCGAGCACCTCCCAGAGGGGGGTCATGCCGACCTTGTCGATCCGCTCGTAGAAGTCGCGCCGCTCGGCATCCTGCGCCGCGCTGCCGCCAGGGTTGCGATCCATCGCTGCATTTTGCGCCACCGTGCAAGCCCGGTTTCGGTCGCTGGCAGGAGGGGGTACAACGCTCCCTCTTGTCACCCTGAGCGAAGCGAAGGGTCTTGGCGCTTCGACGTCAGGAGATCCTTCGCTGCGCTCAGGATGACGTTCCCCGCGGAGCTGCGCCATGACCCAGATGAAACACCTCAGCATCGTCGACGGCGCCTTCCTTCACATGGAAAGCGCCGAGATGCCGATGCACGTCGGCAGCCTCAACCTGTTCGATCCGCCCGCCGGCTACCGCGGCGAGGGCTTCTACGAGAAGGTCAAGGAGCACGTCGCCAGGCGCATGCACCTCGCGCCGGTGTTCACGAGGAAGCTCGCGCTGATGCCGTTCGACCTCGCCAACCCGGTCTGGATCCACGACGACGACATCGACCTCGACTACCACGTGCGCTACATGGTGCTGCCCAAGCCGGGCTCGATCGAGCAGCTCGAGGCGCTCGCCGCGCGGTTGCACTCGATGCTGCTCGACCGCAGCCGGCCGCTCTGGGAGTTCTACGTCATCGAGGGGCTCGCCGACGGCCGCATCGGCTTCTACGGCAAGGTCCACCACGCGGCGGTCGACGGCCAGGCCGGCGTCGCGATGGCGACCAGCATGTTCGACCTCACACCCGAGCCGCGCGCCGTCAAGCCGCCGCGCGAATCGCGCGCCAACACCTACCAGCTCGGCGTCGCCGAGCTGCTCGCGGCGGCGCTCACGAACCAGCTCCAGCAGCTCGTGCAGAGCGTCAAGCTGCTGCCGAAGATCGCGAGCACCGCGTACGGCGCCGCTCAGGAGGCGATCGCGACGCGGCGCAGCGAATCGAAGGACGATCGCGCCGCGCGCAAGGCGGAAGCGCCGCCGACGCGTTTCAAGCTCGCGCCGGCGACGCCGTTCAACCACTCGATCACCAATCAGCGCGCCTTCGCCGCCGTCTCGCTGCCGCTGCCCGAAGTCAAGGCAATCGGCAAGGCGGTCGGCGCGTCGATCAACGACGTCGTCCTCTGGCTGTGCAGCACGGCGCTGCGCTCGTACCTGAAGGAAGGGAGGGAACTCCCCGACAAGTCGCTCGTCGCCGCCGTGCCGATCTCGCTGCGCCAGGAAGGCGACACGACCGCGAACAACCAGGTCGCCGGCACGCTGATCGACCTCGGCACCGAGATCGCCGACCCGGCCGCGCGGCTGAAGGCGATCAAGCGCGGCACGGCGGCGATGAAGAAGGAGATAGGCACCTTCCGCGGCGTCATCCCGACGGACTTCCCTTCGCTCGGCTCGCCCTGGCTGATCAGCGGCCTGGCAGCACTCTACGGCCGCTCGCGAATCGCCGACTGGCTGCGCATCACCAACGTGACGATCTCGAACGTTCCCGGCTCGCGTGTTCCGGTGTACCTGTGCG
>JADGRJ010000194.1 GCA_017881025.1 Rhizobacter sp. | reverse complement strand
CGGCGACGCGATGGGGCTGAACGAGAGCCGGCTGCCGCTGCTCGAGGCCGCGCTGGGCGCGCAGCTCCTGCCGCAGCGTCGCCAGGTGCTCGAGCAGGTCGTCCAGGAAGGCGCGCTGCGGGTCGAGAACTACGTCGGCCGTCACATCGGCGATTCGCGCCGCCAGCTCGCCGAGCAGACGCTGGAGCTGCGCGGCCTGCGCGGCAAGAACAGCTCCAAGGTCCGCCTGATGCTCAAGCGCGTCGAGTCCGAGACGGCGGAGTTCGAGGAGTGCACGACGCTGCTCCAGGCGATGCGCTCGGTGCACGCGCGCATGCTCAAGGACATGCTCGTCGACCTCTCCTCCGACCGGCTGCGCGACGAAGTCGCCGAGATGCAGGCGGCGATGGGCTCGGGGTTCCTCAACCTCGGCGCGCGCAAGGCCTTCGTCGCCCTGTGCGAGCGGTTGCGCGCGCTGCTCGCCGCGGGCCTGCGCAGGAACAACGAGATCCGCGAGATGCTGAGCGCGTCGTTCGCGCGCCTGAACGCGGAATACGGTTTCAGCCTCGTGATCGGCAAGCCGCTCGATTTCGATCGCTTCGCGGGCGAGCTGCAGCTGATCGAGAGCAACTACGTCCAGTACCTCGGCCTGACCCTTGCCTTGCGCCTGGCGCAGCCCAAGTTCATGGAGCAGTTCAGGCGCATGCTCGTCTCGAAGCTGCGCGTCGTGTTCGAGAACGCCAGCAGCGAGCTCGAGCTCTGGAACAAGGCGGTCTCGGCGCAGGTCGACGGCCAGCTGCGCGAGCGCCGGAAGGCATTCAAGCGGCGCATCGAGACGCTCGAGAAGGTGCAGAACGCGGCCGGCGAGCTCGAGACCCGGATCGCCGAGATCGACGCCCAGGACGAGCGCCTGCAGCAGTTCCAGACGCGCACCGGCGAGCTCGCCGAGGCCTTGCGCGAGCATGCCTTCGCCGCGCCGCTCGCGACCGACGCCGCGCTCGTCAAGATCGACCTGCCGTTGTTCGAAGACGCGGTGCCGGTCGAAGAGATGGAGCAGCGCCAGGCCTGACGCGCGTCTGCGGCACCCTCTTCGGATGAGCGATCGCCGCGACGCTGCCCTAAGCCTCACCTTCGCCGAGCGCGTCGTCGCCTGGCAGAAGCAGCACGGCCGCCACGCGCTGCCGTGGCAGAACACGCGCGATCCGTACCGCGTCTGGCTCTCCGAGATCATGTTGCAGCAGACGCAGGTGGCGACCGTCCTCGCCTACTACGACCGCTTCACCGCGCGCTTCGCCGACGTCCGCGCGCTCGCCGGCGCCGACCTCGGCGAGGTGCTCGCCGCCTGGAGCGGCCTCGGCTACTACTCGCGCGCGCGAAACCTCCATCGTTGCGCGCAGGTCGTCGTCGCCGAGCACGGCGGCGATTTCCCGACGACGAGCGCAGCCCTCGCTCGGCTTCCCGGAATCGGCCGCTCGACCGCGGCGGCGATCGCCGCGTTCTGCTTCGGCGAGCGCGTCGCGATCCTCGACGGCAATGTCAAGCGCGTCCTCGCTCGAGTCCTCGCCTTCGAGGGCGACCTCGCCGAGGCGCGCGCCGAGCGCGAGCTTTGGGCGGCCGCGACCGCGCTCCTGCCGGCGCGCGACATCGAGTCGTACACGCAAGGGCTGATGGACCTGGGCGCGACCGTCTGCACGACGCGCTCGCCGCATTGCCTGCTCTGCCCCGCGCGCGAGGTCTGCGGCGCGGCGCGCGCCGGGACGCAGGAACGCTACCCGATCAAGTCGCGCCGCCTCGTGCGCGGCCGGCGCGAGAACGTCTGGCTCGAGCTGCGCTGGCGCGACGCCGTCTGGCTGGTCGAGCGCGGCGCGAGCGGCGTCTGGGCGGGGCTGTGGAGCCTTCCCGAGCTCGACTCGATCGACGCGTTCGCGGCGACGACCGCCGGCTGGCCCGGACACGGCGAGGTGCTCGATCCGTTCGTGCACGTCCTGACCCATTTCGACTGGCACCTGCAACCGGTGCGCTGGACGTTCCCGGCGCGAACGTCGGCGCCCACGCTCGTGCCGCTGCTCGCGGCCTGGCACCGCGGGCGCTGGCTCCCGAACGAGGCGGCGCTCGCGCTCGGCTTGCCGGCGCCGCTCAGGAAGCGGCTCCAGGTCGAGGCGACGGCCGGCGCGTGAAGCCGCGCGAGACCGTGCTCGCGACGCGAGCCCGGCGCCCGTCACTTCGCCGGGTGCCGGACTCGCATCAGCGAATCGACGACCTCGAGGCGGGCGAGCGGGTCTTCGAGCGTCATCAGCCGCTGCTTGACCTCGAGCGGCAGCGGCAGGATCTCGCACCAGCGGTTCGCGACCCAGCCGGCGTCGTCGAGCCGGTGCGGCGTGAGGAAGGCCTGCGCGCCCTCCGCGGCGAGCGACGCGATCGCGTCGGCGAGGCTCTTGACGACCTTGGCGTGGCTCGGCGACGGCGCGACGGCCGGGTCGCCGGCGATCGGCGTCGTCTCGGCGAGCCAGAGCCCGTCGCGCTCCTGCCTCGTCGCGCCGACGATGAAGCGCTGCCGTCCGCGGCAACGGACGAGGAGGATGCCGGCCTGCGCGCTGTCGACCTCGATCAGCTCGGCGAGCGTGCCGACCTCGTAGAGCTGCACTGCGTCGCCGGCGGCGCTGCGCGCCTCGCTGCCGGCGCGCAGGGCGACGACGCCGAACGGGATCGTTTCGCGCAGGCAGCGCGACATCAGGTCGAGGTAGCGCGCCTCGAAGATCTTCAGCTCGAGCAGGCCGTCGGGAAACAGGACGGTGCGAAGCGGAAAGAGCGGCAGCTCGGCCATGCCGTGCCTCGACGAAGCCCTAGGGCGCGGCGTCGAGCTCGCGATGGCGCACCAGCGCCTGGGTGCCGATGCCGAACGCGCGCGCCAGCCGCTCGGCGAACCAGACCGAGCGGTGCTGGCCGCCGGTGCAGCCGATGGCGACCGTCAGGTAGCTGCGCTGGTCGGCCTCGAACGCGGGCAGCCAGCGGCGCAGGAACGCCTCGATCTGCGTCAGCATGTCGAGCACCTCCGGCTGCGCCTCGAGGTACGCGCCGACGGCGAGGTCGCGGCCGGTGAGCAGGCGCAGCTCGCGAACGTAGTGCGGGTTGGGCAGGACGCGGATGTCGAACACGTAGTCGGCGTCGAGCGGAACGCCGTGCTTGTAGGCGAAGCTTTCGAAGACGAGCGTGAGCCGGCTGTCGGCGGCGCCGACGAGCTCGCGCATCCAGGCGCGCAGCTGGGTCGGCCGCAGCTGGCTGGTGTCGATGACGGTCGAGAGCTCGCGCAGGTCGGCGAGCAGCTGGCGCTCGAGCTCGATCGCCTCGACGAGCGCGCCGCGGTCGGCGAGCGGGTGGGCGCGCCGCGTTTCCGAGAAGCGCCGGACGAGGGCGCCGGTCGTCGCGTCGAGGAAGATCGCTTGCACGCCGATGCCTTCGCCCTGCAGCTGTGCAAGCAGCGGCAGCAGGTGCGGCAGCGAGCCGGCGCTGCGCACGTCGACGGCGATCGCGATGCGGCGGTCGCGCCGCTGCGTCTCGAGCTGGAGGAAGTCGCGCAACAGCTCGGGCGGCAGGTTGTCGACGCAGAAGAAGCCGGCGTCTTCCAACGCATGCAGCGCGACCGATTTCCCCGACCCTGATATGCCTGTGACCAAGACCACGCGGGCGGCTTGGCCGCCCGCTTCGCGCGGCACGGCGCTGCCCGCGTCGCTTGACAGGATTGCTCCCTCCCCGCTTCGCTCCCCTCCCTCCGAGAGGGAGGGGCCGGCCCCGCTGGGGCCGCTTTCTATCGGGCCGGTGCTCACGGTGCGGCTTTGCGGGTGCGGGCGGGACGCGCCTCGGCGCCGGAGGCGAGCATTTCCTGGGCGTGGGCGAGGCTCGTCGACGAGAGCTTTTCGCCGCCGAGCATGCGCGCGATCTCGGCGACGCGGGCTTCGCCGGCGACGGGCTCGACGGCGCTCGTGGTCGTGCCGGCGCGGGCGCGCTTGCTGACGACGAAGTGATGGTCGGCGCAGGCGGCGACCTGCGGCAGGTGGGTGACGGCGAGCACCTGGCGGCCGGTGCCGAGCTGCTTCATGAGGCGGCCGACGGTCTCGGCGACGGCGCCGCCGATTCCGGCGTCGACCTCGTCGAAGATGAGGGTCGACGGGCCTTCGCCGGCGCCTTGTCGCTCGGTGCCGACGACGGCGACCGCGAGCGCGATGCGCGAGAGCTCACCGCCCGAGGCGACCTTGGAGAGCGGCCGCGGTGTCGTCCCAGCGTGGCCGGCGACGAGGAACTCGGCCGACTCGACGCCGAACGACTGCGGCGCGTCGGTGGCAACGAGCTCGACCGCGAAGCGGCCACCGGCCATGCCGAGCTGCTGCATCGTCCGCGTCACAGCGGCGGCGAACTTGGGCGCCGCCGCGCGGCGCGCTGCCGAGACGCGGCGCGCTTCGGCGTCGTAAGCGGCGCGCGCCGCGTCGCTCGCGCGCTCGAGCCCGTCGAGGTCGGCGGCGTCGTCGAGATCCTTCAGCTCGGCCTGCCACTGCGCGAGCAGCGCCGGCAGGTCGGCCGGCGGCCGGCGATGGCGCCGCGCCAGCGTCACCCAGGCGGAGAGGCGCGCCTCGACCTCGCGCAGCCGCTCCGGGTCGAGCTCGGCGCGGTCGAGGTAGCCGGCGAGCGTGTGCGCCGCGTCCTGCAGCTGCGCCTGCGCGCCCTGCAGCGACTCGATCGGGCCTTCGAGGCGGGCATCGAATGTGGCGACGTCCTGGAGCGAGTCGATGGCGCGGCCGGCGAGTGAATCGGCGCTTGCGTCGGCCTCCGAGATCGCGTCGAGCGCGGCGCGCGCGGCGTCGAGGAGCGACTGGCCGTGCGCGAGGCGGGTGTGCTCGGCGTCGAGCTCGGCCCACTCGTCGGCGCCGGGCGCGAGCTTGGCGACCTCGCCGATCTGCCAGGCGAGACGTTCGCGCTCGCGCTCCAGGTCGCCCTGCTTCTCGCGCGCGGCGGCGAGAGCCTGCGTCGCCGCGCGCCACGCCGACCAGTGCGCGGCGAGCGGCGCGGCATCGATCTGCGCATGGGCGTCGAGGAGGGCGCGAACGGCGGGCGGGCGCGTCAGCCCCTGCCAGGCGTGCTGGCCGTGGATGTCGACGAGCTGGTCGGCCGCTTCGCGCAATTGCGCGATCGTCGCGCCGCTGCCGTTGATCCACGCCCGGCTCTTGCCCTGCGCGTCGATCGTTCGGCGCAGCAGCATGCGGCCCGCGTCGCCGGCGTCGGCGTCGAAGCCGGCGTCGGCGAGCCACGGCACGAGCGCCGGCGGGACGTCGAACTCGGCGCTGGTCTCGGCGCGCGCCGCGCCTTCGCGGACGACGCCGGCGTCGCCGCGGCTGCCGAGCGCGAGCTGGAGCGCGTCGACGAGGATCGACTTGCCGGCGCCGGTCTCGCCGCTCAGCACCGACAGGCCCGAAGCGAACTCGATCTCGAGCGCGTCGACGATGACGAAGTCGCGGATCGCGAGGCGATGCAGCATGTCCGGCTCGGCGGACTCAGGCGGGACCGGCCGGCCGCCGGGCCGCCCCAAGGCCGGCCGGCCTTGCAGGCCGCGGCGTTGCGAGACGCAACGCCTCCTCGTGCCGTCCATGCCGGCACCGGCCGGCATGGAGCCGCGGCACTCGGCCCCCTCGGGGGGAAGCGAACGCAGAGAGGCGCCATCGGGCACGCATGATCAGACCCCCGACGCCCAGTGCAGCTTGCCGCGCAGGGTCGCGTAGTAGCTCCAGCCGCGCGGATGGAGGAAGCGCACCCGGTCGGCCGAGCGACGCACCCGGATGCGGTCGCCGTGGGCGAGGCTGGTCAGCGACTGCATGTCGAAGTTCACGCTGGCGTCGCGGCCGGCGACGATGTCGATGGTGACCTCGCCGCTGTCGGGAACGACGATCGGCCGGTTCGAGAGGTCGTGGGGTGCGATCGGCACCAGCGCCCAGGCAGCGATCCCCGGGTGCAGGATCGGCCCGCCCGCCGACAGCGCATACGCGGTCGAGCCGGTCGGCGAGCCGATGATCAGGCCGTCGGCGCGCAGCTGGGCGACGAACTGGCCGTCGATCTCGATGCGCAGCTCGACCATGCCGGCGGTCGCGCCGCGGCTGACGATCACGTCGTTGAGGCCGATGCTCGCGAAGATCGTCGCGCCGTCGCGCTCGACCTCGCCCTCGAGCATCGTCCGCTTCTCTTCGTCGTACTCGCCGGCGAGGATCGGCGCGAGCGCCGTCTCGAACGTGTCGAGGGCGATGTCGGTGATGAAGCCGAGGCGCCCCTGGTTGATGCCGACCAGCGGCGTGTCGTGGCGAGCGAGCTGGCGGGCGATGCCGAGCATCGTGCCGTCGCCGCCGACGACGACGGCGATGTCGCACGCCGTGCCGAGCGCCCCCGCCGGAAGGCGCGGGTAGCCGTCGATGCCGGTCTTGACGGCGGTGTCTTCCTCGAGGGTTACGGCGAGGCCCTTGGCGACCAGAAAGGCGGCCACGGATTCGAGCTCTTCGCGGATGCCTTCGGCGTTGAACTTGCCGACGAGCGCAGCGTGCCGGAAGCGGGTCGCCATTCACGGGATTACACCACAGCGACCTCTCGCGACGCAGGCAGAATCGCCTCGTCACCGCCCGAAGAAACCGATGCTTGACGAGCGTGCCAAGACCCTCCTGAAGACCCTGGTCGAGCGCTACATCGCCGACGGCCAGCCGGTCGGCTCGCGCACGCTCTCGCGTGCCAGCGGCCTCGAGCTGTCGCCGGCGACGATCAGGAACGTGATGGCCGACCTCGAGGAGCTCGGCCTCATCGCCAGCCCGCACACGAGCGCCGGTCGCGTCCCGACCGCGCGCGGCTATCGCCTCTTCGTCGACACCATGCTGACGGCGCAGCCGAGGGATCTGGCGGCGCAGGCCGGCGCCGAGCCGCCGATCGAGGCGCAGCTGCACGCCGACCAGCCGCAGCGCGTCATCGCCAACGCGGCGCAGCTGCTGTCGAGCCTGTCGAGCTTCGTCGGCGTCGTCACCGCGCCGAAGAAGGCGAGCGTCTTCCACCACATCGAGTTCATGCGCCTGTCGGAGCGACGCGTCCTCGTGATCATGGTCGCGCCCGACGGCGACGTGCAGAACCGGGTCATCTTCACCGCCCACGACTACACCTCGGCGCAGTTGCTCGAGGCGAGCAACTTCCTCACCGCGCACTACGCCGGGCTCACGCTCGAAGAGGTGCGCGAGCGGCTGAAGACCGAGGTCGACGCCCTGCGCGGCGAGATCTCGTCGCTGATGCTGGCGGCGGTGCAGGCGGGCAGCGAGGCGATCGCCGAAAGCCACGAGCGCGTCGTCATCGCCGGCGAGCGCAACCTGCTCGCGATCCAGGATTTCTCCAGCGACATGGGGAGCCTGAGGAAGCTCTTCGACCTGTTCGAGCAGAAGACGCAACTGATGCGACTGCTCGAGGTCTCGAGCCGCGCCGATGGCGTTCGCATCTTCATCGGCGGCGAGAGCCTGGTCGTGCCGTTCGAGGAGCTCTCGATCGTCTCGGCGCCGTACGAGGTCGACGGCAAGGTCGTCGGCACGCTCGGCGTGATCGGGCCGACGCGGATGGCCTACAGCCGGATGGTCCAGATCGTCGACATCACGT
>JADGRJ010000193.1 GCA_017881025.1 Rhizobacter sp. | reverse complement strand
ATCGCCCGCCTGCTGCCCGAGGCGCACCGCGCCGTCCGGCCGATCGAGCGCGTCTCGGTGTGGGCGAGGTCGCCGTCGCGTGCCGCGGCGCTCGTTGCCGAGCTCGCGTCGCAGGGCTTCGATGCGCGCGTCGCGGCGAGCGTCGAAGCGGCCGTCGCCGACGCCGAGATCGTCAGCTGCGCGACGCTCGCGCGCGAGCCGGTCGTATCCGGCCGCTGGCTGCGCTCCGGCGGCCACCTCGACCTGATCGGCTCGTTCACGTCGCAGATGCGCGAGGCCGACGATGATTGCTTCGCCGACGCCGCGGTGTTCGTCGACGACGACGACGCGGCGACGAAGAGCGGCGACCTGATCGGGCCGATCGTGCGCGGCGTCGTCGCGCCCGGTGACATCGGCACGCTCGCCGACCTCGCGCGCGGTCGCCGCGACCGCAGGCGCTCGCCGGGCCAGCAGCGCACCGTCTTCAAGTCGGTCGGCAGCGCGCTCGAGGACCTCGCCGCGGCGATGCTCGTCCATGGCGTCGCTCCGGCACGCGAGTCCTGACATGGCGCGGCACGACGACCTCTCGCTTCGCGCATCGCGATCGCCCCTGCGTGCCGCGATCACGGCGGCGTATCGGCGCGCCGAGACCGAGGCGGTGCCGCCGCTCGTCGCCGAGGCGCGGCAGCCGGCGGCGATGGCGGCCGCGACGCAGGCGCTGGCACGGCGCCTCGCGCAGACGCTGCGCGACCGCAAGAGCGCCGCCGGTCGCGAAGGACTGGTCCAGGGCCTGCTCCAGGAATACTCGCTCTCATCGCAGGAAGGCGTCGCGCTGATGTGCCTCGCCGAGGCGCTGCTGCGAATCCCCGACCCGGCGACGCGCGACGCGCTGATCCGCGACAAGATCAGCACCGGCCAGTGGCACGAGCACCTCGGCCGCAGCCCGTCGCTGTTCGTCAACGCCGCGACCTGGGCGCTGCTCCTCACCGGCAAGCTGGTGGCGACGCACAGCGAGGCGGGCCTGTCGAGCGCCTTGGCGCGGCTGGTCGGCAAGGGCGGCGAGCCGCTAGTCCGAAAGAGCGTCGACCGGGCGATGCGCCTGATGGGCGAGCAGTTCGTCACCGGCGAGACGATCGCCGAAGCGCTCGCCCATGCGCGGCCGCGCGAAGCGCAGGGCTTTTGCTATTCGTACGACATGCTCGGCGAGGCTGCGCTCACCGCTGAAGACGCGGCACGCTACAGGCGCGCCTACGAGGAATCGATCGACGCGATCGGCCGCGCCTCGGCCGGCCGCGGCATCTACGCCGGGCCGGGCATCTCGCTCAAGCTTTCGGCGCTGCATCCGCGCTACAGCCGGGCCCAGGTCGAGCGCGTCGGCGCCGAGCTCTATCCGGTGTTGAAGCAGCTCGCGATCCGGTCGCGCCGCCACGACATCGGCCTCAGCATCGACGCCGAAGAGGCCGACCGCCTCGAGCTCTCGCTCGACCTGCTCGAGCGGCTGTGCTTCGAGCCCGAGCTCGCCGGCTGGGACGGCATCGGCTTCGTCGTTCAGGCGTACCAGAAGCGCTGCCCGTTCGTGATCGATGCGATCGTCGATCTGGCGCGCCGCTCCGGGCATCGGCTGATGATTCGCCTCGCCAAGGGCGCGTACTGGGACAGCGAGATCAAGCGCGCCCAGGTCGACGGCCTCGACGGCTATCCGGTCTTCACGAGGAAGGCCTACACCGACGTCGCCTACCTCGCCTGCGCGCGCCGCCTGCTCGCGGCGCCGGACGCGGTCTTCCCGCAGTTCGCGACCCACAACGCGCACACGCTGGCGGCCATCTACCACCTCGCCGGCGGTGACGCCTACGCCCCCGACCAGTACGAGTTCCAGTGCCTGCACGGCATGGGCGAGCCGCTCTACGAGCAGGTGGTCGGCCCCTTCGTCGAGGGCAAGCTGGCGCGGCCGTGCCGCATCTACGCGCCGGTCGGCACGCACGAGACGCTGCTCGCCTACCTCGTGCGGCGCCTGCTCGAGAACGGCGCGAACTCGTCGTTCGTCAACCGCATCGCCGACGCCTCGGTGCCGATCGACGCGCTGGTCGAGGATCCGGTGACGACGGTCGAACGGATCGCCGACGCGCAAGCCGACACCGACGGCACGCCGCGCGTGCTCGGCCGGCCGCATCCGGCGATCGCGTTGCCGGCCGAGATCTACGGCGCGGCGCGACGCAATTCGCGCGGCCTCGATCTTGCCGACGAGGACCAGCTCGCCGCTCTGGCCGACGCGCTGCACGCGAGCCGCGGCGAGGCGTGGACGGCAGCGCCGCTGCTGGCGAGCGACCGCCTCGATGGGTCCGACAACATGCACGCGTCCGCGCGATCGGGCACGCCGGGACAAGCGGTACGCAACCCTGCCGACCACGACGACGTCGTCGGCCACGTCCGCGAGGCGACGCTCGCTGATGTCGAGCGCGCGCTCGCGAGCGCCGTCGACGGCGCGTCCGCATGGGCCGCGACTGCGGCGGCGGATCGCGCCGCGATGCTCGAGCGCGGCGCCGATGCGCTCGAGGCCGACTTGCCGCGCCTGCTCGGACTGCTCGCGCGCGAGGCCGGCAAGACCTATCCGAACGGCATCGCCGAAGTGCGCGAGGCCGTCGACTTCCTGCGCTTCTACGCCGCGCAGGCGCGCCGCGACCTCGGCGGCGACGACGCCCTTCCGCTCGGCCCGATCGTCTGCATCAGCCCCTGGAACTTCCCGCTCGCGATCTTCACCGGCCAGGTCGCGGCCGCGCTCGCCGCGGGCAACCCGGTGCTCGCCAAGCCCGCCGAGCAGACGCCGCTGATCGCCGCCGACATGGTGCGGCGCCTGCACCGCGCCGGCGTGCCGACTTCGGCGCTGCAGCTGCTGCCCGGCCGCGGCGAGACGGTGGGTGCCGCGCTCGTCGCCGACGCGCGCGTCCAGGGCGTCATGTTCACCGGCTCGACCGACGTCGCGCGCCTGCTCCAGAAGAGCCTCGCCGCGCGCCTGAACGTCGCCGGCCGCGCCGTGCCGCTGATCGCCGAGACCGGCGGCCAGAACGCGATGCTGGTCGACTCGTCGGCGCTCGCCGAGCAGGTCGTCAACGACGTCGTCGCCTCGGCGTTCGACAGCGCCGGCCAGCGCTGCTCGGCGCTGCGCGTGCTGTGCGTGCAGGACGACGCCGCCGACCGCATCGTCGCGATGCTCGAGGGCGCGATGGCCGAGAGCCGGATCGGCGCGACCGACAACCTCGCCGTCGACGTCGGCCCGGTGATCGACGCCGAAGCGCGCGCCGCGATCGAGGCGCACATCGCGCAGATGCGCGCGCGCGGCCGACGCGTGTTCCAGGCCGCGCGCGCCGAAGCCGGGGCGACCGCGCATGGCACCTTCGTGACGCCGACGCTGATCGAGCTCGACCGCCTCGGCGAGCTCGAGCGCGAGGTCTTCGGGCCGGTGCTGCACGTCGTCCGCTACCGGCGGCGCGACCTGGGCGCGATGATCGAGCAGATCAACGCCACCGGCTACGGCCTGACGCTCGGCGTGCAGTCGCGCATCGACGAGACGATCGCGCAGGTCGTCGCCGGCGCGCACGTCGGCAACGTCTATGTCAACCGCAACATGGTCGGTGCGGTCGTCGGCGTGCAGCCGTTCGGCGGCGAGGGCCTCTCGGGAACCGGGCCGAAGGCGGGCGGTCCGCTCTATCTCTACCGGCTGCTGGCGCGCCGGCCCGGCGACGCGATGGCGCGCGCGCTCGCCGCCGGCAGCGTCGACGCTTCACCGCCGCTCGACGTCCCGCCGGCGCTGCGCGATCTGCAGCGCTGGGCAAGGAACGAGGGCGGCGACGCGCTCGCGGCGCTCTGCGACCGTTTCGCGAGCGCGTCGCGCGTCGGCGTCGCGTCGCTCCTTGCCGGGCCGACCGGCGAGCGCAACGTCTACACCCTGCAGCCGCGCGACGCCGTCCTCTGCCTCGCCGGCGACGATGGCGATCGCCTAGTCCAGCTGGCCGCCGTCCTCGCCGTCGGCAGCCGCGCGCTCTGGCCGCGCGACGCCGCGCCGCTGCGCGAGCGCCTGCCCGAGCCGGTGCGCGCCCGGATCGACCTCGTCGACGACTGGACCGCGGCGACGGCGCGCTTCGACGCGGTGCTTCATCACGGCAGCGCCGACGAGCTGCTTCGCGTCGGCGGCGTGGTCGCCGCGCGGCCGGGCCCGATCATCGGCGTCGAAGGATCGCGGCCGGGCGAGACGGCGTTGCCGCTCGAGCGCCTCGTCGTCGAGCGCGCGTTGAGCGTCAACACCGCGGCGGCGGGCGGCAACGCGACGCTGATGACCTTGCAATGATCGAAACAGGCACCCTCGCGCGTCGCGCCGTTGTCGCCGCGGCGATCGTCGCGACGGCGTGCGGCGCGGTAGCCGAAACGATCGAGCGCCAACTGCGCGTCGGCGCCCGCGAGCGCAGCTACGAAATCGATCTGCCGGCGCGCCACGACCGCGACCGGCCGTTGCCCGTCGTCATCGTCTTCCACGGCGGCGGCGGCTCGGCCGACTCGGTGCGCCGGCAGTCGCGGCTGAGCGCCAAGGGCGAGACCGAAGGCTTCATCTCCGTCTACCCGCAGGGCTCGGGCGGCATCGCCGGCAAGCTCAAGACCTGGAACGCCGGAACCTGCTGCGGCCACGCGATGCAGCAGCGCGTCGACGAGACCGCGTTCGTCGCGGCGTTGCTCGACGACCTGCAGGCGACGGTCGCGGTCGACCGCGCGCGGATCTACGCGACCGGCATCTCGAACGGCGGGATGATGGCGTACGAGGTGGCCTGCGCGCTCGCCGATCGCGTCGCCGCGATCGCCGTGGTCGCCGGCGAGATGACCGCGCTCGAGCGATGCCGGCCGGCGCGGCCGGTGCCGGTGCTAGTCATCCACGGCAGCGCCGATCGCAACCTGCCGTTCGAAGGTGGCGCCGGCGCGAAGGCGTTCGCGGTCCACGAGGTGCGAAGCGTCGCGTCGGCGATCGAGTTCTGGCGCCGCCACGACGCTTGCGACGAGCCCGCCGAGAGCGAACAGAAGGGCATCGTGCGGCGCACGAGCTACCGGGCGTGCGCGGGCGGAAGCGCCGTCGAGCTGGTCGCGATCGAGGGCGGCGGCCACTCGTGGCCGGGCGGCGAGCGCCTGGCGCGATTTCTCGATCCGCCGTCGCCGGCGCTCGACGCGACGGACGAGATCTGGCGTTTCTTCGCGCGCCACTAGGCGCGCCGCGGTCGTCACAGCCCGGCGCCGGGAACGAAGCTTGCCGGCGTTTGGCCATGTGAAAGGAGATCCGCCATGACCAAGCTCGACGCTGACCACCGCAACGCCATCGAATCCAAGCAGTTCGCCTTCCCGAAGGAGCGCAAGGAGCCGCTCGAGAACGCGAGCCATGTCCGTAACGCGATCGCCCGCTTCAACCAGGTCGAGGGGGTCGGCGATGCCGAGCGCGACGAGGCGTGGAAGCGCATCAAGACGGCGGCGAAGAAGTTCGGCGTCGAGGTCAACGAAAAGAGCTGGCGCGAGATCGGCAAGCGCTGAGTCGATCTTCCGCGCGGTGGCGGCGAGGCGTCGCGGCCCGGCCCGATCAGGACAGCGGCGCCACAGTCGCCCGCTCCGACGCGGCGGCCGAGGTGTCGGCCTCGCGAATGAGCCCGTTCGCCGGATCGAGGGCCAGGACTCGGTCGGCGATCGCGATCGTCTCGCGCCGGTGCGCGACCAGCACGCGCGTCATGTCCATCGCCTCGACCGCGCGCGTCACCAGCGCCTCGCTCGCCGCGTCGAGGTGGCTCGTCGCCTCGTCGAGAAAGAGCACGCGCGGTGCGTGATAGAGCGCGCGGGCGATGAACAGGCGCTGCTTCTGCCCGCCCGAGATGTCGGCGGCGGCCTCGGCGAGCATCGAGTGGTACTGCATCGGCATCGCCTCGATCTCGGCGGCGACGTTGGCCTGGCGCGCGGCGCGGGCGACGCGCGCCATGTCGATCGGCGTGTCGAAGAACGAGACGTTGTCGGCGACGGTGCCCTGGAACAGGATGTCGTCCTGCATGACGACGCCGATCACCCGTGCCAGGTCGGCCGAGGCGATCGTCTTCACCTCGCGGCCGTTGACGAGCACCTCGCCGCGGTTCGGCTCGAGCAGGCCGATCACGAGGTGGAGCAGCGTCGTCTTGCCGCTCCCCGACGGCCCGGTGATCGCCACCGATTCGCCCGGCCCGACGACCAGGGTCGCGCCCTTCAGGATCCATGGGCTGTCGTTGCCGTAGCGGAACCAGACGTCCTTGACCTCGATGCGAACGCCGGCGCCGTCGGCGACGACGAACGGCCGCTCGTGCGCCGCCTCGTCGACGCCGGCCTCGTCGGCCATCACCTCCTCGATCCGCTCGGCGTTGGTGCGGACGCGGCGCAGCTCCATCGCGTAGACGACGGCGCGGTCGAGGCGCTCGACCAGGAAGGCGCGGAACAGGAAGAACATCATCATCGTGCCGAGCGTGATCTGGTTGCCGAGCACGAGCCAGGTGCCGAGGGCGATCAGGGCGACGTTGCCGAGGCCGTTGGTGAGCCGCGACGCCTGGGTCGAGAGCATCGCCAGGCGGCCGTCGGCGAGGCCGAGGTTGGTCAGCTCGACGAACTTGTTGCGCCAGACGTTGGTGCGGACGAGCTCCTTGCCGAACAGCTTGATCGCCCGCGCCGCGCGCGCGTTCTCGAGGAAGTACGCGTCGGCCTGGGCGGCGACGCGCAGGCCGCGGCGCGAGACGTCGATCGCGGCGCGGCGCAGGCCCGCGGTCGCGAACAGGTTGAGCGCCGCGAAGACGATCACGACCGCGGCCATCGACGGCACCGCGAGCAGCATGACGACGACGATCGCGACCGACATGACGCCGTCGAGCAGCGCCTGCAGGAGCTGCGCGGTGACGAGCGACTGGATCGTGTCGACCGAACGGCTGCGACTGAGGATGTCGGCGCTGTGGTGCCTGAGGAAGAAGCGCGCCGACTTGCGGTGCAGGGCGCGGACGAAGCGGTCCTTCAGCTCGTAGCCGACGCGCGCGCCGAACACCGAGATCGTCCAGGCGCGCACCACCGAGATCGCCGCCTGCAGCAGGACCACGAGCGTGAAGCCGATCGCCAGCACCCAGACGAGGCGGCCGTCCGATCCTTGCAGCGCGCTGTCGATCGACAGCTGCATCTGCAGCGGCGCGAGCAGGACGAGCACCTCCATCAGGATCGACAGCGCAACGACGAGGGCGATGTCGTTGCGCCACTGCGAGAGCGGCGCGAGGAAGTCGAGCAGCGAGACCTTGCGGCCGGGCCCGCGCGCCTTGCGCCAGCTCGGCGAAATGCGCGTCTCGAGAGCGACGCCGGTGAACGAGGTGTTCACCGTCTCCCACGGCACGGCGAGCCGTCCGGCGGCGGGATCCATGACGACGATCCCGGACTTCGTCACCCGCTCGAGGACGACGAAGTGGTTCATCTCCCAGTGCAGGATCGCCGGCAGGGCGAGCTGCGCGAGCGCGTCGACGCCGACCTTGACGCCGCGCGCGCTGAGGCCGATGCGCTCGGCGAGGTTGCGCAGCTCGAGCAGCGTCTCGCCGCGGCCGCTCGACACGGCGAGCTGGCGGAGCTCGGCGAGGCCGGGCTCGCCGTCGAAGTAGGCGCTGA
>JADGRJ010000003.1 GCA_017881025.1 Rhizobacter sp. | reverse complement strand
AGCAGCGAGCAGATCGTCCTCGATTCGCAGGAAGACGACGCGCGCCGGATCGCCGCGACGGTGTCGCAGCGCCTGGTCGGCCTGCAGCGCGCGCTGCGCAGCGTCGCCCTGCAGATGACGCCGGCCACCCTCGGCGACAGTGCGAAGGTCACTGAGTTCGTCCAGGGCCAGAGCGTTCTGTCGACGCTGTTCGCGAGCGTCTTCGTCGTCTCGCTCGATGGCACGATCGTCCTCGTCAGCGACGAGAACGGCGCGCGCGACCCGCACCGCAACGTCGCCGATCGCGACTACTTCAAGGACACCGTGCGCGAGCACCGGCCGATGATCGCGCGTGTCGCGTCGTCGCGCGTCTCGGGCGAGCCGATCGTGATCCTGACGATGCCGGTGTTCGCCGGCGACGGCAAGGTCGCTGCTGTCCTCGGCGGGGCGCTGCGCCTCTCGAGCCGGTCGCTGCTCGACGACCTGACCCAGGACGACCGTCGCTCGCCCGTGACGACGATCGTCGTCGACGCCAAGGGGCAGATCCTGTCGCATCCGTCGCGCGAATGGGTGCTTCGCGACGGCAGCTCGGAGCCGGCCATCGCCGCCGCGCTGCAGGACTGGCGCCAGCGCGGCAGCCCGATCGAGCCGGCGGGCTACGCGGTCCGCGCCGGCGACCACGAGGTCGGCCTCGCCGGCGTTCCCGACGCCGACTGGCTGGTGCTGCGCACGGCCCGCGCCGACGTGTTGCTCGGCGGCGTGAACGAAGGCGAGAAGCGCGCCCGCTGGCTGGCCTTCGGCGTCGCCGCCGCCGGCGGCCTGCTCACCCTCCTGATCACGTTCTACTTGCTGCGCCCGCTGGAGCGCCTCAAGCAACGCGCCTTGCAGCTGATCGCCGAGGACGCCGACGTCGAGGCCGGCTGGCCCGACCTCGGCGGCGAGCTCGGCGAGCTCTCGCAGGTGCTGCAGCACGTGATGCGCGAGCGCCAGGCGAGCGAGGCGGCCGGGCATCTGCTGCTCGCCAAGATGCGGGCGGTGATGGCCAAGGCGCCGGTCGGCATCGCCTTCACGCGCAACCGCCGCTTCGAGCTCGTCAGCGACGAGTTCAACCGCCTGCTCGGCTACGAAGGCTCGGGCCTCGACGGCGAGGCGGCGCGCCTGATCTACGCCTCCGACGAGTTCTATCAGGGCCTCGGCACGCGGGTCGCTGCGGCCTTCGGCGTCGGCCGCGTCTTCGCCGAGGAGATCGAGTTCGTGCGCCGCGACGGCAGCCGCTTCTGGGGCCAGCTGCTCGGCGCGCCGGTGAGCCGCAACGACGCCGGCGCGGGAACGATCTGGACCCTCGGCGATGTCAGCGAGGAACGGCGCAAGCGCAACGCCCTTTCGTGGGCGGCGACGCACGACGCCCTCACCAACATCGCCAACCGCCAGGAGTTCGAAAGCCGGCTCGCCGAGCACCTGGTCGATCGGCGCCGGCGCGAGGTGGCGTGCGTCCTCTACGTCGACCTCGACGGCTTCAAGGCGGTCAACGACGCCGCCGGCCACGCCGCCGGCGACCAGCTGCTGCGGGACGTCGCGGCGCTGCTGCTGGCGCGGATCCGCTCGATCGACCTGGCGGCGCGCCTCGGCGGCGACGAGTTCGCCGTCCTCCTGAACGCCTGCGCGCTGCCGACGGCGCTGAACATCGCCGAGCAGATCCGCTCGCGCGTCGACTCGCATTCGCTGGTCTGGCAGGGCCAGCACTTCCGCGTCGGCGTCAGCATCGGCGTGGTCCAGATCGACGACGGCTACGACGACGTCGCCAGCGTCATCGCCGCCGCCGACGACGCCTGCTATGCCGCCAAGCACGCCGGCCGCAACCGCGTTCGCAGCGGCGGGCACGGCCTGCGCCTCGTCCACGACGGCAAGCCGTAGCTCCCGCGCGGATCAGCGCCGGCGATCGGCGTCGACGCGCGCGATCCACTCGACGATGGTGTCGAGGATGTGCCCGAGCACCTCGGCGTCGTTGCTGCCGCTGCGGGCGCGGACGTGAAACGCGTGGTCGGCATCGTCGAACATTGCGAGCGTCGTGCGCGCGCCGAGACGATGAGCCAGCGCCGTGATCAAGGCGACGTCGGCGAGCTCGTCGCGACTACCCTGGACGAACAGCATCGGACACGCGACCCTCGCGAGGTGCTCGCCGCGCTCGTCGCCCGGGCGGCCCGCCGGGTGCAGCGGGAAGCCGAGGAAGACAAGACCGGCGACGCCGGCGAGCGGAGACCCGGCCTGCGCTTGCGACGTCATCCTGCCGCCGAACGACTTGCCGCCGGCGAAAAGGGGCAGGCCCGGCAACCGTTCGTTCGCCGCGGCGACGGCCGCGCGCACGGCGGCATGCGCCAGCCGCGGCGGGTCGGGACGACGCGAGCCGCGCTCCATCGACGGGAACTGGAAGCGCAGCGTGGCGATGCCGCGCGTGGCCAGGCCGTTCGCCACCGCCGCCATGAACGGATGGTGCATGCCGGCGCCTGCGCCGTGCGCGAGAACGAGCGCCGCGTTTGCGTTCTCGGGCGTCGTCGACAGGGCCGACACGGCACCGTGGCCGGCGACCTCGATCGAGAGCGGTTGCGTCGAAGGGAGGGCCACGTTGCCGGTGAAATGCGGGCCCGGACGACCCGCCATGGTGTCCGGCCGAGCGCCGATCGGTCAGGCCGCTCCCGAAGGATCAGTTCAGGGCGACCTCGACGCGGCGTGCCTCGGCATTGCTGCCGCTGCCGGTGACGGCTTCCGGCCTCTTCAGGTCGATCTTGTCGGCGCCGACGCCGGCGGCCGCCAGTGCGTTGCCCACCGCGATCGCGCGTGCCTTGGCCAGCTCTTCGTTGCGGGCCGGGTCGCCGGTGGCGTCGGTGAAGCCGCTGACGACCGCGCGCTTGCCGGCGGCGACGCCCTTGGCGATATCGGCGAGCGCCGAATCGGCGCCGGTCGCGAGGTCGGCCTTGCCGCTGGCGAAGTAGAACTTGACGACACCGTTCTCGACCCGGAACGACGCGCCGTCGCCCGGCGCCGCTGAGACCGCCGACGTCGCCGAGGCGACCGGTGCCGGATGCGTCGCGCCCGTGCCCGACGTCGTCATCGGCAGCAGCGGCACGATCAGCAGCGCGACGATGTTGATGATCTTGATCAGCGGGTTGACCGCCGGGCCGGCAGTGTCTTTGTACGGGTCGCCGACGGTGTCGCCGGTGACGGCGGCCTTGTGCGCCTCGCTCCCCTTGCCGCCGAAGTGGCCGTCCTCGATGTACTTCTTGGCGTTGTCCCAGGCGCCGCCGCCGGTGCACATCGAGATCGCGACGAAGAGGCCGGTGACGATGGTGCCCATCAGCAGGCCGCCGAGCGCCGCCGGCCCGAGCAGCAGGCCGACGATGATCGGCACGACCACCGGCAGCAGCGACGGGATCATCATCTCCTTGATCGCCGCCTTGGTCAGCATGTCGACCGCGACGCCGTACTCCGGCTTGGCCGTGCCTTCCATGATGCCCTTGATGTCGCGGAACTGACGCCGAACCTCGACCACCACCGCGCCCGCGGCGCGGCCGACGGCTTCCATCGCCATCGCGCCGAACAGGTAGGGAATCAGGCCGCCGATGAACAGGCCGACGATGACGCGCGGCTCGCTCAGATCGAACGAGACGTTCATGCCGCGCCCGGTGAGCGAGTGGGTGTAGTCGGCGAAGAGGACGAGCGCGGCCAGGCCGGCCGAGCCGATCGCGTAGCCCTTGGTCACCGCCTTGGTCGTATTGCCGACGGCGTCGAGCGGGTCGGTGACGTCGCGAACGCTCGCCGGCAGCTCGGCCATCTCGGCGATGCCGCCGGCGTTGTCGGTGATCGGGCCGTAGGCGTCCAGGGCGACGACGATGCCGGCCATGCTCAGCATCGCCGTCGCGGCGACGGCGATGCCGTACAAGCCGGCGAGCCAGTAGGCCACCAAGATGGCGACGCAGACGCACAGCACCGGCCAGGCGGTCGAGCGCATCGAGACGCCGAGGCCGGCGATGATGTTGGTGCCGTGGCCGGTGGTCGAGGCCTGGGCGATGTGCTGCACCGGCTTGAATTGCGTGCCGGTGTAGTACTCGGTGATCCAGACCATCGCTGCGGTCAGCACGAGGCCGACGGCGCACGACCCGAAGAGGGCCAGCGCCGACACCGTGCCGCCGGCGGCCAGCGCCATCGGTTGCGGGAACATCTGCGTGGTCACGAAGTAGAAGGCGACCAGCGAGAGCCCGCCGGCGACGGCGAGGCCCCGGTAGAGCGCCGGCATCACGTTCTTCATGCCGGGCGAGGCCTTGACGAAGGAGCAGCCGATGATCGAGGCGATGATCGAGACGCCGCCGAGCAGCAGCGGGTAGACCACGGCGTTGATCGTCGCGCCCGTGACCATGAGCGCGCCGAGCGCCATCGTCGCGATCAGCGTCACGGCGTAGGTCTCGAACAGGTCGGCGGCCATGCCAGCGCAGTCGCCGACGTTGTCGCCGACGTTGTCGGCGATCACCGCCGGGTTGCGCGGGTCGTCTTCCGGGATGCCGGCCTCGACCTTGCCGACCAGGTCGGCGCCGACGTCGGCGCCCTTGGTGAAGATGCCGCCGCCGAGACGGGCGAAGATCGAGATCAGCGACGCGCCGAAGGCGAAGCCGAGGAGCGGCTTCAGCGAGTCGGAGTCGACCTTGGCGCCGCCGCCGCTCACGTACCAGAAGAACGCGCCGACGCCGATCAGGCCGAGACCGACGACGAGCATGCCGGTGATCGCGCCGCCCTTGAAGGCGACGTCGAGCGCCGGGCCGATGCCCTTGGTGGCCGCCTGCGCGGTTCGCACGTTGGCGCGCACCGAGACGTTCATGCCGATGAAGCCGCACGCGCCCGAGAGGACGGCGCCGAGGACGAAGCCGGCGGCGGTGGTGCGGTCGAGGAAGACGAAGATCAGGATCGCGAGGACGACGCCGACCATGGCGATCGTCTTGTACTGGCGCGCCAGGTAGGCGGCCGCGCCCTGCTGGATCGCCGAGGCGATCTCCTGCATGCGCGCGTTGCCCGCGCTCTGGCGGAGGATCCAGCTGCGTTGGACGAAGCCGTAGAGAACGGCGGCCAGTCCGCAGGCCAGGGCGATGTAGAGCGCCATCGTGGTGGAGATCAAGAGAGTTCCTTCCTCGTTCGATTCGTTGAATTCGGGCGATTCATTGCTTGAACTTGCCGGCCGCCGTGACGGAATGCACGCGTTTGGGCAAACCCGCGAATGTTAAGGGATGCCGGAGCGGGCTCGGCGGCGGCCCGATCCGGGAAGCGGAGCGTCCCGATCGCGCGGCTTAACATCGACGCTTCCCTTCGACGCGACGTCCGCCATGAGCCTGCACAACGTCACCCCCGGCGCCCGCGCGCCCGACGAGTTCAACGTGATCATCGAGATCCCGATGAACGCCGATCCGATCAAGTACGAGGTCGACAAGGAAAGCGGCGCGATGTTCGTCGACCGCTTCATGAGCACGGCGATGCACTACCCGTGCAACTACGGCTACGTGCCGCAGACGCTCTCCGACGACGGCGACCCGGTCGACGTTCTCGTCATCACGCCGTTTCCGCTTTCGCCGGGCGTGGTCGTGACGTGCCGGCCGATCGGCGTGCTGAAGATGGAGGACGAGGCCGGCGGCGACGCCAAGCTGCTCGCCGTGCCGATCGACAAGATCCTGCCGATCTACAAGCACTGGCAGAAGCCCGCCGACATGAACGAGCTGCGCCTGAAGCAGATCCAGCACTTCTTCGAGCACTACAAGGACCTCGAGCCCGGCAAGTGGGTGAAGATCAGCGGCTGGGAAGGGCCCGACGCGGCGCGGGCCGAGGTGCGCAACGGCATCGCCAGCTACGCCGCGAACAAGGCGCCTGGGGCCTGAACGCGCCGGCGGCGCTCATCCGGCCGGCTCGGCCCCGGCCTTGAACGGCCGGCGCTCGTTCAGCTCGTCGAGGTAGTTCTCGACGCCCGCGCCTTCGCGGGCGATGAAGTCGTCGATCGCGCGCGCGAACTGCGGATGGGCGAGCCAGTGCGCCGACCAGGTCTGCACCGGCAACAGGCCGCGCGCCATCTTGTGCTCGCCCTGCGCGCCGCCCTCGAAGCGCCGGTAACCGTTGGCGATGCACCACTCGAGCGGCTGGTAGTAGCAGGCATCGAAGTGAAGGCAGTTGACGTGCTCGACGGCGCCCCAGTAGCGGCCGAAGGCGGTCTTGCGCTCGGGATCGATCGCGATCAGGGACGTCGCGATCCGCTTGCCGCCGCGCCAGGCGGTGAAGAGCAGCCAGTGGCGGCTCATCGTCGCGCTGGCCCGGGCGAAGAAGTCGCGGGTCAGGTACGGCGTCGAGTGGTGCGCCCGGTAGGTGAGCGTGTAGCAGCGGTAGAAGAAATCCCAGTCGGCCTTGGCGATCGCTTCGCCGGTCGCGACCGCGAAGGTCACGCCCGCGTCGGCGACCCGGCGCCGCTCCTGCTGGATCTTCTTGCGCTTGTCGCGCTGCAGGCTGGCGAGGAAGTCGGCGAAATCGGCGTAAGGCTCGGGCGCGCGGTTGGTCCAGTGGAACTGGACGGTGCTGCGCAAGGACCAGCCCGCTTCGCGCGCCGCCGCCTGGTCGTTTTCGTCGAGGAAGAGCAGGTGCGCCGACGAGAGCTGCGCCGATCGCGCCAGCTGCTCGATCGCGCGCAGCAGGAGCAGCCGGTGCTCGGGCGTCCGTGCCAGCAGGCGCGGCCCGGGAACCGGCGTGAACGGGATCGCGTCGAGCAGCTTCGGGTAGTAGTCGAGGCCGTGGCGCTGGTAGGCGTCGGCCCAGGCCCAGTCGAACACGTACTCGCCGTAAGAATGGTCCTTGAGGTAGAGCGGGCAGGCGGCGACGAGGACGCCGGCGCGCTCGAGGGCGAGGAAATGCGGCGCCCAGCCGGTGGCGCCGGTCGCGCTCGCCGATTCGTGCAGCGCGCGCAGGTAGGCCATCGACACGAACGGCGTCGCCGAAGGCTGCGCGGCGACGAGCGAATCCCAGGTCGCCGGGTCGATCTCCGCCGGATCGTCGAAGACCCGGATGACATATTCTTCGTCAGTCGTTTCGCTTCTCTTGCGCGCCCTCTTTTCGTCATTCATCGTCGTCGTTCACATGTCAGCTGTTTCGCCCGTCAAAGTGGCGTTGGCGCAGATCAACGCCACCGTCGGCGACCTCGCCGGCAATACCCGAAAGATCGTCGATTCGGCGCGACGCGCGTACGCCGACGGCGCCCGCCTCGTCCTCACGCCCGAGCTCGGCCTGTGCGGCTATCCGCCCGAGGACCTGCTGCTTCGGCCCGCGTTCATGCGCGCCTGCGCCGAGGCGCTCGCCGATTGCGCCCGCCAGCTCGCCGATCTGCCGGGTCTCTTCGTCGTCGTCGGCCATCCGCATCAGCTGGGTTCCTCGGGCGATGTTAGGTCGAAGTCGGTCTCGGTGCAGCTGCGCTTCAACGCCGCCTCGGTGTTGTCGGAGGGTCGTGTCGTCGGGACCTATTGCAAGCGCGAGCTGCCCAACTACCAGGTCTTCGACGAGCGGCGCTACTTCGCCTCGGGTCGCGACGGCAATACGCCGGCGCTCGTCTTCAGCGTCGGCGACCTGTGCTTCGGCGTCGTCATCTGCGAGGACGCCTGGTTCGACGAGCCGGCCGAGCTTGCCCGCGCCGCGGGCGCGCAGGTGCTTTGCGTCATCAACGCCTCGCCGTTCCATCTCGGCAAGATGGTCGAACGCGAGGACCGCATGGCGGTGCGTGCGCGCGCCGTCGCCATGCCGCTCCTCTACGCGCACCTCGCCGGCGGCCAGGACGAGGTCGTTTTCGACGGCGCGTCGTTCGCGCTCGACGCACGCGGCGTCGTCGGCGCGCGCGCCAAGATGTTCGACGAGGACGTCGCGATCGTCGACGTCACCGCGACCTCGGTCCGCGGCGCGATCGCCGAGATCCCGAGCATCGAGGCGCAGGCGTGGGCGGCGCTCGTCGTCGGCGTTCGCGACTACGTCGGCAAGAACGGCTTTCCGGGCGTCATCATCGGCCTGTCGGGAGGCATCGACTCGGCGCTGGTGCTGGCGATCGCGGTCGACGCGCTCGGCGCCGACCGCGTCCGCTGCGTCATGATGCCGTCGCCGTACACCGCGTCGATCTCGTGGATCGACGCCCGCGACATGGCCGAGCGGCTCGGTGTCCGCTACGACGAGATCTCGATCGTGCCGATGTTCGAGGCGTTCAAGCAGAGCCTGGCGAGCGAGTTCGCCGGCCTGCCGGAGGACGCGACCGAGGAGAACATCCAGGCGCGGATTCGCGGCACGCTGCTGATGGCGCTGTCGAACAAGTTCGGCTCGATCGTCCTGACCACAGGAAACAAGAGCGAGATGGCGACCGGCTACTGCACGCTCTACGGCGACATGGCAGGCGGCTTCGCGGTCATCAAGGACGTCGTCAAGACGCTCGTCTTTCGCCTCGCCGAATGGAAGAACGCGCAGGGGCGCGAGATCATCCCGCGCCGGATCATCACGCGGCCGCCTTCGGCCGAGCTGCGCGCCGACCAGACCGACCAGGACAGCCTGCCGCCCTACGAGGTGCTCGACGCGATCCTGCAGCGCTACATGGAAGAGGACGAGGGCATCGAGGAGATCGTCGCCGCCGGGCTGCCGCGCGCCGACGTCGAGCGCGTCACCCGGCTGATCAAGGTCAACGAGTACAAGCGGCGCCAGGCGCCGGTCGGCATCCGCATCACCCATCGCGCCTTCGGCCGCGACTGGCGCTATCCGATCACCTCGAAATTTCGCGCCTGAAGGATCGACGCAGCGCCCAGGGCCTTGCCCTAAACTCGGCCGCATCTAGCATCCAATTTCTTGCGGAGCCGCCAATGAAGCAGATCACCGCCATCGTCAAGCCTTTCAAGCTCGAGGAAGTCCGCGAGGCGCTGGCGGAGATCGGCGTCTCCGGCCTCACCGTCACTGAGGTCAAAGGGTTCGGCCGGCAGAAGGGCCACACCGAGCTCTACCGCGGCGCCGAGTACGTCGTCGACTTCCTGCCCAAGGTCAAGATCGAGGTCGTCGTCAAGGACGACGACGCTGAACGCTGCATCGATGCCGTCGTCAAGGCGGCCAAGACCGGCAAGATCGGCGACGGCAAGATCTTCGTGACGCAGATCGACCACGTGGTGCGGATCCGCACCGGCGAGGTCAACGAAGACGCCGTGTAGCCGCCGCCGGGGCAGTCGCGCCGGCTCTTTCCAGGCGCGTGCCGCACAGCCGGTCGTGCCAGAACTGGCGATCGGGCTCGAGCAGCGCGAGCAGCGCGTAGCCGACGATGCCGACCGCGACGGCGCCGAGGCTTCGTGCCGGCGACCAGTGCAGCGCCGCCGAGATCGACGTCGCCGGTCCGAACCAGACGCAGCAGCAGGCGACGTAACGACCCAGCGCGCGCGCCTGCGAAACCCGCCCTCCGGCGGCGCCGACGAGGCGGATCTTCCAGGTCTGCATCGCCAGCGTCTGCCCGCGCGTCGACCAGAGCCAGACGAAGTAGACGCCGTAGAGGACGAGGGCGTAGAGGCGCAGCGCCGTGTCGCCCTGCAGCGGATGGCGCTGGCCGGTCTGGGCGAAGAAGACCGCGCCGAGGACACCGGGGATCAGGGCCAGGCCGAACAGGAGCGTCGCCTCGTAGACGAAGCAGGCCATGCGGCGGGCGAGCGAAGGTGTCGCCGCGCGACCGGCGGCGAGCGCGCCGCCGTCGCCTTGCGCCGCCGTCATTGCGACGTCGCGGAGGCGGGGGTCGCGGCGAGCGGCGCCGGCCGGGGCATCGACGCCGAGGTCACCGCCGCGGCTTGCGGGCCGCGCCGTGGCAGCAGGGTCGACCGGTTCACGAACTCGGGCGTCGTCGCGATCTTCGGCATGCCCGATTGCTGATGAGCCGGCGGCGCCGGGCGGCGCGTGATCACCGTCGTCGTCGCTCCGGGGGCCGCCTGGATCATCGTCGGCGCGACCGGGCGCGGCGCCTGCGACAGCGCCGGGTTGGGGACGACGTTGAACTTGGCTTCCTTGCTGTCGCGCCCGACCTTGGCCGGCTTCGATGCGGCTTCGCGCGGCGCGCTCGCGGCCGAGGCGGCGCGGGCGGCGAGCTGCTGGCGCTGCTCCGGCGGGAGCGCCTGGTAGGCGCGCCAGCGCTCGCTGCGGTCCGGGACCGGCAGCTGGCGCGCTTCCTCGAAGCGAAGGCGCGCCTGGCCGCGCTCGGCGGGCGTGAGCTTGGCCCATTCGACCATCCGCTCGTTGATGCGGGCGCGCTCTTCGGGCGAAAGCGTCTTGAAGCGGCCGGCGAGGGCGATCCACTTCTGCTTGCGGGGGGCGTCGATGCCGGGCCAGTCGCGCTCGAGCGGCGCCAGCGCCTCGCGCTGCGCCGGCGTCAGCGCCTGCCAGCGGACCCCGTCCTCGCGCGGCGCAGCCGCCGGGGCGGCGCCAGCGGGGCGGGGTGCTTGCGCGACGGCGGATGCGGCGCACGCCGCGAGGGCCGCGCAGGCAAGGATCCGGAGCGCGGCTCGCCGCGCGGATTCGAGGGGCAGGGCGCGGCGCTCGGAGGTCGGCTCGCGCTGCATTGCCGCCCGCCTCATTCGCTCGGGGCTGCCTTCAGGAACTCCGAGAAACCGGGATCGCGATAGGCGTTGATCGGTAGGTCGTCGCCCAGGAGAGCCTCGTCGACCTCGGCGGCGACCGAGATCTGGGTCCGGTTCTGCCAGTCCTGGATCAGGACCAGGCCACCGACCAGGGCGACCAGCGGCAGGACCGAGGCCAAGCGGAGCCACCAGCGCGACTGGCTGAAGCCGGCGATGGCCGCGCCGGAGGCGGTGACGCCGAGATCCTGGGTGTTCTCGCGCGAGCGGCGCGCGATCTCGAGCGACTTCTCGCGGGCGAAGCGGAGGCGCTCGGCGACGTCGGGAGCGACCGTCTCGGCGCTTTCGCTCAGGCACGCGACGACGCTGCGCGCGAAGCGCGACTCCGCCGCCTCGCGGGCTGCGTTCTTGTACGTGCTGTCGGTCTTCATGTCGTTATTCCCTTCGCCTTCAGGGCCTTCGCCAAGGCATGCACGGCCCGCGAGCAGTGCGTCTTGACGCTCCCTTCGGAACACCCCATCGAGGCGGCGGTCTCGGCGACATCGAGTTCCTCCCAGTAACGCAGGAGAAAGGCCTCGCGTTGACGGCCGGGCAGGAGCGCCACCTCGGCCTCGATCATTTGCAAGATCTGCGCCCGGGAAACCGACTCCGCGGCACTCTCGGACTGAAGCGGCCCGCCGAGCGCTTCGAGGGTTTCGAGAATATCGAAGTCGCCGTCGTTGCCGACCGCCGTTTCGAATTCCGAGAAATTGCGCACGACCTGGTTTCGGACCTTCTGGCGCCGGAACCAGTCCATCGTCGCGTTCGAGAGGATGCGCTGGAACAGCAGCGGCAGCTCGGCGGCAGGGCGGTCGGCGTATTTTTCCGAGAGCCGGATCATCGTGTCCTGAACGATGTCGAGTGCGGCGTCGTCGTCGCGGACGGCGTAGACGGCCCGCTTCCAGGCTCGTTTCTCGACGCTTTTCAGGAAATCGGAAAGTTCTTTGTCGGTCGCCAAGGAAAGCGCGCCAGTTGCAGCAGCTCGGGGCGGCGCGATTATCACATCGGCATTTCTGCGCGCCGGGCGGCGTGGGAAGGGGCGCCGGCCGATGCGATAATTACGGGTTGCACGACAGTTTTCGATCGTCCGGCCGCCCGAAGCGCGGCGGTCTTCGGCGATCGGCTCAGGCACCGCACCCGCCTCACGAGGGCGAGGAAAGGTGCACCGATGGTTTTTCGTCAGAGAAATTCACAGAGGTGAAGATCATGGAAACCTCAGCGCCCCCGCTGAAGCGCACGCCTGCCACGGCCGCCACGCCCACTCCCGCCCCCGCCGAGCCGAACGGCTCCGAGATCCTGGTCCGCTGCCTGCAGGCGGAAAACGTCCGCTACCTCTGGGGCTATCCGGGCGGTGCCGTCCTCTACATCTACGACGCGCTCTACAAGCAGGAGACGATCCAGCACGTCCTGGTTCGTCACGAGCAGGCCGCGGTCCACGCCGCCGACGGCTACGCGCGAGCCACCGGCGAGGTCGGAGTCGCTCTCGTGACTTCCGGGCCGGGGGTGACGAACGCGGTCACCGGCATCGCCACCGCGTACATGGATTCGATCCCGATGGTGATCGTCACCGGCCAGGTGCCGACGCCGGCGATCGGCCTCGACGCCTTCCAGGAGTGCGACACGGTCGGCATCACGCGGCCGATCGTCAAGCACAACTTCCTCGTCAAGGACGTCCGCGAACTCGCGATGACGATGAAGAAGGCGTTCCACATCGCCCGCACCGGCCGACCCGGCCCGGTCGTCGTCGACGTGCCGAAGGACGTGTCGATGACGCGCGCGCCGTTCCACTACCCGGCGAGCGTCGAGATGCGCTCGTACAACCCGGTGAAGAAGGGCCACGGCGGCCAGATCAGGAAGGCGGCGCAGCTGTTGCTGGCCGCCAAGCGGCCCTACATCTACACCGGCGGCGGCGTCGTCATCGGCAACGCCTGGGCCGAGCTGCGCGCGCTCGTCGACCTGCTCGGCTTCCCGTGCACCAACACGCTGATGGGCCTCGGCGCCTATCCGGCGAGCGACCCCAAGTTCCTCGGCATGCTCGGCATGCACGGCACCTACGAAGCGAACATGACGATGCAGAACTGCGACGTCCTTCTCGCCGTCGGCGCCCGTTTCGACGACCGCGTCATCGGCAACCCGAAGCACTTCGCGTCGGTCGAGAGGAAGATCATCCACATCGACATCGACCCGTCGTCGATCTCCAAGCGCGTCCGCGTCGACGTGCCGATCGTCGGCGACGTCAAGGACGTGCTGCAGGAGCTGACCGCGCAGGTCCGCGAGGCGGCGTCCAAGCCCGACGTCAAGGCGCTCTCGCCGTGGTGGGCGCAGATCAACGAGTGGCGCAAGAAGGACTGCCTGGCCTACCCGAAGGGCAACGGCGACGTGATCAAGCCGCAGCACGTCGTCGAGACGCTCTGGCAGCTCACCAGGGACCGCGAGACCTACATCACCTCCGACGTCGGCCAGCACCAGATGTGGGCGGCGCAGTACTACCGCTTCGAGGAGCCGCGCCGCTGGATCAATTCCGGCGGCCTGGGCACGATGGGCGTCGGCCTGCCGTACGCGATGGGCATCAAGCTCGCCAAGCCCGACGCCGAGGTCGTCTGCATCACCGGCGAGGGCTCGATCCAGATGTGCATCCAGGAGCTCTCGACCTGCCTGCAGTACAAGACGCCGATCAAGATCGTCTCGCTCAACAACCGCTACCTCGGCATGGTGCGGCAGTGGCAGCAGATCGACTACGGCGGCCGCTATTCGCACAGCTACATGGACGCGCTGCCCGATTTCGTCAAGCTCGCCGAGGCCTACGGCCACGTCGGCATCCGCATCGACAAGCCGAGCGAGGTCGAGCCGGCGCTGCGCGAGATGCTGCGCCTGAAGGACCGCACCGTCTTCCTCGACGTCCGCACCGACCAGACCGAGAACGTCTGGCCGATGGTGCAGGCCGGCAAGGGGATCACCGAGATGCTGCTCGGATCGGAGGATCTGTGAAGCACATCATCGCGGTGCTGCTCGAAAACGAGCCCGGCGCGCTGTCGCGGGTCGTCGCGCTCTTCTCGGCGCGCGGCTACAACATCGAGACGCTCACGGTCGCGCCGACCGAGGATCCGTCGCTGTCGCGGATGACCATCGTCACGACCGGTTCCGACGAGGTCATCGAGCAGATCACCAAGCACCTGAACCGCCTGATCGAGGTGGTCAAGGTCGTCGACCTCACCGAGGGCGCGTACACCGAGCGCGAGCTGATGCTGATCAAGGTGCGCGCCGTCGGCAAGGAGCGCGACGAGATGAAGCGCATGGCCGAGATCTTCCGCGGCCGCATCATCGACGTCACCGAGAAGAGCTACACCGTCGAGCTGACCGGCGCCGCCGACAAGCTGGACGCCTTCCTGCAGGCGATCGATCGCAGCGTCATCCTCGAGACGGTTCGCACCGGCTCGAGCGGCATCGGCCGCGGCGAGCGGATCCTCCGCCTCTAAGAACCCTGAATCCACGGAGAAACGAATGAAGGTCTACTACGACAAAGACGCCGACCTGAGCCTGATCAAGAACAAGAACGTGACCATCGTCGGCTACGGCTCGCAGGGCCATGCCCATGCGCAGAACCTCTCCGACAGCGGCGTCCGCGTCACCGTCGGGCTGAGGAAGGGCGGCGCCTCGTGGGCGAAGGCCGAAGCGGCCAAGCTCAAGGTCGCCGAGGTCGGCGAGGCGGTCAAGGCCGCCGACATCGTCATGATGCTGCTCCCCGACGAGCAGATCGCTTCGGTCTATCAGGCCGAGGTCGCGCCGAACATCAAGCAGGGCGCGTCGCTCGCGTTCGCGCATGGCTTCAACGTCCACTACGGCCAGGTCGTTCCGCGCGCCGACCTCGACGTCTGGATGGTCGCGCCGAAGGCGCCCGGCCACACCGTGCGCTCGACCTACGTCCAGGGTGGCGGCGTGCCGCACCTGATCGCCGTGCACGCCGACAAGTCCGGCAAGGCGCGCGACCTTGCGCTCAGCTACGCCGCGGCGAACGGCGGCGGCAAGGCCGGCATCATCGAGACCAACTTCCGCGAGGAGACCGAGACCGACCTGTTCGGCGAGCAGGCTGTCCTCTGCGGCGGTACCGTCGAGCTGATCAAGGCCGGCTTCGAGACGCTCACCGACGCCGGATACGCGCCCGAGATGGCCTACTTCGAATGCCTGCACGAGTTGAAGCTCATCGTCGACCTGATCTACGAGGGCGGCATCGCCAACATGAACTACTCGATCTCGAACAACGCCGAGTACGGCGAGTACGTGTCTGGGCCGAAGATCATCACCGACGAGACGCGGGCGGCGATGAGAAGGATGCTCAGGGACATCCAGACCGGCGAGTACGCGAAGAGCTTCATCACCGAGAACCGCGCCGGCGCGCCGACGCTGCTCTCCAAGCGCCGCCTGATGGCCGAGCACCCGATCGAGGTCGTCGGCGAGCAGCTGCGGGCGATGATGCCGTGGATCAAGAAGAACCGGCTCGTCGACCAGTCGCGCAACTGAGGCCGGCTTCGATGGTCGAGCGCCCGAGCGTCGCCGCCTCCGTCGACAGCGAGCTGCCCGACGACGTCGTCGAGCTGCCGCCGCGGCGGCGCAGGAAGGGCATCTACATCCTGCCCAACCTGTTCACGCTCGGCGCGCTGTTCGGCGGCTTCTACGCGGTGGTGATGGCGATGAACGGCCGCTTCTAGCAGTCAGCGTACGGCGTCTTCGCGGCGATGGTGCTCGACAGCCTCGACGGCCGCGTCGCGCGGATGACCAACACGCAGAGCGTCTTCGGCGAGCACATGGACTCGCTCTCCGACATGGTCTCGTTCGGCGCCGCGCCGGCGCTGATCGCCTACGAATGGGCCCTGCGCGGCCTCGGCAAGCCAGGCTGGATCGCCGCATTCGTCTATTGCTCGTGCACGGCCTTGCGGCTCGCGCGCTTCAACACCAACGTCGGCGTCGTCGACAAGCGCTTCTTCCAGGGCCTGCCCAGCCCGGCTGCCGCGGCGCTGGTGATGGGCTTCATCTGGCTGATGGACAACCAGGGCTTCAACGGCATGGGCGAAGGGCCGTGGCTCGGCTGGGTGACCTTCGGCTTCACTCTCTACGCCGGGCTGACGATGGTGACCAACGTTCCGTTCTACAGCTTCAAGGACCTGAGCATCAAGCGCTCGGTGCCGTTCATCGTCATCGTCCTGATCGCGCTCGGCATCGCCGTCATCAACATCCACGTTCCGGGCGCGCTTTTCGGCCTGTTCGTCGCCTACGGCGTCTCCGGTTACGGCATGTACGTGTGGAAGAAGATGAAGGGCAAGCCGGTGAGCGTGATTGCAACATCGACCGACGAACCCGACGAACAAGGCTTGCACCGGTGAGGCGCGGTGCGCTATATTGATCCGGTGATGTTGCGAATCCGTTTGGCCCTCCTGCTTCTTCTTCGACCCTTCAGGGCTCGCTGAACGACCTCGTCCCAACGTCTCGATCCGTCCGGCCCGCTTGCAAACGCAGCGGGCCGTTTTGTTTTCTGCGAAGGAATCGCCGTGACCGACCGCCTGTTCATCTTCGACACCACCTTGCGCGACGGCGAGCAATCGCCCGGCGCCTCGATGACCAAGGACGAGAAGCTGCGCATCGCCCGCCAGCTCGAGCGGCTCAAGGTCGACGTCATCGAGGCCGGCTTCGCGGCGTCGTCGAACGGCGACTTCGAGGCCGTGCGCGCGATCGCGCACGCGATCAAGGGCTCGACGGTGTGCTCGCTCGCCCGCGCCAACGACCGCGACATCACCCGTGCCGCCGATGCGCTGAAGGGCGGCGAGTCGACCCGCATCCACATCTTCCTCGCCACCAGCGACCTGCACATGGAGAAGAAGCTCCGCATGACGCGCGAGCAGGTCTTCGAGCAGGCCAAGCTGTCGGTGCGCTTCGCGAGGAACCTGAGCGGCGACGTCGAGTTCTCGCCCGAGGACGGCTACCGCTCGGACCCCGAGTTCCTCTACCGCGTCCTCGAGGCCGTGATCGCCGAGGGCGCAACGACGATCAACATCCCCGACACCGTCGGCTACGCGGTGCCCGAGCTGTACGGCGAGTTCCTCCTCGACCTGCGCAAGAAGATCCCGAATTCCGACAAGGCGGTCTGGTCAGTTCATTGCCACAACGACCTCGGCATGGCGGTCGCCAACTCGCTCGCCGGCGTCAAGATCGGCGGCGCGCGCCAGGTCGAGTGCACGATCAACGGCCTCGGCGAGCGCGCCGGCAACTGCTCGCTCGAGGAGGTCGTCATGGCCGTGAAGACGCGGCGCGACTACTTCGGCCTCGAGGTCGGCGTCGACGCGACCCAGATCGTTCCGGCGTCGCGCCTGGTCGCGCAGACGACCGGCTTCGTCGTCCAGCCGAACAAGGCGGTGGTCGGCGCCAACGCGTTCGCGCACGCCTCGGGCATCCACCAGGACGGCGTCCTGAAGGCGCGCGACACCTACGAGATCATGCGCGCCGAAGACGTCGGCTGGGCCGCCAACAAGATCGTCCTCGGCAAGCTGTCGGGTCGCAACGCCTTCAAGCAGCGCTTGAAGGAGCTCGGCATCGAGCTCGAGTCGGAGGCCGACGTCAACGCCGCGTTCGTGCGCTTCAAGGAGCTCGCCGACCGCAAGAGCGACATCTTCGACGAGGACATCCTCGCCCTGGCGATGGAAGGCGCGGTCGCGGCCGAGCGCGAGCACTACCGGCTGATCGCCTTGTCGCAGCATTCGGAGATGGGCGCCCGGCCGCAGGCCAGCGTTTCCTTCGCTGCCGGCGAGATCGTGCACAGCGCCTCGAGCGATGGCGACGGGCCGGTCGACGCCAGCCTCAAGGCGATCGAGTCGAAAGTCGCGAGTGGGGCGGAAATGCTGCTCTATTCGGTCAATGCGATCACCTCGGGCAGCACAGAATCCCAGGGCGAGGTGACGGTGCGCCTGCAGCGCGGCGGCCGGGTGGTCAACGGCGTCGGCGCCGACCCGGACATCATCGTCGCGTCAGCGAAAGCCTACCTGTCGGCGTTGAACAAGCTGCACAGCAAGATGGAACGGGTCGCCGCACAGGGCTGAGCCGGCTTGCAGAGGCCTCGAAAGAGGCGTTTTCGTGGCTTCGGTCTCACTTTAGAAACAACGCGCAAGCTTTTGATCTTGCGCGTTTTTATTGCCTCCCATAGACTCGCGCCCGCTGCCTCGAGGACGTCCCTTGCCGATGACCGCCAAGCTTTTCCCAGCCGCCCTGCTGCTTGCCTTCGCCGCCACCTGCGCCGCTGCGCCCGCCAAGGCCGCCCCGGAGCCGGCGAAAAGCCGCGCCGCCGCGTCGCGCCTGGCCAAGATCGCCCACCACGCCAAGGTTCGCCAGGTGCTGGTCGTCCGCTCCGGGCGCCACGGCCTGCGCTACGCCTCGGCGATCCGGGTCGAGCCCGCCAAGCCGTCGTTCGGCCAGATGATCGGCCTGCACGAGGCCGCCGATTCGCTCGAGCTGAAGTCGGGCGTCGCCCTGGTTCTCGACCAGGACACGAACGAGGTGTTGTTCAGCAAGAACTCGCAGGCGATCCTGCCGATCGCCTCGCTCACCAAGCTGATGACGGCGATGGTGGTGACCGAGTCGCACCAGCCGCTCGACGAGACGATCACGATCACCGACGAAGACATCGACACCGAGAAGGGCAGCCGCTCGCGCCTGCGCATCGGCACCCAGTTGCGTCGCGAGGAGATGCTGCACCTGGCGCTGATGTCGTCGGAGAACCGCGCCGCGCACGCCCTCGGCCGGAGCTTTCCCGGCGGCCTGCGCGCGTTCGTCGCGGCGATGAACCAGAAGGCGCGCGCCCTCGGCATGAACGACACCCACTACGTCGAGCCGACGGGCTTGTCGAGCGCGAACCAGTCGAGCGCCCGCGACCTGGCGACGCTCGTCATGGCCGCGCACGAGGTCCAGCTCATCCGCGAACTCTCGACGTCGCCCGAGTACATGGTCGAGGTCGGCAACCGCGCCGTCCAGTTCCGCAACACCAACGGCCTCGTCAAGAGCCCGGAGTGGGACATCGGCCTGCAGAAGACCGGCTACATCTCGGAAGCGGGCCGTTGCCTCGTCATGCAGGCGAAGATGGCGGGGCGCCACCTGATCATGGTGTTCCTCGATTCCGCCGGCAAGTATTCGCGGATCGGCGACGCCGAGCGCGTCCGGCGCTGGATCACCGCGTCGGTTCCGGGCGTCGTCCCCGCGGCGCTCGACGCGCACAAGCCGACGCTCTGACGCCCTCGCTGCGGCGGGTGCCGCCGCCTCAGCCTCGGTGGCCGAGGCTCGCCGAGATCCGCGCCGCCGTCGCGCGCAGCCGTTCGAGCCACGCTTCCTCGAGGCGGTCGGCGGGCGCCGAGATCGAGAGCCCCGCGACGAGCTTGCCCTGGTCGTCGAGGATCCCCGCCGCCATGCAGCGAACGCCGAGCTCGAGCTCCTCGTCGTCGCGCGCCGTGCCGTACTGGCTCACCCGCGCCAGCTCGCGCTCGAGCCGGGGCAACTCCGTGATGCTGTTGCGCGTGTGGCCGGCGAGCCCCGTGCGCGCCGCGTAAGCGCGGACGCGCTGGGCGTCGTCGTTGGCGAGGAAGAGCTTGCCGACGGACGTCAGGTGGAGCGGCGCGCGGCCGCCGACGGCGCGGACGACCTGCATTCCCGAGCGCTCGCTGTAGGTTCGCTCGACATAGACGATCTCATCGCCCTGGCGCATCGACAGGTTGACCGGCTGGTGCGTCAGCTTGTGCAGCTCGCGCATCGGCCCGAGTGCCGCGTCGCGAACGTCGAGGCGCGCCTTGACCAGGTTGCCGAGCTCGAGCAGGCGCATGCCGAGGCGGTAGCTGCCGGGCTCGGGGCGATCGACGTAGCGGCCGATCGTCAGGTCGTTGAGGATGCGGTGCGCGGTGGAAGGATGCAGGCCGCTCTGCTCGCTGATCGCCTTCAGGGTGATCGGTTCCTGATGCGACGCGAGCAGGTCGAGGAGGCCGAAGGCGCGTTCGAGCACCTGGATCGTGATGCTGCGGCCCTCGCTCTTCCTCATGCCGAATTCTCGCCCGATCGGCCGATCGCGGCGCGCGCGGCGGCAACGCCGCTGCGGATCGCGCCTTCGAGCGTCGCCGGATAGGGGCCCTCGATGTAGTCGCCGCAGGCGACGAGTCCGGCCGCGATCGCCATCGGCGGACGCACGAGCCCTGGCGTGCAGGCGAAGGTCGCGCGCTTCTCGATCACGGTCCGCACGACCTCGAGTGGCGCGCGCAGGAAGCGGCCGAGCTCGCCGTTCGCCTGCGCGAGCGTCGCCGCCTCGGTAGCGGCGGCACCGCGCTCGACCCACAGGGCGGCGCCGCTGATGACGAATGCGAGCAGCCCGGTGTCGCCGCCGAGCCGGCCGCGATCGAAGACGAACTGCGCCGGACGGGCGTCGTCGGCGTGCAGGGCGAGCAGCGGCTCGGGCAGGGTGCAGCCGGCGCTGCGCGCGTAGACGGTGGCGATCGGCTCGTGGCGGAGCGCGGCGGTGAGGGCGGCCCAGCCGCCGGCATGCGGCGCCGCCAGCCGCGCCGCCTCGATCGCGCTTGCGGCGATGACGACGCGATCGGCGCGAACGCCGTCGACGTGCCAGCCGGCGCCGTCGCGATCGATCGCCGCGACGCGATGGGCGTGGCGGATCGTCGCGCCCCTTTGCTCGAGCCAGGCGAGCGCCGGCGCGGGGAAGACCTCGCCGAGCGGGCGGCGCGGCAGCAGCAGGTCGGCGGCGCCCGGGCTTCCTGCCAGGGCGTCGTGGAGGATGCGCAGGAAGACCGCGCTGCTCGCCTCGGCCATCGGCGTGTTGAGCGCGGCGACGCAAAGCGGCTCGATGAACTCGCGCCGCACGGCGGCCGGCAACGCGGCGGCGAGGTCGGCGACGGTCTCCCCGGGCATCGCGCGAAAGCCGGGGCGGCGCCAGCGCGAGGCGACGCGAAGCAGGGCGATCCGCTCCCGCCACGACCAGCCGCGCCGGCCGAGGACCGCGCGCGCGAACGCGGGCAGCGGCGCGCCGGGTCGCATTCGCAGGCCGCGCCCTTGGGCGTCGACCAGCGTCAGCGGCAACCGCTCGAAGACCGACGTCTCGGCGACGCCGACCTCGCGCAGCAGGCGCAATGTCTCGCTGTACGCGCCGATGCAGATGTGCTGGCCGTTGTCGAGCACGCCGCCGTGCGAGACGACATCGCGGGCGCGGCCGCCCGGTGCCGGCGCCATCTCGAACAGCGTCACGCGCGCTCCCGCGCCGGTCGCTTCCACGGCGGCGGCGAGGCCAGCCCAGCCGGCGCCGACGACGGCGATCTCGACGCCCGGCGTCACCCGCGAACGCGCGGGTTCATCGCCCGCGCCAGTTGGTCTGCATCGCGATCCAGAGCTTTCGGATCGGCGTCAGCGAGATGCGCTGATGCAGGACGGCGAAGTCGTCGGCCTCGATCTCGCGCAGCAGGCTGCGGTAGATGTTGGCCATCATCAGCCCCGGCTTCTGCGCCGCGCGGTCGGCGTCGCCGAGCAGCGCCAGCGCCTCGTCGTAGGTGCGATGCGCGCGCTCGGCCTGCAAGCGCATCAACGCCGTGAAGCGGTCGCTGTACTTGCCCTCGAGGATCTCGGCGGCCTTGACGTCATATTGCTTCAGCTCGCTCATCGGCAGGTAGATCCTGCCGCGCCGCGCATCGTCGCCGACGTCGCGGACGATGTTGGTGAGCTGCATCGCCAGCCCGAGCCGGTGCGCATAGGCGACGGTCGAGTCCAGGGTGCGGCCGAAGATGTTGGCGGCGACCTCGCCGACGACGCCGGCGACGAGATCGCAGTAGCTCGCGAGGCCGGGGAAATCGAGGTAGCGAGACTGGTCGAGGTCCATCTGGCAGCCGTCGATGACGGCGAGCAGGTGCCTGGGCTCGATGCCGTAGGCGGCGACGTGCGGCAGCAGCGCGCGCATCGCCGGATGACTCGGGTTGCCCGTGAACGCGGCGCCGACCTCGCTGCGCCACCAGGCGAGCTTGGCGCCGGCGACGCCCGGGTCGGACACCTCGTCGGCGACGTCGTCGACCTCGCGGCAGAAGGCATAGAACGCGGTGATCGCGGCGCGCCGCGGCGGCGTCAGGAACAGGAACGCGTAGTAGAAGCTCGAGCCGCTGGCGGCGGCCTTCTCCTGGACGTATTGCTCGGGGGTCGTCACGTCGGCGCCTAGGACCGATCGACGTGCGGCGACGGCGCGGCTGCGCTGCGCTCGTCGGCACGCCGACGCATGGTCAGGGCGCGCCAGGCGAGCACCGGCGCGTCGGCCGCACCGATCGATGGCCGCTCGACGAGGGTGGCGCCGCCGAGGCGGTCGATCTTCTCGAGCACCCGCAGGCCGCCCTGGACGACGAAGCGGAGCTCCCAGCCGGCGCGGCCGCCGATCGCGTGGACGAGCGGTGCGCCCGACTGCATCAGCTCGCGCGCCCAGGCGACGAGGTCGGCGACGAGCGCATGGACGCGGGCGCTGTCGCGCCGCCCGAGAAGCTCGTCGACGGCGACGCCGTGCCGGCGCGAATCGGCGTCCGGCACGTAGAGGCGGCCGCGCGCGGCGTCGACGCCGAGGTCCTGCCAGAAGTTGGCGAGCTGGAGCGCGCTGCAGATCGCGTCGGATCGCGCCAGCGCGTCGGGGTCGGCGATGCCGTAGAGGTGCAGGAGCAGGCGGCCGATCGGATTCGCCGAGCGCCGGCAGTAGTCGAGCAGCTCGGAACGATCGGCGTAGTGCGTCTGCGCGGCGTCCTGGGCAAACGCATCGAGCAGGTCGTCGAGCAGCGACACCGGAAGACGGTGCTCGGCGAGCGCACGCGAGAGCGGCCCGAACACCTCGGGCCAGCGCGGGGACGGCGGCCGGCCCGCCGCGATCGTCAGCAGGTCGGCGCGAAAGGCGGCGAGGTCGGCGAGCCGCTCCTCGGCCGTCGCGTCGCCTTCGTCGGCGATGTCGTCGGCCGAGCGGGCGAAGCGGTAGATCGCGACGATCGGCGGGCGAAGCTGCGGCGGACATAGCCAGGAGGCCACCGGGAAGTTCTCGTAGTGATCGACGCTCACGGGCGGGGATTCTCCATGCATGGCGCCTGCCGTGCCGGTCGGCCCCAGGCCCGTGGGCAAGCCGGTAAACTAGCCGGCTGCCTCCGCCGCGCGGGTGGCGAAATTGGTAGACGCACCAGGTTTAGGTCCTGACGCCTTCACCGGCGTGTCGGTTCGAGTCCGACCCCGCGCACCAGATCTCATCGAAAGACCGAAAACCACCATGGCCGTCCACGTTGAAACCCTCGACAAGCTCGAGCGGCGAATCACCCTGTCGTTGCCCGCGGCGACGATCGCCTCCGAAGTCGAGTCGCGCCTGCGCCGCCTCTCGCGCACCGTCCGCGCCGACGGCTTTCGTCCCGGCAAGGTGCCGATGAGCGTCGTCTCGCAGCGCTACGGCTACTCGGTCCACAGCGAGGTCCTGAACGACAAGGTCGGACAGGTCTTCTCGCAGGCGGTCAACGAGGCCAAGCTGCGCGTCGCCGGGCCGCCGCGGATCACCGAGAAGGCCGAGGCGCCGGAGGGCGAGGTCGCCTTCGACGCCACCTTCGAGGTCTATCCCGAGGTCAAGCTCGGCGACCTCTCGCAGGCCGAGGTCGAGCGAATCACCACCGAGGTCACCGACGACGCGGTCGACAAGACGATCGAGATCCTGAGGAAGCAGCGGCGCACGTTCCAGCAGCGACCGGCGAGCGAAGGCGCCGCCGCCGGCGACCGCGTGACGATCGACTTCGCCGGCACCGTTGACGGCGTTCCGTTCGACGGCGGCAAAGCCGAGGGCTTCCAGTTCGTGATCGGCGAAGGGCAGATGCTCGAACAGTTCGACAGCGCGGTGCGCGGCATGAAGGCCGGCGACTCGAAGACCTTCCCGCTCCAGTTCCCTGCCGACTACCAGGGCAAGGACGTCGCCGGCAAGGAAGCCGACTTCACCGTCACGCTGAAGAAGATTGAGGCGCAGCACCTGCCCGCGGTCGACGAGTCGCTCGCCAAGGCGCTCGGCATCGCCGGCGGCACGGTCGAGGCGCTGCGCGCCGACGTTCGCAAGAACCTCGAGCGCGAGGTCAAGTTCCGGGTCCAGGCGCGCAACAAGGCGAGCGTCATGGACGCGCTCGTCAAGTCGGCCGAGCTCGAGGTGCCGAAGTCGCTCGTCGCCGGCGAGACCGAGCGGATGGTCGAGCAGATGCGCGGCGACCTGAAGAAGCGCGGCGTCAAGGACGCCGAGACGGCGCCGATCCCGGCCGAGATGTTCCAGGCCCAGGCCGAGCGGCGTGTCCGCCTCGGCCTCGTCGTCGCCGAGCTCGTGCGAAGCAACAACCTGCAGGCCAAGCCCGAGCAGCTGCAGGCGCACATCGAGGAGCTCGCGCAGAGCTACGAGAAGCCGGGCGAGGTGATGCGCTGGTACCTGAGCGACCGCAACCGGATGGCCGAGGTCGAGGCGATCGTCGTCGAGAACAACGTCGCCGCGCACGTGCTCGAGCGCGCCAAGGCGACCGCGAAGAACGTGCCCTTCGACGAGCTGATGGCCGGCTGACGAGGCGCTGTCCGATCGGGCAGGGCGTTGCATCGTCGGTGCCGGCTTGCCGTCCCATAATCAACCTCGATATGTCGATCATCCAAGAGAGCAGGAACGATTCATGAGCGCGCTGCAAACCGAAGGTCTGGGCCTGGTGCCGATCGTCATCGAGACGTCGGGACGCGGCGAGCGTGCGTACGACATCTACAGCCGGCTCCTGCGCGAGCGGCTGATCTTCCTGGTCGGCCCGGTGACCGACCAGACGGCCAACCTCGTCGTCGCGCAGATGCTCTTCCTCGAGAGCGAGAACCCCGACAAGGACATCCACCTCTACATCAACTCGCCGGGTGGCTCGGTGAGCGCGGGCCTGTCGATCTACGACACGATGCAGTTCGTCAAGCCCGACGTCTCGACGATGTGCATGGGCATCGCCGCCAGCATGGGCTCGTTCCTGCTGATGGCCGGCGCCAAGGGCAAGCGCATGGCGCTGCCGAACTCGCGCGTCATGATCCACCAGCCGTCGGGCGGCGCGCAGGGCCAGGCCACCGACATCGAGATCCACGCTCGCGAGATCCTGAAGACGCGCGAGCAGCTCAACAAGATCTATGCCGAACGCACCGGCCAGCCGATCGAGAAGATCCGCGCCGACATGGAGCGCGACTTCTTCATGGATCCCGAGGAGTCGAAGGCCTACGGCCTGATCGACAAGGTGCTGAGCCAGCGCGACGCGCCGCCGACCCCCGTCAACCGGGGGTAAAGCGCGCAAAAGTGCCGGCAAACGCGCCGGCCGTGGGAAGGCGGCAACAACACGCCCAACGGGGCCTTTCTCCGGGTGAAGGCTCCGTTTTCTTTTCCACTATGATTGTTTTCGCGTCCCCGTTGGCCGCCGCCTCCTAAGCGACTTCCATGGCCGAGAAAAAAGGTTCCTCGAACGAAAAGGTTCTCTACTGCTCGTTCTGCGGCAAGAGCCAGCACGAGGTGAAGAAGCTCATCGCCGGCCCGTCGGTGTTCATCTGCGATGAGTGCATCGAGCTGTGCAACGACATCATCCGCGACGAGGTGCCCGTCGATGGCGGCGATTCGAAGTCGCCCAAGTCCGACCTGCCGATCCCGAGCGAGATCAAGGCGAGCCTCGACCAGTACGTGATCGGCCAGGAGGTCGCCAAGCGAACCCTCTCGGTCGCGGTCTACAACCACTACAAGCGGCTCAAGCACATGAGCCGCACCAAGGACGAGATCGAGCTCTCGAAGAGCAACATCCTCCTGATCGGCCCGACCGGCTCCGGCAAGACGCTGCTCGCGCAGACGCTGGCGCGGCTTCTCAATGTCCCGTTCGTGATCGCCGACGCGACCACGCTTACCGAAGCTGGCTACGTCGGCGAGGACGTCGAGAACATCATCCAGAAGCTTCTGCAGAACTGCGGCTACGACGTCGAGAAGGCGCAGCGCGGCATCGTGTACATCGACGAGATCGACAAGATCAGCAGGAAGGCCGACAACCCGTCGATCACGCGCGACGTCTCGGGCGAGGGCGTCCAGCAGGCGCTCCTGAAGCTGGTCGAAGGAACGATGGCGAGCGTGCCGCCGCAGGGCGGGCGCAAGCACCCCAACCAGGACTTCCTGCAGATCGACACGACCAACATCCTTTTCATCTGCGGCGGCGCGTTCGACGGCCTCGAGAAGGTGATCCAGAACCGCTCCGAGAAGTCCGGCATCGGCTTCGGCGCGACGGTGCACACCAAGTCGGAAAAGCGCGTCTCCGAGATCTTCCGCGAGGTCGAGCCCGAGGACCTGATCAAGTTCGGCCTCATCCCCGAGCTCGTCGGGCGCCTGCCGGTCGTCGCGACGCTCGGCGAACTGACCGACGACGCGCTCGTCCGCATCCTCACCGAGCCGAAGAACGCGCTCGTCAAGCAATACCAGAAGCTCTTCGCGATGGACGGCGTCGAGCTCGAGATCCGGCCGTCGGCGCTCGCGGCGATCGCCAAGAAGGCGCTGGCGCGCAAGATCGGCGCGCGCGGCCTGAGGTCGATCATGGAACAGTCGCTGATCGACACCATGTTCGAGCTGCCGACGCTCGATGGCGTTGCCAAGGTCGTCCTCGACGAGCACACCATCCAGGACGAAGCCAAGCCGCTTCTCGTCTACCGAGAGCCGGCAAAGTTCAGCGCCTGATGCCTGCAAGCCCGACTCCCCGATCGGGCAGGTTCTTCCCCGCGGCGCCCGGCCTCCCCGCCGCCCCTTTTAATCGCTGTCTCGAGCCTCACATCGGCTGAGAAAGAGAGGTCCCAATGTCCGGTCACCCTGTTTTGCCCGCCGAGAAGATCACGCTGCCGCTGCTGCCCCTGCGCGATGTCGTCGTCTTCCCGCACATGGTCATTCCGCTGTTCGTCGGGCGCCCGAAGTCGATCAAGGCGCTCGAAGTCGCGATGGAAGCCGGCCGCCAGATCATGCTGGTCGCCCAGAAGGCCGCCGGCAAGGACGAGCCCAAGCCCGACGACATGTTCGAGGTCGGCTGCGTCTCGTCGATCCTGCAGATGTTGAAGCTCCCCGACGGCACGGTGAAGGTGCTCGTCGAAGGCGTGCAGCGCGCGACCACGCACAGCGTCACCGACAACGGCGAGTACTTCGTCTCCGAGGTCACGCCGGTGCCGCCCGAAGTCGAGCAGAAGAGCGAGGTCGAGGCTCTGCGCCGCGCCGTCACGCAGCAGTTCGACCAGTACGTCAAGCTCAACAAGAAGATCCCACCCGAGATCCTGACCTCGATCGCCGGCATCGACGACGCCGGCCGCCTGGCCGACACCATCGCCGCGCACCTGCCGTTGAAGCTCGAAAACAAGCAGTCGGTGCTCGACCTCGTCGACGTCGACAAGCGGCTCGAGAAGCTCCTCGAGCAGCTCGAGCACGAAGTCGACATCCTCCAGGTCGAAAAGCGCATCCGCGGCCGCGTCAAGCGCCAGATGGAAAAGAGCCAGCGCGAGTACTACCTCAACGAGCAGGTCAAGGCGATCCAGAAGGAGCTCGGCGACGGCGAAGAAGGCGCCGACATGGAAGAGCTCGAGAAGAAGATCATCGCCGCCAAGATGCCCAAGGAGGCGAAGAAGAAGGCCGACGCCGAGTTCAAGAAGCTGAAGCTGATGTCGCCGATGTCGGCCGAGGCGACGGTCGTGCGCAACTACATCGACACCCTCGTCAACCTGCCGTGGGCGAAGAAGACCAAGATCAAGCAGGACCTCGCCTTCGCGGCGCAGGTGCTCGACGAAGACCACTACGGCCTCGACAAGGTCAAGGACCGCATCCTCGAGTACCTCGCGGTGCAGCAGCGTGTCGACAAGATGAAGTCGCCGATCCTGTGCTTGGTCGGGCCTCCGGGCGTCGGCAAGACCTCGCTCGGCCAGAGCGTGGCGCGCGCGACCGGGCGCAAGTTCGTCCGCATGGCGCTCGGCGGCGTTCGCGACGAGGCCGAGATCCGCGGCCATCGCCGCACCTACATCGGCTCGATGCCGGGCAAGGTGCTGCAGAGCCTGTCGAAGATCGGCACCCGGAATCCCCTGTTCCTGCTCGACGAGATCGACAAGCTCGGCATGGACTTCCGCGGCGATCCGTCGTCGGCGCTGCTCGAAGTTCTCGACCCCGAGCAGAACCACACCTTCAGCGATCACTACGTCGAGGTCGACTTCGACCTGTCGGACACGATGTTCATCGCGACCTCGAACTCGATGAACATCCCGCCGGCGCTGCTCGACCGGATGGAGGTCATCCGCCTCTCGGGCTACACCGAGGACGAGAAGGTCAACATCGCGCTGCGCTACCTGCTGCCCAAGCAGCAGAAGAACAACGGCGTCAAGGCCGAGGAGATGGAGGTCACCGAGTCGGCGGTGCGCGGCATCGTCCGCTACTACACGCGCGAGGCGGGCGTGCGCTCGCTCGAGCGCGAGATCGCCAAGATCTGCCGCAAGGTCGTCAAGGCGGTCCAGCTGAAGCAGGTCAGCGACCAGGTCATCGTCACCGAGGACAACCTGAACGACTACCTCGGCGTCCGCAAGTTCGACTACGGCCAGGCCGAGAAGGAAAACCAGGTCGGCCAGGTCGTCGGCCTGGCATGGACCGAGGTCGGCGGCGATCTGCTGACGATCGAGGCGGCGGTGATGCCCGGCAAGGGCAACATCATCCGCACCGGTCAGCTCGGCGACGTGATGAAGGAGTCGGTCGAAGCGGCGCGCTCGGTCGTTCGCAGCCGGGCGCGACGCCTCGGCATCAAGGACGAGATGTTCGAGAAGCGCGACGTCCACATCCACGTCCCCGACGGCGCCACGCCCAAGGACGGGCCGAGCGCGGGCGCGGCGATGACGACGGCGTTCGTCTCGGCGCTGACCGGCATCCCGGTTCGCGCGCACGTCGCGATGACCGGCGAGATCACGCTGCGCGGCGAGGTCACGGCGATCGGTGGCCTGAAGGAAAAGCTGCTCGCGGCGCGCCGTGGCGGCATCAAGACGGTGCTGATCCCGCAGGACAATGTCAAGGACCTGCAGGACATTCCGGAGAACGTGAAGAACCAGCTCGAGATCGTTCCGGTCAAGTGGATCGACCAGGTTCTCGAGACCGCGCTCGAGCGCGTGCCGCAGGCCTTGCCCGACGAGGAGCCCGTCAAGCCCGCCGAGGCGACAGCAGCCGCTGCCGCGCCGGCAGCGGTGCCTCCCGGCGGCGACGTCCTCACGCACTGAGGCGCGGCGCTCGCGCGAGCCGTGCGCCGAGGCGCGGCCCGCACGATGCCGCTATACTTGCGCCCGCGTTGCCGATGCTGAAAAGCGCCGGTCCGCGATGCGGGAGTAGCTCAGTTGGTAGAGCGCAACCTTGCCAAGGTTGAGGTCGAGAGTTCGAGACTCTTCTCCCGCTCCAGAACAGCGAAAAGGGAAGCCGAGGCTTCCCTTTTTCATCGAGTCGGGCCTCGTCGGACATCGTTCCGCCGAGACGCCGAAGACGGCGCGGTAGCAAAGCGGTTATGCACCGGATTGCAAATCCGAGTAGGTCGGTTCGACTCCGGCCCGCGCCTCCATCCTCCATCGTCCGTTCCACCCCTCGAACGCGGGGTCGTCCCCTATCGGGGTGATGCATTCCCGGAATCAGCGGCTAACGTCGCGGCACAGCGGCCTGTCGTGCCGCAAGGGGCGGAAATCATGCGAATCGATCGAGCACTTGCCGCATTGGCGCTGGGCCTGGTGATGGCCCAGGCCGCGCTGGCGCAACCTGTTTCCGGGTCGACCTCGGGGGTCTGGGTCGATCCCAACCCGTCGGCAGCACCGATCGTCACGGCCGGCGTCGGCACGTCGATCTTCGCCTGGGGTGACAGCACCGGCTTCGGCACGCCGCCGAACAGCCTGACCTTCGTCGGCGGGCCCTTCAACGGTGTTCTCGAAACGCCGTTCAAGGTCGGCACGATCACTTACTTCAACGGCACGACCGCTCTCGGCAGCACGCCCGATTCGATCAATCTCGCGCTGACCCTGAACTTCGGCGTGCCGGCGTTGCCGCCAGTCGTGAGCTCCTACCTGTTCACGCTCAACTCGACGCCGAACACCGGGACGGACGATGAAAACGCCGACTTCGTCAACCTGCCGAGCGCGTTCAGCAGTACTGACTTCCTGATCGGCGGAACGACTTACCGGGTCAAGCTCACCGACTTCGAGAACATCGTCGGCGACGGCTTCCTGACCTCCAACGCGCTCCAGTTCCACGTGCGCGAAGGCGGCACCGCCTCGGCGGATCTGTTCGCCAGCGTCACGACGCAGCCAATCCCGGAGCCGGAGACATACGCGCTCATGCTCGCCGGGCTGGCGGCAGTCGGCGCGATCGCTCGGCGTCGACGTCAGCCGCGCTGACGCGAAAGCGATCCTCGATCAAGCCCGCTCTTGCGGGCTTTTCTTCGTGCGTCGCTGGTGCCCAGGGCGGGATTCGAACCCACACGCCTATTCGGCGACGCGTTTTAAGCGCGCTACGTCTACCTATTCCGTCACCCGGGCAGGGTGGCGCGGATCATAGGGGTGCGTCATCGCTGCGAAGTAACTGAACGAACGCGTGCACAAGCGCACACAGCGGCAACGCTTTTCAACGCCGATTCACCTATAGAGTCGTGGTGATGAACGGACATTGCGATGCGCTCGGCGCATGGGCGTCACCGATGGGAAACACATGAGAGCTTTGATCGGCTTGGTCGTCGTCGCGGTCGCCGCTTGCTCGACGCCGTCCGAGATCGTGAAGACGGGAGCCACGACGTATCGCGTGAGAACGAACGCCGGCGGCGGCAATCCGAGCGACGCCGAGATCAAGACCCGCGGCATCGCCCGCGCCAACGAGTTCTGCGATGCGCAGGGCAAGCGCGCGGTGATCAACGTCGGCCAGTCGAACGGCTGGCACCTGTTCAGCGTGCAGACCGCCGAAGTGCAGTTCTACTGCGACGATCGCTTGCCGGCCAAGCCCGCGACGCCGGCCTCCGCGCCCTGACGAGAGCGCGCCGGCACGCCCACGGCCGGACGCGAACACCGGTGCGCCGACGCGCCGGCGGGTCAGGGCCGCGCGCCGGCTAAAATAGCACGATCGTTCGATCGATCCCTCACAGATCCTCGGCAGGAGCTGCTCGATGAAAGTTCTCGTCCCCGTCAAGCGTGTCGTCGACTACAACGTCAAGGTACGCGTCAAATCCGACGGCAGCGGCGTCGACATCGCCAACGTCAAGATGAGCATGAACCCCTTCGACGAGATCGCCGTCGAGGAGGCGGTGCGGCTGAAGGAGAAGGGCGTCGCGACCGAGGTGATCGCGGTGTCGTGCGGCGTCCAGCAGTGCCAGGAGACCTTGCGCACGGCGATGGCGATCGGTGCCGACCGCGCGATCCTGGTTCAGTGCGACGACGAGCTCCAGCCGCTCGCGGTCGCCAAGCTGCTGAAGGCGCTGGTCGACAAGGAGCAGCCCGGCCTCGTCATCCTCGGCAAGCAGGCGATCGACGACGACTGCAACCAGACCGGCCAGATGCTGGCCGCGCTCGCCGACCTGCCGCAGGCGACCTTCGCCTCGAAGATCGAGGTCGCTGACGGCTACGCCAGCGTCACGCGCGAGGTCGACGGCGGCCTCGAGACGCTCAAGGTCAAGCTGCCCGCGGTGATCACGGCCGACCTGCGCTTGAACGAGCCGCGCTACGTGACGTTGCCCAACATCATGAAGGCGAAGAAGAAGCAGATGGACGTGCTCAAGCCCGCCGACCTCGGCGTCGACGTCAAGTCGCACCTCAAGATGCTCAAGGTGAGCGAACCGCCGAAGCGCGGCGCCGGCGTGAAGGTCGCCGACGTCGCGGCGCTCGTCGCCAAGCTCAAGACCGAAGCGAAGGTGATCTGACATGGCCGAGATCAACGCACTCGTCATCGCCGAGCACGACAACGCCGGCGTTCGCCCGGCGACGCTCAACACCGTCACCGCCGCCAAGCAGCTCGGCGGCACGGTCCACGTCCTCATCGCCGGGTCGGGATCGTCGGGCGCTGCCAGCGCGGCAGCGGCGATCGACGGCGTCGCCAAGGTGCTGCACGCCGACGCCGACATCTTCGCGCACGGCCTCGCCGAGAACGTCGCCGCGCAGGTGCTCGCGCTGGCGAGCGGCTACAGCCACTTCCTCTTTGCGGCGACGGCTTCGGGCAAGAACATCTCGCCGCGCGTCGCCGCCAAGCTCGACGTCGGCCAGATCTCCGACATCACCAGAGTGATCTCGCCCGACACCTTCGAGCGGCCGATCTACGCCGGCAACGCGATCGCCACCGTGCAGAGCCTCGACGCGCTCAAGGTGATTACGGTGCGAACGACCGGCTTCGACCCGGCGCCGGCGAGCGGCGGCTCGGCCGCGGTCGAAGTGGTGCAAGCCGTCGGCGATTCGGGCAAGGCGCAGTTCGTCGGCGCCGAGATCGCCAGGAACGACCGCCCCGAGCTGACCTCGGCCAAGGTCATCGTCTCGGGCGGCCGCGCGCTCGGCTCGAGCGACAAGTTCAACGACGTGCTGACGCCGCTCGCCGACAAGCTCGGCGCAGCGCTCGGCGCGAGCCGCGCCGCGGTCGACGCCGGCTACGCACCGAACGACTGGCAGGTCGGCCAGACCGGCAAGATCGTCGCGCCGCAGCTGTACGTGGCGATCGGCATCAGCGGCGCCATCCAGCACCTGGCCGGCATGAAGGACTCGAAGGTCATCGTCGCGATCAACAAGGACGAAGAGGCGCCGATCTTCAGCGTCGCCGACTACGGCCTCGTCCAGGACCTCTTCACCGCCGTCCCCGAGCTCGTCGCCGCGCTCTGAGGATGCCGGCGTCGCGGCCAGCCCGTCTGCCGATCGATCGGTCGACGGGCTTTTTCTCGACGCGAGCGTTCGCCCCGCCCGCGCCAAACGTCAGAGGTGAGCCATGAGCTACGTCGCCCCCGTCAACGACATGCTGTTCTGCATGAAGGAGCTCGCCGATCTCGAAGCGATCGCGCGTCTGCCCGGCTTCGACGAGGCCGGCCTCGACACCGCGCAGGCCGTGCTCGAGGAGTGCGCGCGCTTCAGCGGCGAGGTGCTGGCGCCGCTGAACCACGAAGGCGACGTCCATCCGTCGACGTGGAAGGACGGCGTGGTGACGACGACGCCGGGCTTCAAGGAGGCGTTCCGCCAGTTCGGCGAGGGCGGCTGGCAAGGGCTGCAGCACCCAGGCGACTTCGGCGGCCAGGGCTTGCCGAAGACGATCGGCGCGGCGTGCATCGAGATGATCAACAGCGCCAACCTGAGCTTTTCGCTCTGCCCGCTGCTCACCGACGGCGCGATCGAGGCGCTGCTCACCGCCGGAACGCGCGAGCAGCAGGAGCACTTCATCCCGAAGATGATCTCCGGCGAGTGGACCGGCACGATGAACCTCACCGAGCCGCAGGCCGGCTCGGACCTCGCGCTCGTGCGCACCCGCGCCGAGCCGCTCGGCGACGGCCGCTACAAGCTGTTCGGCACGAAGATCTTCATCACCTTCGGCGAGCACGACATGGCCGAGAACATCGTCCACCTCGTCCTCGCGCGCGTCGTCGGCGCGCCCGAGGGCGTGAAGGGCATAAGCCTGTTCGTCGTGCCGAAGTTCCTCGTTGACGCCGACGGCTCGCTCGGCGCGCGCAACGACGCCTGGTGCGTCAGCATCGAGCACAAGCTCGGCATCAAGGCGAGCCCGACGGCAGTGCTCCAGTTCGGCGACCGTGGCGTCGCCGGCCTCGATGGCCCGGGCGGGAGCGGCAACGCCTCCGTGCCGGGGGCGTTGGGCACGCTGATCGGCGCGGAGAACCGCGGCCTCGAGTACATGTTCATCATGATGAACGCGGCGCGCTACGCGGTCGGCATCCAGGGCATCGCCGTCGCCGAGCGCGCGTACCAGAAGGCGGCGGCGTTCGCCAAGGAGCGCGTCCAGTCGCGGCCGGTCGACGGCTCGGTCGCCGGCAGCGCGACCATCATCCACCACCCCGACGTGCGCCGCATGCTGATGACGATGCGCGCCTACACCGAAGGGTGCCGGGCGATGGCGATCGTCGCCGCGGCGGCGTTCGACGCCGCCCACCACGACACCGACGTCGACTCGCGCAAGCAGAACCAGGCCTTCTACGAATTCCTGGTGCCGCTGGTGAAGGGCTACAGCACCGAGATGAGCATCGAGGTCGCGAGCCTCGGCGTGCAGGTGCACGGCGGCATGGGATACATCGAGGAGACCGGCGCGGCGCAGTACCTTCGCGACGCCCGCATCCTGACGATCTACGAAGGCACGACGGCGATCCAGGCCAACGATCTGGTCGGTCGCAAGACCGCGCGCGACGGTGGCCGGGTCGCCAAGGGCATCGCCGCGCAGGTGGCCGAGACCGAAGCCGACCTCGGCGGCAGCGCCAGCGCCGCGGCCCGGTCGATGAAGAAGCGCCTCGGTGCCGCGCGGCAAGCGTTCGAGCAGGTCGTCGACTTCGTCGTCGTCCAGGGCAAGGGCAACCCGAATGCCGTCTTCGCCGGCTCGGTGCCCTACCTCATGCTCGCCGGGAACGTCGTCGCCGGCTGGCAGATGGCGCGCGCGCTGCTCGCCGCCGAACGGCTGCTCGCCCATGGCGAGGGCGACGCCGGCTTCCTCGCCGCCAAGGTCGCGACCGCGCGCTTCTACGCCGAGCACCTGCTGAGCCGCGCGCCGGCGCAGCGCGACGCGATCGTCGACGGCGCCGAGAGCGTGACGGCGATGGCGCTCGACGCGTTCTGACGCTTCCCTCCGAATCGAGGAACCCGATGCCGCTGCCCGCCGTTCTCCGCAACCTGCCCCTGCCGATCTTCGGCGCGCCGCTCTTCATCGTCAGCAACCCCAAGCTCGTGATCGCCCAGTGCACCGCCGGCATCGTCGGCTCGATGCCGGCGCTCAACGCGCGCCCGGCCGAGCAGCTCGACGAATGGCTGGCCGAGATCACCGAGACGCTCGCGGCGCACGATCGGGCTCATCCGGAGCGGCCGGCGGCGCCGTTCGCGATCAACCAGATCGTCCACAAGAGCAACGACCGGCTCGAGCACGACCTCGCCGTTTGCGCCCGGTACAAGGTGCCGATCGTCATCACTTCGCTCGGCGCGCGCACCGACGTCAACGACGCGGTGCACGGCTGGGGCGGCATCGTGATGCACGACGTCATCAACAACGCCTTCGCGCGGAAAGCGGTCGAGAAGGGCGCCGATGGCCTGGTCGCGGTCGCCGCGGGGGCGGGCGGCCATGCCGGCGTGAAGAGCCCGTTCGCGCTCGTCGCCGAGATCCGCGAGTGGTTCGACGGACCGCTCGCGCTCTCCGGCGCGATCGCCACCGGCGGCGCGGTCCTCGCCGCGCAGGCGATGGGTGCCGACTTCGCCTACGTCGGCTCGGCGTTCATCGCCACCGACGAGGCGCGCGTGGTCGACGCCTACAAGCAGATGATCGTCGCCTCGACGAGCGACGACATCGTCTACTCGAGCCTGTTCACCGGCGTCCTCGGCAACTACCTCAAGGGCTCGATCAGGAACGCCGGCCTCGACCCCGACGCGCTCCCCGACAGCGACCCGACCAAGATGAGCTTCGCCGGCGACGCGACGAAGGCGTGGAAGGACATCTGGGGCTGCGGCCAGGGCATCGGCGCGATCAAGGCGGTCGTTCCGGCGGCCGAGCTGGTCGCGCGCCTGGCCAGCGAATACGAGGCGGCGCGTGCGAAGTTCGGGTCGCGCCAGCCCACCCTAGCGGCATGAGACTCGTCGGCGAGTGCTACAGTCCTTCGTGACTTGAGAGTCCTTCCCGCCCGCCGCTGCAAGGCGCGGTCCGGGTCGCTAGTCCGTGAGCCGGCGAAGCCGTAGCGCGGAAGGTTGTTGAACCCACTGCAGCACCGGAAACCGGTGCGAAAGGTGAGCGAAGATGATGCAGGAAAGCAGGGCGAACTCGTACCTGTTCGGCGGCAACGCGCCGTACGTCGAGGAGTTGTACGAGGCCTATCTCGACAACCCCGGCTCAGTCCCCGACAAGTGGCGCGCGTACTTCGACGCGCTGCAGAACGTCCCCGCTGCCGACGGCACAAGCGCGCGCGACATGGCGCACGCGCCGGTGGTCGAGTCGTTCGCGCTGCGAGCCAAGGCCAACGCCTTCGGCAACCGCGCCTCGAGCGAGGACCTCGCGATCGCGAGGAAGCAGGTCTACGTCCAGTCGCTGATCGCCGCCTACCGCTCGCTCGGCGCGCGCTGGGCCGACCTCGACCCGTTGAAGCGTCAGGAGCGCCCCAGGATTCCCGAGCTCGAGCCCGCGTTCTACGACCTCAGCGAGGCCGACATGGACATGGTGTTCAGCGCCACGAACACCTACTTCACGACCGACGAGCAGATGACGCTGCGTCAGATCGTTCAGGCGCTGCGCGAGACCTACTGCGGCACGATCGGCGCGGAATACATGCACTGCACCGAGCCGACCGAGAAGCGCTGGTGGCAGCAGCGGCTCGAGTCGATCCGCTCTAAGCCGACGTTCCCGGCCGATGAAAAGATCCACATCCTGGAGCGGCTGACCGCGGCCGAGGGCCTCGAGCGCTACCTGCACACCAAGTACGTCGGCCAGAAGCGCTTCTCGCTCGAGGGCAGCGAGAGCTTCATCGCCTCGATGGACGAGTTCGTCCAGCGCGCCGGCGGCAAGGGCGTCCAGGAAATCGTCATCGGCATGGCCCACCGGGGCCGCCTCAACGTCCTCGTCAACACGCTCGGCAAGATGCCGAAGGACCTGTTCGCCGAGTTCGACCACACCGCGCCCGAGAACCTGCCCTCGGGCGACGTCAAGTACCACCAGGGCTTCTCGAGCGACATCACGACGCCGGGGGGCCCGGTCCACCTGAGCCTGTCGTTCAACCCGTCGCACCTCGAGATCGTCAACCCGGTCGTCGAGGGATCGGTGAAGGCGCGCCTCGACCGCCGCGGCGATTCCGAAGGCGATACCGTCCTGCCGGTGCTCGTCCACGGCGACGCTGCCTTCGCCGGCCAGGGGGTCGTCATGGAGACGCTGGCGCTGGCGCAGACGCGCGGCTACTACACCGGCGGCACGGTCCACATCGTCATCAACAACCAGATCGGCTTCACGACGTCGGACCCCCGCGACTCGCGCTCGACGCTCTATTGCACCGACGTCGTCAAGATGATCGAGGCGCCGGTGCTGCACGTGAACGGCGACGATCCCGAGGCCGTGGTCCTGTGCAGCCAGCTCGCGCTCGACTACCGCCAGGAGTTCAACAAGGACGTCGTCGTCGACATCGTCTGCTTCAGAAAGCTCGGCCACAACGAGCAGGACACGCCGGCGATGACGCAGCCGCTGATGTACAAGAAGATCGCGGCGCACCCGGGAACGCGCAAGCTCTACGGCGACAAGCTCGTCGCCCAGAGCGTGCTGCCGGCCGACGGCCCCGACTCCATGGTCAAGGCGACGCGCGCCGCGCTCGACGCCGGCAAGAGCAGCTACGACCCGGTGCTCACCAACTACAAGAGCAAGTACGCGGTCGACTGGACGCCGTTCCTCGGCAGGAAGTGGACCGATGCCGCCGACACCGCCTTGCCGCTCGCCGAGCTGAAGCGGCTCGCCGAGCGGATCACGACCGTCCCGGCCAACTTCAAGGTCCATCCGCTGGTCGACAAGGTGCTCGCCGATCGTGCCGCGATGGGCCGAGGGGAGGCTCCGGTCGACTGGGGCATGGGCGAGCACCTCGCCTACGCGTCGCTGGTCGCGAGCGGCTACGCGGTGCGCCTGTCGGGAGAGGACTCGGCGCGCGGCACCTTCACGCACCGCCACGCCGTCCTCCATGACCAGAACCGCGAGCGCTGGGACGAGGGCACGTACACGCCGCTGCAGCACGTCGCCGACGGCCAGGCAGCGTTCGTCGTCATCGACTCGCTGCTTTCCGAGGAGGCGGTGCTCGGCTTCGAGTACGGCTACGCCAGCGCCGAGCCGAACACGCTCGTCATCTGGGAGGCGCAGTTCGGCGACTTCGTCAACGGCGCGCAGGTCGTCATCGACCAGTTCATCGCCTCGGGCGAGGTGAAGTGGGGCCGCGCCAACGGGCTGACGTTGATGCTGCCGCACGGCTACGAAGGCCAAGGGCCGGAGCACTCGTCGGCGCGGCTCGAGCGCTTCATGCAGCTTTCGGCCGACAACAACATGCAGGTCGTCCAACCGACGTCGGCGAGCCAGATCTTCCACGTCCTGCGCCGGCAGATGGTGCGCATGTTCAGGAAGCCCCTGATCATCATGACGCCCAAGTCGCTGCTGCGCGCGAAGGACGCGGGCTCGCCGCTCACCGACTTCACCAAGGGAGAGTTCAAGACCGTCATCGGCGAGCAGAGCGCCGAGGTCAACGCCGATCGCGTCAAGCGCCTGATCGCCTGCTCGGGCAAGGTGTATTACGACCTCGTCCGCACCCGCGCCGAGAGGAAGAACGCCGACGTCGCGATCGTCCGCGTCGAGCAGCTCTATCCGTTCCCGCACAAGGCGTTCGCTGCCGAGCTCAAGAAGTACTCCAACCTGACCGAGGTCGTCTGGTGCCAGGACGAGCCGCAGAACCAGGGCGCCTGGTTCTTCGTCCAGCACTACATCCACGAGAACATGAACGACGGCCAGCGCCTCGCCTACTCCGGGCGGGCGCCGTCGTCGTCGCCGGCGGTGGGCTACGCGCACCTGCACCAGGAACAGCAGAAGGCGCTGCTCGAGCAAGCCTTCGGCAAGCTCAAGGGCTTCGTCCTGACCAAGTGAGCGACGGCACAAGAACAACAAGGCACACGAGATGGCACTGATCGAAGTGAAGGTTCCGCAGCTGTCGGAGTCGGTCGCCGAAGCGACGCTGCTGCAGTGGAAGAAGAAGCCCGGGCAGGCGGTCGAGCTCGACGAGATCCTGGTCGAGATCGAGACCGACAAGGTCGTCCTCGAGGTGCCGGCGCCGGCAGCGGGCGTGCTCGCGCAGATCGTCAAGAACGACGGCGACAGCTGCATCGGCGACGAGGTGATCGCCAAGATCGACACCGAAGGTAAGGAAGAAGACTCGGGCGAGATGCAGATCAAGAGCGTGCCACCCGCCCAGCCGGCGGCCGGCCAGGCGCCTGGCGTTGCGCCCGAGGTCGCGGCGCTCGCCGAGACCAAGAGCGAGGTCGCGATGCCGGCGGCGGCCAAGCTGATGGCCGAGCACGACCTGTCGGTCGGCTCGGTGCAAGGCACCGGCAAGGGTGGCCGCGTCACCAAGGGCGACGTGCTCGAGGTGCTCAACGCGCCGCCGGTCGCGGCCGCAACGGCGGCGGCCAGGACGGGGGCAGCGACGCCCGCGCCGACTCCGGTGCCTGCACCTCGCGCCGCGGCGCCGGCATCCGCGCCGCTGCCAGCGGTCGCCGCGCCGACATCGGCGCAATACGGCGATCGCCCGGAGCAGCGCGTGCCGATGAGCCGGCTGCGCGCGCGCATCGCCGAGCGGCTGTTGCAGTCACAGTCGACCAACGCCATCCTGACGACGTTCAACGAAGTCAACATGGCGCCGGTGATCGAGATGCGAAAGCGCTTCCAGGAGAAATTCGAGAAGGAGCACGGCGTCAAGATCGGCTTCATGAGCTTCTTCGTGAAGGCCGCGGTCGCGGCGCTGAAGCGCTATCCGGTCATCAACGCATCGGTCGACGGCAACGACATCGTGTATCACGGCTACTTCGACATCGGCATCGCCGTCGGCTCGCCGCGCGGCTTGGTCGTGCCGATCCTGCGCAACGCCGACCAGATGAGCTTCGCCGACATCGAGAAGAAGATCGCCGAGTTCGGCCAGAAGGCCAAGGACGGCAAGCTCTCGCTCGACGACCTGACCGGCGGCACGTTCTCGATCTCGAACGGCGGCGTGTTCGGCTCGATGCTCTCGACGCCGATCATCAACCCGCCGCAGGCCGCGATCCTCGGCGTTCATGCGACCAAGGACCGCGCCGTCGTCGAGAACGGTCAGATCGTGATCCGGCCGATGAACTACCTGGCGATGTCGTACGACCATCGCATCATCGACGGCCGCGAGGCGGTGCTCGGCCTGGTGACGATGAAGGAAGCGCTCGAGGACCCGGCCCGCCTCCTCTTCGATATTTGACATGGCGACCGCGAACAGCTTCGACGTCGTCGTTATCGGCGCCGGCCCCGGCGGCTACATCGCCGCCATCCGTGCTGCCCAGCTCGGCCTCTCGGTCGCCTGCATCGACGAGTGGAAGAACGAGAAGGGCGGCCCGGCGCCGGGCGGCACCTGCACCAACGTCGGCTGCATCCCGTCGAAGGCGCTGCTCCAGTCGTCCGAGAACTTCGAGCACGCCGGCCACCAGTTCGCCGAGCACGGCATCGTCGTCGACAAGCTCGCGATCGACGTCGCCAGGATGATGGCGCGCAAGAAGACCGTCGTGAAGCAGAACAACGACGGCATCCTCTACCTCTTCAAGAAGAACAAGGTCAGCTTCTTCCACGGCCGTGGCTCGTTCGCCGGCCGCGGCGAAGGTGGCCTGTGGCAGGTGGCGGTCGCCGGCGCCAAGGCGGAGACGCTGTCGGCCCGGCACGTGATCGTCGCCACCGGCTCGAACGCGAGGCCGTTGCCCGGCGCGCCGTTCGACGAGAAGAACATCCTCTCCAACGACGGCGCGCTCGCGATCGGCGCGGTACCGAAGACGCTCGGCATCGTCGGCTCGGGCGTAATCGGGCTCGAGATGGGGTCGGTCTGGCGCCGGCTCGGCGCCGACGTCACCGTTCTCGAGGCGTTGCCGACGTTCCTCGGCGCCGTCGACACGCAGGTCGCCACCGAGGCGCACAAGACGTTCACGCGCCAGGGGCTGAAGATCGTCCTCGGCGCCAAGATCAGCGCTGTCGACCGCGGCGCCGCCGGCGTCAAAGTGAGCTATGCCGACGCCTCCGGCAAGGCGCAGACACTCGCCTGCGACAAGCTCATCGTCTCGATCGGCCGCGTTCCCAACACGATCGGGCTCAACGGCGACGCGGTCGGTCTCGCCGTCGACGACCGCGGCTTCGTCACCGTCGATGACGACTGCCGCACGAACCTCGAGAACGTCTGGGCGGTCGGCGACGTCGTCCGCGGGCCGATGCTCGCGCACAAGGGCGAGGAAGAGGGGGCCGCCGTCGCGGAGCGGATCGTCGGCCAGAAGCCGCACGTCGACTTCAATACCGTCCCGTGGGTGATCTACACCAGCCCCGAGATCGCCTGGGTCGGTCAGACCGAGCAGCAGCTGAAGGCGGCGGGGCGCGAGGTTCGCGCCGGCACTTTCCCGTTCATGGCCAACGGTCGCGCCCGCGCCCTCGGCGACACGAGCGGCTTCGTCAAGGTGATCGCCGACGCCAGGACCGACGAGATCCTGGGCGTCCACATGATCGGGCCGATGGTCTCCGAGCTCATCTCGGAGGCGGTGGTGGCGATGGAGTTCAAGGCTTCCGCCGAGGACATCGGCCGGATCTGCCACGCCCATCCGAGCCTCTCGGAGGCGACCAAGGAAGCGGCGCTCGCCGTCGCCAAACGAGCACTGAACTTCTGAGTGGGAGTCCGCCAGCTCTACGAGCAGACGCTCGCTGAACGCGGCTTCCAGCCCGATCCCGCCCAGCTGCGCGCGATCGACGCGCTCGAGCGCTGCGAGGGCGAGTGGGCCGACTACAAGGCGCGGCGCGCGAACGCGCTGACCAAGCTGATCGCCCGGCCACCAATCCCGCGTGGCGTCTATCTGTGGGGTGGCGTCGGCCGCGGCAAGAGCTTCCTGATGGACTGCTTCTTCACGTCCCTGCCGCTGCAGCGAAAGACGCGCCTTCACTTCCACGAGTTCATGCGCGAGATCCACCGCGAGCTCGCCGAGATGGCCGGGACGAGCGACCCGCTCGAGCACCTCGGCGAGAGCATCTCGCGCCGCTTTCGCCTGATCTGCCTCGACGAGTTCCACGTCGCCGACATCACCGACGCGATGATCCTGCACCGCCTGCTCGAATCGCTGTTCGCCAACCGGGTCAGCATCGTCACGACGTCCAACTTCCCGCCCGACGGCCTCTACCCCAACGGCCTGCACCGCGAGCGCATCCTGCCGGCGATCGAGCTGCTCAAGGACAAGCTCGAGGTCGTCAGCGTCGACGGTCCGACCGACTACCGGCAGTCGACGCTGCAGGCGGTCGAGCTCTATCACACGCCGCTCGGCGCGAGGGCCGACGCGGCGATGAACGACGTGTTCGAGCGCCTCGCCGAGGCCAAGGACGAGAGCCCGGTGTTGAAGATCGAGCACCGCGAGATCCGCGCCCGGCGCCGCGCCGGCGGCGTCGTCTGGTTCGATTTCCGCGTGCTCTGCGGCGGGCCGCGCTCGCAGAACGACTACCTCGAGCTCGCGACCCAGTTCCACACGCTGCTGCTCTCGGGCGTTCCGCAGATGTCGCCGCGGCTGGCCTCGGAGGCGCGCCGCTTCACCTGGCTGATCGACGTCCTCTACGACCGGCGCGTCAAGCTCATCCTGTCGGCCGCGGTCGAGCCCGAGGCGTTGTACACCGAGGGCCCGCTGGTGCACGAGTTCCCGCGCACGGTCTCGCGGCTGCGCGAGATGCGGTCTTCGGAGTTCCTCGCCGAGGCGCGCCGCAACGTCGACACGTCGCTGACATGAACGTCTTTCGATCCGTTCCGATCCCGAACGCCGTGGCCGCCGCGCTGCTGATGACGCTGGCGCTCGCGGCGCCAACACCGGCCGGGGCCGCCGCCGACGACGCCGAGCGCGCCCGGATCGCCGAAGCGCGGGCGGCGATCGAGGCGCGCTACGCAGCGCGCGAGCGCGAATGCCGCGATCGCTTCGTCGTCACCTCGTGCATCGACGATGCCAAGGTCGAGCGCCGGCGCGGCCTCGACGCCCTGCGCTCGCGCCAGCTCCAAATCGACGAGACACGGCGGCGCACACGCACGGCGGAGCGCCGCGCCGAGCTTGCCGCGAAGGCGGCCGATGACGCGCGGCGCGAGCACGAGCGGGCGGCGCGAGCGGCGTCGGCACCGGCGCGTCGCGAGGCGCCGCGGCCGATCGAGCCAAGGCATGAGCGATCGGAAGCGAGCGGCGCCGCGGCATCAGGCGCCGGTCGTGATCGCCCGGCCCCGGAAGGCCTCGGGCTCGGCCCGAAGCCGGGTCGGAGCGAGAGCGCGGAGCAGCGCCGCGAGCGCGAAGCGCGCCATCGCGCGAGCTTCGAGACGCGGCAGCGGCAGGCGGCCGAGCATCGCCAGGAAGTCCTCGACAAGGCGGCAGCGCGCCTGAAGGCTCGTCGGCCGGCCGAGCCGCTGCCGGTTCCGGCGTCGGCCCCGGCGCGCTGACGTCGGCTTCGCGTCAGCCCAGCTGCTCGACCCGGACCAGGGCGAGCGACAGGTTGTCGCCCGATCCGCGCGCGCGTTGGCGCGCCTTGCCGACCAGCATCTCGGTGGCTTCGCGCGGCGGCAGCGCGTGGACGATCGCGCCCAGCTCGCGCGGCGTGAAGTAGTGCCACAGGCCGTCGCTGCACGACAGCACGCTGTCGCCGATCTCGAGCTTGTCGATGTGCTTTTGCGAGAGCGGCGGGTCCTGGAAGGTGCCGAGGCAGCCGGTGAGCAGGTTCGACTGCGGGTGGCTGTTGGCCTCTTCCTCGGTGATCTGCCGCTCGTCGACGAGGCGCTGCACGTAGGAATGGTCGATCGACCGGGTCACCATCTCGGCGGCACGGAAGTGATAGATGCGCGAGTCGCCGGCATGGACGAAATCGCATTCGCGCGTCGGGCTGATGAGAAAGGCGGCGATCGTGCTGTGCGGCTCCTCTTCGGAGGTGATCGCCGTGAGCTTGATCATCAGGTGCGCTTCGAGGACGAGCTGCTTGAGCGCCTCGGTCGGATCGTCGCGCGTCGGCGCGTAGCGCTCGAAGAGCTGCTGCGCGGTGAGGATGACCTGGTCGGCGGCCTTGCGCCCGCCGCTCTTGCCGCCCATGCCGTCGGCGAGCACACCCATCACGCAGCCGGGAACGCGTGCATGAGGAAGGATCTGGACCTGGTCCTGCTGGTAGGCACGATCGCCACGGTGGATACCGGTCGTCGCCGACAGCCGGTAGCCGAGGCTCGAGGTGCTCATGGTCGAAAACTATAATCGGTTTGATACCCCCCAAATGGCCCAAAACCGCGAACTAGTCGCGCGTCGGAAGCCGTCCATGGACGACAACCTGCACTCCCTGTCGCGGCAGCTGATCGAACTGCGAATGGAGCATGCGGACCTCGACAATCTCATCGATCGCGCCCTCCTCGACGCCGCCAGCGACGACCTCACGTTGCGTCGCCTGAAGAAGCGCCGGCTTCTCTTGCGCGACCGGATCACGCGAATCGAATCCGAGCTCGAACCGCAGCGCCCGGCATGAGCCCGCCGGGCCGCCCCAAGGGCGAATACCGGAGTGCGGAGCACGCAGGCTCTTCAATGACCCCGGCCGACCTCGCGCCGCGGTACTCGTCGAGCGCGTTACAGGACGCCGTCGAGCTGGCGCTCGGCGCCGACGGCGCGCTCGCCTCGATCGACCCGAACCACGCCGAGCGCGCGGTGCAGCGCGACATGGCCCTGGCCATCGCCGCCGCGATCGAGGATCGCAGCGCGCTCGTCGTCGAGGCCGGAACCGGTGTCGGCAAGACCTTCGCCTATCTCGTGCCGGCGCTGCTGAGCGGGGCGCGAACGCTGCTCAGCACCGCGACCAAGACGCTCCAGGACCAGCTGTTCGTTCGCGACCTGCCGCGCCTGCGCACGGCCCTCAACCTGCCGGTGACGGTGGCGCTGCTCAAGGGCCGCTCGAGCTATCTCTGCCTGCACCGGCTCGGCCGCGCGCGCCAGGACGCGCACCTGCCCGATCGCTTCGCGGTGCGCGCCCTCGCCAAGGTCGAAGCCTGGGCGCAGACGACGACGAGCGGCGACCTCGCCGAGCTCGACGGCCTCGACGAGCGCAGCAGCATCGTCCCGCTCGTCACCTCGTCGCGCGAGAACTGCCTCGGCAGCGAATGCCCCGAGTACCGCCAGTGCCACGTCATGAAGGCGCGGCGCGAGGCGATGCTCGCCGACCTCGTCGTCGTCAACCACCACCTCTTCTTCGCCGACATGGCGCTGCGCGACAGCGGCGTCGCCGAGCTGCTGCCGAGCGTCGAGGTCGCGATCTTCGACGAGGCGCACCAGCTCGCCGAGGCCGGTGTCCAGTTCCTCGGCACGACGCTCGGCTCGGCGCAGCTGATCGATTTCGCGCGCGACATGCTCGCCGTCGGCCTGCAGCAGGCGCGCGGCCTCGCGCCGTGGCAGGAGCTCGCCGCCGGCTGCGATCACGCCGCGCGCGAGCTGCGCCTCGCCGCGCAGGGCGAGATCGGCGAGGTGCGCGGCAGCCTCAAGCTGCGCTGGGTCGAGCGCAGCGGCGCGGCGGCCTTCCTCGCCGCGCTGACGCGGGTCGCCGAGGCGGGCGAGGCGGCAGCCGGCGCGCTCGACACGGTGAGCGAGATCGCGCCCGACTTCGTTCGTCTCCACGAGCGCGCCGTCCGCCTCGCCCAGCTCGCCGGCCAGTTCGGCGATCGGCCGCAGGCCGGCCACATCCGCTGGATCGACCTGCTCGCGCACCAGGCGCGCCTGGTCGAGTCGCCGCTCGACATCCGCGAGGCGCTGCGCGAGCAGATGGCCAAGAGCGCGAAGGCGTGGATCTTCACGTCGGCGACGCTCGGCGACGACGATCGCCTCACCTGGTTCACGGAGCCGGCCGGCCTCGACGACGCGCGCGTCGTCCGCCTCGGCAGCCCGTTCGACTACCGCAGCCACGCCCGCGTCTTTGTTCCGCGCGCGTTCCCCAAGCCGAGCGACGCCGGCCATGCCGACGCGGTCGCGAGGCTCGCCGCGCGTTGCGCGACGGCGCTCGGCGGCCGCACCTTCGTGCTGACGACGACGCTGCGATCGCTGCAGGCGGTCGGCGCGCAGCTGCGCGTCGCCTTCGACGCCGCCGGCGAGGCGATCGAGGTGCTGGTCCAGGGCCAAGGCTCGAAGCGCCAGCTGATGCAGCGCTTCCTCGATGCGCCGCACGCGGTGCTGGTCGGCTCGCAGAGCTTCTGGGAAGGCGTCGATGTTGCCGGCGAAGCGCTCCAGTGCGTGATCATCGACAAGCTGCCGTTTCCGCCGCCCAACGATCCGCTCGTCGAGGCGCGCGTCAAGCGGCTCGAGAGCGACGGTCGCAACGCCTTCGCCGAGTACTTCGTCGCCGAGGCGGCGGTGGCGCTGAAGCAGGGCGCAGGGCGGCTGATCCGCAGCGAGACCGATCGCGGCTTGCTCGTCGTCTGCGATCCTCGCATGGCGACGATGGGCTACGGGCGCCGCCTCTTCGCTGCGCTGCCGCCGATGACGCGCGTCGACGACGAGGCCGAGGCGATCGCCTGGCTGCGCGAGCTCGCGGGCGTCGCCGCGGTCTAGGGCCTGTTAACGCTATGGGAGGGCTCGCGCCCTCCCATAGCGTTAACAGGCCCTAGACGGCGCGGCTGCCGCCGGCCGACGCGATCACCACATCTGCCACCAGGGCGTCTTGCGGCGCCCGAAGACGTCGGTGTTGATCGTCGAGTTCGGGAAGTTCGCTTTGAGGACGCGCTCGGCGTCGTCGCGCAGCTCGGTCAGGCCGAGGCGGTCGTAGCTCTGGGCGAGGATGACGAGCGCCTCTTCGGTCGACGGCGAGCGCTGGAACTCCTGCACCGCCTGCTGGGCCCGGTTGGCGGCGGCGACGTAGGCGCCGCGACGCAGGTAGTAGCGGGCGACGTGCACCTCGTAGGCGGCGAGCGAGTTGACGATGTAGTTCATCCGCACGCGCGCGTCGTCGGCGTACGTCGATTGCGGGAACTGCTCGGTCAGCTGGCGGAACGACTGGTACGAATCGCGCGACGCCTGCTGGTCGCGTTCCGACAGGTCCTGGCTCGCGAGGTTGCCGAGCAGGCCGAGGTTGTCGTTGAAGTTGACCAGGCCCTGCAGGTAGAGCGCGTAGTCGAGTGCCGGGCTGGTCGGATGCAGCTTGATGAAGCGCTCGAGCGTCGACAGCGCCTGCGCCTTCTCGCCGCTCTTCCACAGGTAGTAGGCGCGCTCGATCTGCGCCTGCTGCGCCAGGACCGAGCCCGCGGCGCGGCCCTCGAGGCGCTCGTACAGCTTGACCGCCTTCTCGAAGTTGCCGGCCGCGGCCTCTTCCTTGGCCTCGGTATAGAGCCGCTCGGGCGTCCAGCGCGCCATTTCGTCGCGCGGCGTCGTGTCGCACGCCGAGAGGAGGGCGATCGCGCTCGAGATCGCCGACACTGCGATCCATGAACGCCAGGACGAGGGTTTCGTTCTCATGCGGGAAGGGTGGAGTGGGCAGCGATCGACGAAAGGCGTGACGCTTTGGGCCGGATCTGAATCTTATATGGTCGATGATCCCCGCCCCGAGGACGATGCCATCGCCGCCGCCATCGCCGCCGCCGCCGCCGCCGCTGACGCCGCCGCTGACGCCGACGGCGACGATGCAGAGGACGCGGCCGTCGAGCGCCGCGAATCGACCGTCGGCGCGGCGCTGCATGGCGAGCGGCTCGACAAGGCGGTCGTCGCCTTCGTCCCCGAGTTTTCGCGCAACCATCTCCAGCAGCTCATCAAGGCGGGCTGGGCGAAGGTCGACGGCGTCGCCGTCGTCAGCCCGGCGCAGCGCGTTCGCGCCGGCCAGCGCATCGCGGTCACGCTGCAGCCGACCGAGGAGAGCCGCGCCTACCGCGCCGAGGCCTTGCCGATCGCGGTGGTCCACGAGGACGACGATGTCCTGGTCATCGACAAGGCGGCCGGCATGGTGGTCCATCCTGCCGCCGGCAACTGGTCGGGCACGCTCCTCAACGCCTTGCTCGCGCGCGATCCGGCGAGCGCGGCGCTGCCGCGTGCCGGCATCGTCCATCGGCTCGACAAGGACACGTCGGGGCTGATGGTCGTCGGCCGGACGCTCGCCGCCGTGACGGCGCTGACGCGCGCGATCGCGGCGCGCGAGGTCCAGCGCCGCTACCTCGCGATCGCGCACGGCACGCCGGCCGAGGCGCGCTGGAGCGTCGAGGCGCCGATCGGCCGCGATCCGAAGATGCGGACGCGAATGGCGATCGTCGCGTCGGGCAAGCCGGCGCGAACCGACGTCGAGCGCGTCGCCGCCCGCGGCGGGTTCGCCGCGCTCCGTTGCACGCTGCACAGCGGCCGGACGCACCAGATCCGCGTCCACCTCTCGGCGCGCGGCCTGCCGCTGGTCGGCGACCGCCTCTACGGCGGCGCGCCGGCGCTCGGCATGCAGCGCCAGGCACTTCATGCCACCACCCTGGCCTTCGTCCACCCACGATCCGGCGAGCGCGTGAGCTTCGAATCGGCGCCGCCGGGAGACTTCGCTCACGCCTGGGCCGAGGTCGTCGTCGCCGGGCCGGACTGAACTTCGCCCGCCCAGCGGCGCCAGTAGGTACAATCGCCCATTCCCTTTCGATGCGAAGGGTTCGTCCCGCGGCGAAACGCCCGGCCGAACCGCTCGGCGAGACCATCGAGACGTGACCGCACCCGAGGGTGCAAGCAACCGCGGCGGGAAACCCCGCCGAACCCGCCGCGTCCCCCGACGCGCCCGACCGCCGCGCCGCGACGCGGCCGAGGATTTCACGACGACATGAAGACCCTGGATGCCAAGCGCGTCCTCGAGGCCGCGCTCATCTGCTCGAGCCAGCCGATGGCGCTGCGCGAGATGAGCGCCCTGTTCGCAGGCGAGGTCGGTAACGACACGCTGCGCACGCTGCTCGACGAGCTGGCCGAGGACTGCAAGGACCGCGCGATCGAGCTGGTCGCGGTCGCGACCGGCTGGCGCTATCAGAGCCGCGCCGAGATGGCGCCGTACCTGGCCCGCCTCGACCCCGAGCGGCCGCCGAAGTATTCGCGCGCCGTCCTCGAGACCCTCGCGATCATCGCCTACCGGCAGCCGGTGACGCGCGGCGACATCGAGGACATCCGCGGCGTCGCGGTCGCCAGCTCGGTCGTCAAGCAGCTCGAGGACCGCGGCTGGATCGAGGCGATCGGCTACCGCGAGGCGCCGGGCCGGCCGGCGCTGCTGGCGACGACGCGCCAGCTCCTCGATGACCTCGGCCTGACCTCGCTCGAGCAGCTGCCGACGCTCGAAGGCGCCGACGGCGAGCCGATCCCGCAGGCAGCCGCCTTGCCGGATGGTGAATCGCAAGCCACTCTCTCCTTTGTCGAGCCCGCGGCCGATGCCGTGGGCGAGCCCCCGGTCGATCGTCCCCCTGCCGATGCAGATGCTCTGGAACCGCACGCATGAATGCTCCCGCAGATCCCTCGTTGCCCGTCGCTCCGGCCGCTGACGCCGACAGCGCGTCGTCGCCATCCGAGGGCGCGACAGCGGCGCCTCGGCGTCGTCGCAAGCCGCCGGCGGTCGACGCGGGCAGCGCTCCGGCCGAAGCGAGCGCGCCCGTGACGGCGCCTGAAGGTCGCGCCGATCCCGGCGCGGCGGCGCGCGCCGGCGCGGAGGGCGGTGTCGAACACGCTGGCGCCGATGTCGGTGGCAACGGCGGCGGTGACGGCAACGGCGGCAACGACGAACCCGGCGGCGCGCCGCCTGCCGGCGAGCGCAGCCGACGGCGCAACCGGCGCGACCGCCGTCGCGGCGATCGCGGCGAGGGCGGCGAAGGCCGCGACGAGCGCAGCTTTGCTCGGCCGTTGGCGCTGCCCGCGAACTTCGAAGGTCCGCTGCCGCGCCACCTCCAGCCGGTCGTTCCGGTCGAGGCGACCGAGGTGTTCGCCCAGGTGCTGTCGGGCGAGTTCGACACCGAGGTCGCCGAAGAGCCCGAGAGCGAAGAAACGGCGAGCAAGCGGATCCTCGCGCCCGAGCCCGACGCGCCCAAGCTGCACAAGGTGCTGGCGCAGGCGGGAGTCGGCTCGCGCCGCGACATGGAAGAGGCGATCCAGGAGGGCCGGATCACCGTCAACGGCGAGCCGGCGCACACCGGCCAGCGCATCTCGTTCGGCGACCGCGTCGAGGTCAACGGCAAGCCGGTGCGCCTGCGCATCGTGCCGCCGCCGGCGCGGATCATCGCGTACCACAAGCCGGCAGGCGAGATCGTCACCCACGACGATCCGCAGCACCGGCCGACGGTTTTCCGCCGCCTTCCGCGCCTGCAGCAGGGCAAGTGGCAATCGGTCGGACGCCTCGACATCAACACCGAGGGGCTGCTCCTGTTCACGACCTCGGGCGGCCTCGCCAACCAGCTCATGCATCCGCGCTTCGGCGTCGAACGCGAGTACGCGGTGCGCGTCATGGGCCACCTCGACGATGCGGCGCGCGCCAAGCTGCTCGAGGGCGTCGAGATCGACGGCCAGCGCGCCGCGTTCAAGTCGATCGTCAACGGCGGCGGCGAAGGCCTCAACGAGTGGTACCGCGTCGTCATCACCGAAGGGCGCAACCGCGAGGTGCGCCGGCTCTTCGACGCGGTCGGCCTGACGGTGAGCCGGCTGATCCGGATCCGCTACGGCACGGTCGTCCTGCCGCACGGGCTCAAGCGCGGCGTCTGGGTCGACCTCGA
>JADGRJ010000192.1 GCA_017881025.1 Rhizobacter sp. | reverse complement strand
CTCGCGGCGCATGTTCGCAGGACGGGCCGGGTCGACGTGTCACGCCTCGTGTACGCGGCCCACCTGGGCCTGGTCGACGAGGCCTATGCCGCCGCCGACGCCGCACGCCTGGGGCCGGCCGGCCGTGCCGACGACATCATGGGGCCCGACGGCTACCGCACCGCGCTGCTGTTCCAGGCCAGCATGCCCGAGCTGCGCAACGACCGGCGCTTCGCGCCGTTGTGCGCGCGGCTCGGACTCGTCGAGTTCTGGCTCGCCAGCGGCAAGTGGCCCGACTGCGCGAGCGAAGTGCCCTACGACTTCCGGCGCGAATGCGAGCAGGCACGGGCTGTGCCGAAGGAAGACTTCGGCTTCTGAACGCCCGCGCCCCGGCGCTTCACACGGTCGCGAACGACTCGCCCTTGTGCGCGGCGGTGATCCCGTCGAGCGTGGCGTTCACCGACTTCCAGCTCTTCAGCGCCTTGATGCGCGCCAGCCAGCCCTGCACGTAGGGATGGTCTGCGAATTCGCAGCCGATCACCTCGCCCAAGGTGAGCAGTCCGGCGCCGAAATAGTCCGCGATGGTGATCGCATCGCCGCACACGTAGTTGTGCCCGGGGCCGAGGATGTGGTCGTTGAGGACTTGCAGCCATACCTTCGAGCGCTCCTGGCCCCACTGCACCGTGCCGGCCTGCGCCTCGTCGCTGCGCCGCTTGTGGTGCGGCAGCAGCTGGGCGAAGACCAGGCCGAAGCAGTAATCGCGGCTCAGTTGGGTGTTGAACCAGTCCATGCGCTCGTTGACGCGGGCCCGCTGCTTCAGGTCCTTGGGGTACAGCGGCGAGTCAATCTTGTCGGCCAGGTATTTCAGGATCGCCGAGCTCTCGGTGAGGCGAAAGTCGCCGTCCTCCAGCATCGGCACCAGCGCGTTCGCGTTGAGCGCCCGATAAGCCGGCTGCAGGTGCTCGCCTTTGAAGATGTCGACCAGCTTCAAGTCGAGATCCAACCCACTCTCCGCAGCGAAGAGCAGCACGGGCCGGCTCGCGGTGGAGGCCGGGTGGTAGTAGAGCTTCATCTCAGGTTCCTTGCTCATTGCGCGCTTAGTACGCGCTCGCCGGGATCGATCACGCCCAGGTTCTCGATGACCTTCATCTGTCCCCCCTGCACCTGACCCACGTACATGTTAAGGCGCAGGTGATGCTGCCCGGGCACCATTTCGGCGGCCCCGCCCGGACCTTCGGCGAGACGCGCGTGGAGCTTGTCGGTGAATCCGACACGAATGCGTTCGGGCAGATTGAGCACGAACATTGCGAGGTCGAGGACTGAGAGGGCTGGCATGACTCATCTCACCGAGGCGCCTGGAGGATGGTGATGCGCGTTGGTGCGGCATCGAGATATATGCAGGCCGCATGGCGCTAACCCCTGAGCTTGATCAGCCAGTTCATGATCTTCGCGGCGCGCGTCCCGTAGGGCGGCTGGAACATCATCTGGATCGCCGAGAACGGCGCCTGGTAGAACACCGGGCGCAGCTTGGAGAAGGTGGTGAAGCCCTCGTAGCCGTGGTAGTGGCCCATGCCGCTGGCGCCCACGCCGCCGAACGGCAGGTCGTGCTGGGCCACGTGCATCAGCCCCTCGTTGACCGAGACGCCGCCCGACATCACGCGGTTGATGAGCAGGTCCTGCAGCGCCCGGTCGTGGGTGAACGGATAGATTGCCAGCGGCCGGTCGTGCGAGTTGACGTAGCGCACCACGTCCTCGGCGTCGCGATAGGTCTTGATCGGCAGGATCGGGCCGAAGATCTCGCGCTGCATCACCGCCATGTCGTCGCTGACGTCGAGCACCAGGTGCGGCACGAACTTGCGCAGCGCCGGGTCGGGCTTCTGGGTCGGCATCAGGTTGATGAGCGTCGCGCCCTTGGCGCGCGCGTCGTCGAGGGTGGCGGTCAGGCGCTGGTACGAACGCTCGTCGATGATCGACGTGTAGTCGGGGCCGTTGATGTCCGGGTAGCGCTCGGCCACCAGCCGCTTGGCGTGGGCAACGAACTCGTCGACGCGACCTTCGGGCAGGAACAGGTAGTCGACGCTCAGGCACACCTGGCCGGCGTTGAACATCTTGACCCACAGCAGCCGCTCGGCGGCGGTCTTGATCGGGAAGTCGGGGCCGACGATCGCCGGCGACTTGCCGCCGAGCTCGAGCGTCACCGGGGTCAGGTTGCGCGCGGCGCTGGCCATCACGGCGCGCCCGGTCTGGCCCGAGCCGGTGAACATCAGGTGGTCGAACGGCAAGGCGCTGAACGCCGGGCCGCGGCCACCGCCGTCTTCGAAGAACGCCAGCTTGTCGGCCGGGAAGTACTTCGGGCTCAGCGACATCAGCAACCGCGCCAGGTTCGCCGAGTTCTCCGACATCTTGACCATCGCCCGGTTGCCCGCCGCGAAGATGCTCGTCAGCGGCCCGATGCTCAGGTAGAGCGGGAAGTTCCACGGGACGATGACGCCGACCACGCCCAGCGGCTGGGGAATGATGCGGTTCTTCGCCAGCGGGTACATCATCACGTCGACGTGCCGCTTGGTCGGCTTCATCCAGCGCTTGACCTTCTTGGCGGTGTCGCGGATGCCGTCGAGCACGGCGAAGAACTCGGCGAACAGGGTCTCGAAATCCGAGCGGTTGGTGTAGTCGCGCTCGATCGCTTCCACGAGCGCGGCCTGGTTCTCCTTGAGCATGCGCGCCAGGGTCTTCAGGTCGGCCACGCGCTGTGCATGGCTGGGGTTCGGCTCGGCCAGGTAGGCGGCGCGCTGGCGCGCGAGACCCTCCTCGAATTCGGCGGGGATCAGCAGCGCGGCGGGGGTGTCGTTGAGGTTCATTTTCGTGCGTGGTTGGTGCCTTCAGCCGTGGGTACGATGCTGGTCAGCGTGACGGGATCATTGGGACAAGGGTCTGTTCAGGCTGCGGTCGCCTTCTTGGACCGGGACCTGACTTCCCGGGTCGCTTCCGTGCGGAATCGCACCGACATGTCGAAGCCGCTCTTGACGAATTCGAGCACCGCAGCGAATCCTCCCGAGTCGACTCAGGGTCTCGAACCGTACGCCGCGGTAGGCACTTGCGCAACCCCAAAGGGGAGGACGCCGCCGAGAGTTGAGACGACCGCTCGATCGCGCAGTCGAAAAACCGGGGCGGCGCTCGGATCCGGTCAGCCATGAGTGTCGAGATGCCGGCTGCGCTAGCGGGGTGGCAACGTGGTCAATCGGCGCCGCCTCCTTCATGCCTCGTGCGCTGTACCACCTTTGGCGAAGCGGGCCGTTCGCGTGTGGCTCGTCCATACGCGTTCGGTGGGTCGGACGATGGGTGAGGTGAAGTCGTGGAGGCTCGTAGCAGGTGAAATTGGCGGAGAAGCGCTCCGCCATGGAGATCGAAGCACCTCCGGTCGAGGACCACTTCCGGCCAGAAACGGCCGATCAACCCTTGACGACGAATGTCGGCTTCAGACTAGCTCCCGCCGTTCAATTCCGGCATCCCAATGACCGTGGTTGCAAAAACCGGACACTGATGCTTCACCGTGTCGGCTGTCCGCTCTACCTTCGAACCGGTCTCTCACGCAAATTGAATGGCTGACGACGATTGCCGCCACGAACAGGCTGCCCAGCGGCTGCTCTCATAGGCTACGAACTGCAACTCACGACCCGTTTCAGTCGCTCAAGACCGCGAAATCGCCGCCCGTGAGCCGACATTCAGATCTTCTCCGGACCAGCATTTGTCCCAATGTATGCCCGTTGACGGCGTCACAGTGTTCCGCTGAGTGTGTTTCGGCAATGTCCCACGCTCATCCGGGCCCGGGGACTACTGCGGCGTCGCCGGGCGTTCCCACCTACGCGCAGACGGCGCGCTCACCAGGTGCCAAAGGGCGACAGCGCACGGATGGGCAGCGGGGACCACGTGTTCCATTCGAGGTTTCCGCAATCTTCCGCGGCCTCGAGTTCCTTGAATGCCAGCTCGGCGGACTTCTCGCCGCTTGGCCCCCCAGACGATGTCGACCCTTTGTCCGTCGACTTGCTCGATCAGGCAGGGCCCCAGTGGCACGTCAGCCTGTTTGCCGCTGCTCGTGGTGTAGTGCAACGGCCCCGTGATGCGGGCGCTGTAGGTCGTCCGTGACATGGGCGGGGCTCTCGGCTGGGAAGGACGGAGGTTTCTAGAGCAACAGCGCTGCCGCGGCGATCAGCAAAGTGGCCCCCACCACTATGGTGATGAAGCGTGGCGCGAGAAACTCGTCAAGTGTCTGCGCGAAGCATTGCAGCGCAAAGAGACGGCCCCGGGGCCTTTTGCACCGACCGAGGTGTTCGCCAAGGGCACCCAGTTCCACGGGAGAAACGTCCGGGGCGTCGCCGAAAGACGAGGTACTCCAGCGTGGCCCACTGCGGGGATCGGCATTCATGATGGACTCCCCTGGTTTCGGCGGCAGTTCCGAGAGTCTGCTGCGCGACTACAGAATCTACCGGCCCGGTGCCCGTCATCTGTACGCTAGAGCACATGGGCCATCGGGCGGTTTGACCTTCGTCAAGGCGACTCCGAGAGGAACCGCTACAAACAGCACGAATACAGATACTTGCCCAGGGAGATTCCATGCGAAGTTTGCCCGAAGCGACACAGAACCATCTGCTGGCAGCGCTGCCCAATGTCACTCGGAAGCGCTGGCTGCGGCAACTCGAGCGCGTGGAGATGGGAAGCAAAACATGACTCAATTCGCATGCGACGGGGTCGTCCGCGGATCGTCCGGCGGGGATGTCGCCGTCGAAGACTGGGATGATCTCTTCCGCGCTGTCACGGGGCGACTCGTACGGCTCGTCAGGAGCGCGCAGTTCTCGACGCCTGCGAATCGGGCTGAGGATTCGGCTGTATCCGGAACCAGCGTGCTGGAATGCGTGGAGGCCTTGGAGCAGTTGCGTTCGACGATGACGCATGAGCTCGGCCGACGTCTGCAGGCCGATGACCCATCAGGGTGCATCCGTGCGCATGAAGCCTATCCGTTGACGTTGACGTCGATCAAGACCGGGCCACCGCACGGACCGCATCGGCTATCGCACAGATGAGACGCAATCTGCATCACTATCGCTCGATCACCCACCGGGATTGATTGTCCCCACAAGTGGAATTGATCTTGAACGTCGGCCTTACATCCTTTGGCACCCTCTGACCATCTGGCCAAATCCGCCCTTGTGTTGGCGTCGATCGCCGTGGTTGTTGCGGCGCTTTACTTGGCCAAGGGTGTGCTGGTCCCCATGACGCTGGCCGTGCTGTTGAGCTTCCTGTTGAGCCCCGTGTGTGACTGGCTCGAGCGGCACTGGCTCGCCCGTGTCCCGGCCGTGGTGGTAACGGCACTCGTTGGCTTCACGGTGCTCGGCGGCGCAACATGGATGGCCGTGATTCAAGTGTCGGACCTGGCCCCCCGAATGCCCGAATACGAGACCAATCTGAGAGCGAAGCTGCAATCGGCCAACGCCCATGTCGGCGCCACGCTGGGCAGGATAACAAGAACAGCACAGGGAATGAGCGAGAACCTGTCGCCCGTTGAACTGGCTCACGCGCCGCAGGGGACCAGGGAATGGCCCTATGCGGTTCGGATCATTTCCTCGCCGGCGAGTCCGCTGCAAGTCTTTGGCAGCATGTTCGGCACCGTGCTGGAGGTATTGGGCTCGATCGCTGTGGTGATCGTGCTCGTCGTGTTCTTCCTCATCCGTCGCGACGACCTGCGCGATCGGTTCATCCTCCTGGTTGGGCAGGGTCAAATGACACTGACCACGCAGATGCTGGAAGACGCCGGTACACGGGTCAGTCGATACCTCGCGACGGCGTTCCTTGTCAATGTCATTTTCGGCACCGCCGTGGGTAGCGGGCTCTATCTGATCGGCGTGCCCAACCCCATTCTGTGGGGAATCCTAGCCACGACCCTTCGGTTCATTCCCTACATCGGCCCATGGCTTGCTGCTGCAATGCCGCTCGGCCTGTCGATGGCCATATCGGGCGACTGGGTGGCGCCGAGCCTCACGATCGGGTTGTTCGTGGTTCTGGAACTCTTCATCAGCAACGTCCTCGAGCCGTGGCTCTATGGCAAGAACACGGGTGTGTCGGCTGTCGCGGTGCTGTTGGCGGCTGTCTTCTGGACCTGGTTGTGGGGAGTGGTGGGGCTGCTGCTGGCGACCCCGCTGACCGTGTGCCTGCTGGTGGTCGGCAAACACGTTCCACAGTTTTCCTTCTTGAACACACTGCTGGGCGACAAGCCGGTGTTCGAGCCCACGAAGCGAATCTATCAGCGGCTCTTGGCGGGAGATGATGAAGAGGCGACCGAATTGCTCGACGAATACTTCGAGCACGCACCGCTCGTTGAAGTCTACGATACGGTGCTGATCCCGGCACTGGCTTCGGCCGAAACGCATTGGCGTCGGGGTGAGCTTGAGGAAAGCCGGCACAAGTTCATTTTGCAGACACTGAAGTCCATGATTCAGGAACGGGGTGAGCGCCAGCAGGAACTGCGCGCGACGGAGAGCAGCGAGGACGTGAAAGAGGCCGTAGCAGATTCCAGTCTTGGTGATCGGGCTAGTCTGCCAGGCCTTTGCCTCCTCTGCCTGCCGGCTCACGGCGAGGGGGATGAACTAGCTGGAATGATGCTCGCGCAAATCGTGGACATCCGCGGCTGTGTCGTGGAGACCGTCCCGGCTACGGCGACGGTCGCGGCGAGCGAACTGGTTGATTACGTGGAACAGCGCAAAGCCGATGTGATCTGCATATCCGCCGCGCCTCCCGCGGCCGTGGCGCATGCTCGCCGCCTGCGCATGCGTCTTCGTCGCCGGTATCCAAAATTGAATCTGGTGGTGGGGTTATGGAACGCACCGGGCGACCTGACGGAGGCGAAAGAGCGAATCGGCTCTGACGCAAGAACCCACATTGTGGCGACGTTGACGGATGCTCGAGAACAGATCCGCATGCTTATCGAACCGCGGTGCAAGAAGCAGGTGCAGCCAGATGGCGAAAAATTGGTCATGGCGGGGGCGCGCAAGTGAAGCTGCCTGTCAAATCACTCTCTTTGCTTGTCACCGTCTGCAACCGGTCGTTCTGAGGTCTGTTGCGGTTCGCAAGCAATGCGCAAACGTGCATCGCGCACTTGCGACGGCCATCCGCAATGCGCAAGTGAATGGTCCGCTGCAGTTCAGCGAGCAAGTAGAAGTCGTGCTTCAGCAAATGCTGCTGAGTGGAACCGCAACTGCCGGGGCCGATGGCAGTCTGTTTAGGATTTGCGAGCGGACGCTGCGACGACGGCTTGAAGACGAGGGGAAGAGCTTGCAGGGCCTCATCACCGTCACACGGTTCGAACTCGCTCGCCAGCTTCTTCGCAATACGCGACTCCCGGTCGCGGAAATCGCCGTGGCATTGCAGTACACGGACCGAACGCATTCTCGCGCGCATTTCGAAACTGGGCGAAGCGCACTCCCTCGGCATGGCGGGCAGATCCCACTCCCAACTGACAATAGGAAGGGGCACTAAGCCTTAGACGGAGCAGCAATCGAGCGACTGCTCACAGCGGAGTTGGGTTGGCGGCGACGACAGTCCGCTCATGGCCGGGTCCGGGTGTACGCGACCGTCCACTGTTCGGCTGGCCACTGCGAACGGCAGGTTCCGGGCAAGGCGATCGAAAGCGGGAGGACCCGCAGGCGACCCATTGCTGACATATGCGGCGCGAAAGCCGGTATCTAAAAGCC